>DAOLFJ010000010.1:0-34015 GCA_035326365.1 Saprospiraceae bacterium | reverse complement strand
TATCGCCAGAACCATAACCTATTGATTAGCAACTAAGAAAATTTTTAAACATACTCTTAGCACAACTTTCAATGAAAAGCTGATGGAAAGTAAATTTTAGAAAGATTAAGAGATAACATTATAACTATTAATAATAAAACTTAATAAATTAGTTCTTATATATTAGTTTAATAATACAACATATTAAATATTGTTGTCGAAGCTCTGACATCATATTTAAAACCTATCTCCAAAGATTACAATCATATTAATTATCCGTCACATGAATTATACGTACATAAAATTTAAATTTATGATTACAGTCATAAATTAATAATCTACAGGATCTGACCTTTGTGATACAATAAAATCATAAAAATATGCGAAACATTAAAATTCTTTTAGCATTTGTAACCTTTGGATTTTTCATAGCATGTGGCGGTGGAGCTCCGAAAACAGAAACTGCTGCTGAAACACCAGCAACTCCTGATGTAAAACCATCTGAACCATCTAGTTATGACCCTACTCGAGGCGAAGGCAAATTTAATGCAGACAATGTAAAAGTTGATGCTACTCTTAACGAAACATTTGCAGCTGCAGGAGAAAAATCTGCTGGTGTAAAGTGTACATCTTGCCATAAGCTTAGTGAAGAGAAACTTGTAGGTCCGGGATGGAAAGGTGTTACTGAAAGGAGAACAAGTCACTGGATCATGAATTTCATTACCAATCCTGACCCAATGATTGACAAAGACCCAGCGCTACAAGCTCAATTAGAATTATGTCTTGTAAGAATGCCTAATCAAAGTCTTGTAGATGAGGAGGCGAGAAACATCTTAGAATTTATGCGTAAAAATGATGGCGTAAAATAAATCAACCTTAAAACAAAGTAGAATGAAAACCAAACAAATATTTACGTTTATACTCTTATCGGGTATATTGATGTTTTCTATTTCATGTCGACCCAAAAATGCAGGGACTACAGTTATGGGTGACTCAAGTGTAAAGGCTTTCGTAGCTCCTGGCCAATATGACGAATATTACAATTTTGTCAGTGGCGGATTCAGTGGTCAGATGTCTGTGTACGGACTTCCGAGTGGACGTCTTTTTAGAGTGATCCCTGTATTTTCTGTAGACCCTGAAAAAGGATGGGGATACAGTGAAGAGACGAAACCAATGCTCAATACATCTCATGGTTTTGTGCCTTGGGATGACCTCCACCACGTAGAGTTATCTCAAACTACTGGTGAGATCAATGGAAAATGGGCTTTTGCCAATGCCAATAATACACCAAGACTAGCTAGAGTGGATTTAAAAACATTTAAAACGGCAGAGATTTTGGAATTACCCAATAGTGCTGGAAACCACAGTTCACCTTTTGGTACTGAAAACTCTGAATATATCGTTGCGGGCACAAGATTTTCTGTACCACCAGATGACGCAGATGGAGATGTTCCAATCGATTCTTACAAAAAGAATTTTAAAGGCCACATTTCATTTGTAAGTGTGGACAAAGAATCGGGTGAAATGAATATAGCCTTCCAACTCAAAACACCAGGTGTCAACTTTGACCTTGCTCGTTGCGGTAGAGACAAATCTCACGGATGGTTTTTCTTCTCTTGTTACAATACAGAACAGGCCAATACCTTGCTAGAAGTAAATGCATCGCAAAAGGATAAGGATTTTATCATGGCTGTCAACTGGAAAAAAGCGGAAGAGTATCTCAAAGCAGGTAAAGGGGTAAAACAAAAAGTCAAATATGCACATAATGTTTGGGACGAAGCGTCGCATACAGGTACCTCAACTATCAAAAATGAAGTGATCGTACTCGATGTGACAGAATTGAAAGATATCTGTTATATGATTCCATGTCCTAAGTCACCTCACGGTTGTGATGTGGACCCGACGGGTGAGTACATCGTAGGTAGTGGTAAGTTGGCTGCAGTTCTTCCTGTCTTTAGCTTTGATAAATTGCAAAAAGCCATAGCCAATAAGGCTTATGATGGAGAATATGAAGGTATTCCTATTGTAAAATATGAAGAAGCCTTATATGGTGAAGTAAAAAAACCAGGTCTTGGGCCATTACATACGGAGTTTGACGGTAAAGGATTTGCATACACTTCATTTTTTGTGTCTTCCGAAATTGTAAAATGGAATATCAAGGATTTAACCGTTGTGGACAGAGTACCTACTTTTTATTCTGTAGGTCACTTAAGTATCCCGGGCGGAAATACCAGAAAACCATCACCAAAATATTTGGTAGCATACAATAAAATAACTAAAGACAGATATCTCCCTACAGGTCCTGAATTAGCTCAGAGTGCTCAGTTATTTGATATCAGTGGCGAAAAAATGCAAATGATCCTGGATTACCCAACTATTGGAGAGCCACATTACGCACAATCCGCCCCAGCCGACCTGATCAGAAATAATGGACAGCTAAAGATATATCCAATTGCCGAAAACAAACACCCAAGAGTCGCCAAAGGAGAAGCTGAAGCTAAAGTGGTAAGGGAAGGTAATCAGGTCCATGTATATATGACCGCTATCAGATCTCACTTTGCCCCTGACAATATAGAAGGCATCAGACTAGGTGATGAAGTATATTTTCACGTGACCAATTTGGAACAAGACTGGGATGTACCACACGGATTTGGTGTCAAAGGTGCCAACAATGCTGAATTGCTGATCATGCCAGGTGAAACCACAACTTTAAAATGGGTACCGGACAGAGTGGGTATTGTGCCTATCTATTGTACAGATTTCTGTAGCGCATTACACCAAGAAATGCAAGGTTATGTGAGAGTCTCTCCAGCAGGTAGTAAAGTGCCTTTAACATTCCACGTAGGAAAAAAAGCAACTGAACCAGAGACACCCGTCAAATAAATAGGTTTTTTCATTTTTTTATCAAAGGGGAACAGTAAGATTTGTCTTCCTGTTCCCTTTTTGTTCAAAAAGAGACGGCTTTACTTCTTAGTAAACATAAATAAAAAGAAGTTGTATTGCAGTAGTATCGATTTAAAACATTCGCCGCAGCGGCTAGTAGCTTTAAGAATAATATTATTTTGACATCCAATTTACTTAAGGTAAAAGCACAATACCTTCTTTTTTACATTCAAAAAATAAATATCATGAGTACTTTTTCTAAATATTCAGTCCCCATGCTGATCTTATCAGGTATTTGCATCTTGTCAGCCATTGTTTTTCCTATATGGCGTATTGAGCTAGATGCCCCACAGTATCCCGAGGGCTTGGCGCTACATATTTATGCCAATAGAATGGGCGGAGATGTAGATATCATCAACGGACTCAATCACTACATCGGGATGAAAACCATTCATGCAGAGGAGTTTATTGAATTTACAGTCTTGCCATATATTATCGGTTTTTTTGGTCTTTGGGCTCTTTTTTCAGCATATTTAAAAAGCAAAAGAAGTGTACTGATATTACTCATCTTTTTTGGTTTATTTGGTGTTTTAGCAATGTATGATTTCTGGAGATGGGAGTATGAGTATGGACACAATCTAGATCCTACGGCTGCTATCATAGTACCAGGTATGGCCTATCAGCCGCCATTAATTGGTTTCAAACAATTGCTCAACTTCGGGGCCTATTCCATTCCGGACATTGGGGGATGGCTGTTATTATTGGGTGGAGTATTGATAGCTACTGTATATGTCATTGAAGCTGGATTATTGAATAAATTCATAAAGTCTAAGCCAAAAACAGCTATTTGGATACTTCCGATCCTATTTCTACTGTCCTGTACACCTGAAGGGCCTGAGCCAATTCTTTTGAACAAAGATACTTGTGCGTTTTGTAAAATGAATATTTCAGACGGACATTTTGGCGCCGAACTGATTACATCCAAGGGGAGAATATTTAAGTTTGATGACATATCTTGTATGGTAGCATTTAAACAAGAAAATCCCGATAAAGCGGTAAAAAGTCATTTTGTGCACGATTATACGGGTAATAATGAGTTGATTCCTGCTGAGAATGCAAGCTATATCTCTGGGGGAACACTAAAAAGTCCTATGGCGGGAAATATTGCAGCCTTTAAATCCGATGCGGAAGCCAGTGAATATCTCATAAAAACGGAAGCAACAAAGACTGATTGGGCTACCATTAATCAGCGTAAATAATCTTAATGACTGTCAACACACATAAATACTTCTTTTGGGTAGTAATGTTTTTTGTGACTATTCCCATGGTCCATAGTCGTACTTTACATGTAGGACCCAATAAAGAATTTAAACAGATCCGGTCTGCACTCTTGAATGCGCATGATAATGATACCATTTATGTCCATCATAGTAAATACAAGGAAGGCAATATTGTGATCAATAAAAAGCTCGTAATGATCGGCATAGATCTCCCCGTCATAGATGGTGACAAAAAGTATGAAGTAGTTTCTATTAAGTCAGACAGCGTCACTTTCCGTGGCTTTCAAGTGCAAAATTCAGGTTTCGCTTCATTAAATGATCCCGGTGGTATCAAAGTATATGATGGTAACCACATCATCATTGAAGACAATGTGTTGGAAAATAATTTTTTTGGCATCTACATTCAGTATGGCAAACATTGTCTCATCCGAAATAATCGACTGAAAGCCTACGGTGTGGAAGAACAGCAGATTGGTAACGGCATACACTGCTGGAAATCAGATAGTTTGCAAATCATAGGCAACCATATAGAAGGTCACCGAGATGGCATCTATTTTGAATTTGTGACTCATTCCGTTGTTTGGCGCAATATTTCTATGGCTAATATTCGTTATGGTTTACACTTTATGTTTTCAAATAATGATGCTTATATCAATAATATTTTTGATGGCAATGGAGCAGGCGTAGCCGTGATGTTTACCAAACATGTGGTTATGTATAGCAATACATTTAAAAACAGTACAGGAGATGCCTCTTACGGAATACTGCTAAAAGAAATTTCGGATGCTGAAATTCGTGGCAATAAATTTTTAAACAATACCGCAGCCCTCTTTCTAGAAGGCGCTAATAGGATATTGATTCATAAAAATGTATTCAGCGGAAACGGATATAGTCTCAAAATTCAGGCAAACTGTATGGAAAATGAAGTCTTTGAGAATAATTTTAACAACAATACCTTTGATGTAAGTACAAATGGATCTTTGGTACTCAATTCTTTTAGACATAATTATTGGGACAAGTACGAAGGGTATGATCTTGACAGAGATGGTATTGGAGATGTACCTTTTCATCCACTCAGTCTATATTCAGTGATTATTGAAAACAATCCGATTGCCATGTTGCTTTTCAGAAGTTTTATGGTGACATTACTGGAGCGGACAGAAAAACTTATTCCAAGTATTACCCCTGAAGCATTTAAGGATAATACACCGGTCATAAAACCCTATGCATTATGATTGAACTAAAAAATATTTCAAAATCATTTGGCAAAACACAGGCATTAAAAGATGTGTCTCTTTCGCTCGATGCAGGCAAATGTATAGGATTGATTGGTCCTAATGCTTGTGGTAAGACCACGATGATCAAAAGTATATTGAGTATGGTAGTACCTGATCATGGTACTATTCATTTTAATGGTAAAAATATTCATCGAGAGGTTCAGTACAAAAAAGACATAGGTTATATGCCGCAGATAGGCAGATATCCCGAAAATATGAGCATCAAACAAGTGATCGATATGATCAGAGATATCAGATGTTATAGTGGCGTAGAAGATCTGGATCTTTATGAATCCTTTGGTCTGAGACATTTGGAAGATAAAAAAATGCGTACATTATCCGGAGGAACCACCCAAAAAGTAAGCGCCACGATAGCTTTTCTTTTTAATCCGACCGTTCTTATACTGGATGAACCTACGGCTGGTCTAGATCCTTTAGCATCAGAAATACTTAGAGATAAGATCATCCAAGAAAGAGAAAAAGGAAAGCTTATCCTTATTACTTCCCATTTACTCAGTGAATTGGATGATATGCTGACCGATATTATTTTTATGCAGGAATCTGAAGTTTTGTTCAATAAAACGATCACCGCTTTATTTGAAGAAACCAATGAAAATAGGGTTTCGAAAGCCATTAGCAAACTGCTTAAAAATTTAAAGTTATGAGAGGTATTACAAAGTTTGTCATCTTAGATATCCTGAAAAATAGAATCATATTGATCTACACATTGATTTTATGTGTATTCTCATGGAGCATCTTCAGCCTTGAGGACAATACGTCCAAAGGGATCATGTCTATGCTGAATATAATCCTGCTTACGGTTCCTTTGGTATCTATCATCTTTGCCAATATATACATGTATAATAGTGCGGAATTTATAGAACTATTGGTCAGTCAACCTGTCAAAAGATCTGCGATATGGTCTTCCTTATTCCTAGGACTAGCATTAGCCTTAAATACATCTTTTTTTATTGGGATTGGACTGCCGGTC
Source organism: Saprospiraceae bacterium (assembly GCA_035326365.1). Lineage (GTDB taxonomy): Bacteria > Bacteroidota > Bacteroidia > Chitinophagales > Saprospiraceae > OLB9. The sequence continues at coordinate 27,605 of DAOLFJ010000010.1, read as the reverse complement.
TTACTTTTTGTCCCCAGTATGACGGGTATTGCAGTTATTTTTTCAGGTATGTTGATCACCACCATCTTCGTATCCATAGCCATGCTTTGCGCTATATTGATGCGGGACAAAGCGAGAGGTATCGGGCTTTCGATCATGATATGGATATTTCTATCGCTGATTTATGATGGTTTGGTTTTGTTTTTTATGTTTCAATACGCCGATTATCCCATTGAAAAACCGATGGCCATTTTGGCAGCTTTCAATCCGATAGACCTGGCGAGAATTCAAGTTTTACTCCAGGTAGATGTCGCCGTATTGATGGGATTTACAGGCGCAATATTTAAAAAAATGTTTGGCACTACTTTAGGACTTTTCGTGTCTTTAATGATTATGTTGTTATGGATTGTGCTACCCTATATGTTTTCACTCAGATTATTTAATAAAAAAGATTTGTAAAATGACAATCATTCAGGAAATTGAAGAAAAATTAATGGCAGCCACAAAGCCTGTAGCAAAGTTGTACTATCAAGGCGAAGCTTCCAAAACCATATTTATAGGATTTAAGAAAGGCATGACTCTAGACCAGCACAAAACCAATATACCTGCTCGTCTGATGGTGCTTAAGGGTCAAGTGACTTACAAGCAAGGAGATCATGTCAATGTACTACGTCTATATGAATCACAGGATATACCTGTAGATATCATGCATGAAGTATATGCGGACGAAGATAGTTTGTGTATGCTGACGAAGGGATAAATTTGCAGCGCTCCTGTATATTCAACCAAATTTGATCAATCAAAAAATATTTAAGATGAGGGATATAGAAAATCGTCAGGACATAGAAATCGTGGTGAATAGCTTTTACGACAAAGTGAGACAAGATGATATGATAGGCTTTATGTTTGATCACGTAGATTGGCAAAAACATTTGCCCGTTATGTATGATTTTTGGGACAACGTGCTCTTTTATACTGGCAATTATACGGGTAATCCTATGGCCAAACACCAAATGGCTAATGCTCGATATCCTATGACAGCAGCCCATTTTGAGAGATGGCTATCCTTATTTTATGTATCTGTGGAAGAACTATTTACAGGTGAGAAGACAACGCTACTCAAAGAAAGAGCTAAAAGCATAGCGTCAATCATGCAATTAAAAATTATTGGAAATGATATTCCCCAATTAGGTAGAGATATTTGAAATTTTGCAAGGTGTAATTAAAAATAGTTCATAAGAGCTAAACCACTATTAAACGATTCTTGACTTCGAGTGACTTTAAAGTTTAGTAGTAAATCCCATTGCTTTTACTACTTTCTAAAACTCTCCCTTTTATTTGTATAATATAGTCTCTAAAATTGAAATCTTTGAGCTTATGTTTTGCTCTTTATTAGTATTGTCTTTATTACAAATAAAATGGTTTGGAGGCGCTAAGATGCAACAGTGCTAACATGATTCATTTTTGAATAAACTTAAATTAGATGATTATAATAAAATAAATAAAATAAAACTACCTAGTTATAATAATAATGGATATATTTGTCCATTATTAATATTTTAAATAAAACCAATATGTTCACTAAGTTTAAATTCCCAACTATTATTACCTCTTACTTAATAATTATAGCGATTTTTTCTTCCTGCAAAAAAGATATTAATAGCGATAATAATCTCAATTTTAAAAGTGTAGATCAATTTGACTACAATATTATTCATGAATGGAATACCCTATGGCTTGAAATAGAAAGACATGCAGCAGGATATAGACCGGGACCTGTCTCTAATTCACTTGGCTATGTAGGCCTTGCTAATTATGAAGCTTGTGTATCAGGCATGTCTAGTTATAAATCAATTTCAAACCTTTATAATGGATTAAAAATTCCTTCTATAAATCAAAACCAAGAATACCATTGGCCTACAGTCGTGAATTCTGTTAACACATATTTGTATAGTAGATTATTTGCGGAAGTAGCAGCTGAGTTGTTTTATAAAATTAATACACTTTCTTTAGAAAATGAAAATAAATTCACAAAAGAAATAACTCAAGAAGTATTTTTGCGATCCAAATACCATGGAGAGGCAGTTGCTACCGCAGTGTGGGAATGGATGAAAACAGATCAAGCTACCTTTGATAAATACAAAAATGTTTTTGAAGATTATAAATGGGAGGACCATTACAAAAAAGATGGTGACTGGATAGCTACCTATCCTGGACCTGGGGCTGGAATGTTTCCCTATTGGGGGAAAGGTAGAACTTTAGCCATAAATGAAGACCAAAAACTCTGTCGACCTTATTCATATTATGCACCATATAGTGAAGATCCAAAATCAGGACTTTATGCAATGGCCATAGAAGTAATGGCACAAAATACACCTTCATTATCTTATCAAGCTGAATGGTTGGGTGAGTTTTGGAGTGATGATTTATTAGGATTGACATTCAGCCCTCCGTCACGTTGGATTGCAATAGCAGATCAGGTATATGTTAACGAAAAGGCAAGCCTAGAAGAAGCTATCGTCGCGAACGCAAAAGTTGGTTTGGCGCTCCATGATGCTGGTATCGCATGTTGGAATTCAAAATACTTTTATAATTTAGAACGTCCACAGACCTATATTAACAGAATAATAGACCCTAGTTGGACACCAAATTTAGATAATCCACTTACCGGTGATCAAGGTATCACACCATCTTTTCCAGCATATCCATCAGGCCACGCAACTTTCAGTGCATCGTCAGCTGAAGCTTTGGCTAGTGTCTTTGGTTATAGTTACAGTATGACGGACAATTGCCATAAAAATAGACCTGAATTTAGCGGCTATCCTAGGACTTTTTCTAGTTTTTATGAGATGGCTCAAGAAAATGCTTGGTCTCGAGTTCCTTTAGGAGTACACTTCAGAATGGATGCTGAAGAGGGTGTTAGATTTGGCACAGAAATAGGAAGAGCTGTAAATAATTTACCTTGGAAAAAATAAAACGACGAGAATAAAGGCTACTTATTTCCTTAACATTAAACATAAAGTTCCTTTCAGAGGTAGTAGTCCGTATATCGGGCTACTACACTCTTCGATAGCCCAAAATACCATATATTTTATTTTTTAATTACTTCGTTAAATCAAATAGAATGGAAGCTCAAAACAATGGGTCTAAAAGTATAAGTTATATTATGAACACCAAAACCTGGTGGGGACCTTTGACATTTATACTTGTCATCAGTTTACTTGGCGTAGGAATGATCGGGTATCAAACATACATCGATGCTCCACCAATGGCTGGGTTTAGTGATGAAAAAAACAATCTGATTTTTGACCAGAAAACTATTGAGCACGGCCAGGAAGTATTTCATAAATATGCACTGATGGAATATGGTAGCTTCTTTGGCGATGGGGCCCAAAGAGGACCTGATTTTACAGCAGAAGCTTTGCATCAAACATCTTTAGCCATGTCAGAATACTATGCAAATGAATATCATACTTTAAATGGTTCTCGGCCCGATGAGCTAGAAAGAAAACAAATTAAAGAAAAAGTAAAACAAGAGCTTAAAGAAAACCGCTATGATAAAACAACTGGTTTGGTAGTCCTTACTCCTGCCCAAGTTTATGCCCATCAAAGTGTACAGCAATATTATATAAATATATATAACAATAATAAGGTAGGAGTTGGTTCATTGCCCAAAGGCTATATAAAAGGTCTAGAAGAAGTGAAGGACCTAAGCTCATTTTTTTTCTGGGGTGCTTGGGTCTGCGTGACTGAACGGCCTGGAGAAAATTATAGTTATACTCATAATTGGCCATTCGACCCAAGTTCTGGAAACGCTCCCACTTCACCTGTTATTTTATGGAGTGTCTTAGGTCTATTAGCCTTTGTTTTAATGTGCGGTATAGTATTATATTTTATTGGTCAATATAATCAATTGCCAAATAAATTCTTCAAACCAGCCACCAAAGATTTATTTTCAGAAGAAAGAGTAAAAGATTTTTCTCCTACCCCTACTCAAAAAGCTACGTTCAAATTCTTTTTTGTAGCGATTCTTTTATTTTTCCTTCAGGTATCTAGCGGGTTGATTACAATCAATGATTTTGTCAATTGGCTTGGTTTTTTTGGAATAGAAATAAATGATAGTTTCCCCGTCACTATATCTAGAAGTTGGCATCTTATGCTGTCCCTGTATTGGATATCTACTTGTTGGATTGCATCTTCTATTTTCATTCTACCTATATTATCAAAAAAGGAATTACCTGGTCAGCTACGTTTGATTAATATATTGTTCATTATGCTTTTTGTTTTGGTTGGTGGCTCCCTTACTGGTATGATCTTAGGTCCATTAGGATTAATGGGAGAGTGGTGGTACTGGTTAGGACATCAAGGATGGGAGTTTGTAGATTTTGGTAAAGGCTTTCAAGTAATCCTAATGGGTGTATTTATATTATGGATGATCGTAGTTTATCGTGGCATAAAACCAGCATTAATCAAAAAGGAACCTTGGAATTTACCCAACTGGATATTGTATTCCGTTATTGGTATTCCATTACTTTTCTTATCAGGCTTCGTCGCCAAGCCCGAAACCAATTTTGTAATTGCTGATTTTTGGAGATGGATGGTAATTCATATGTGGGTTGAAGCATTTTTTGAAGTTTTTATCACAGTCATCGTGAGTTATTTGATGGTATTAATGGGATTAGTTTCAAGGCAGGCAGCAATAAGAGTAGTTTATTTTGCAACAATCCTTTTTCTCGGTACTGGACTCCTAGGTATATCGCATAATTTTTACTGGAACGCCAAACCTGTTGCTACCATGGCATTGGGAAGTGTGTTCTCCACACTACAATTTGTCCCTTTAATCCTACTTACAGTAGAAGCTTATAGATTTAAAAACATGCCGAAAATGGCGTTAAGTGGTGTAGAGCATAAAAACTTTGGGAACTTTGGGTTTCCAGAAGTTTTTCTATTTCTTATAGCCGTTAATTTCTGGAATTTTTTCGGCGCCGGAGTATTAGGGATTATCATAAATCTTCCAATTATGAATTACTTCGAACACGGGACATATCTCACTGTGAATCACGCACACGCAGCCCTAATGGGCGTATATGGAAATATCTCATTAGCTGCACTTTTGTTTGCTTCTAGACTTATGATAAAAGAAGAACATTGGAATAAAAAAGTAGTCAATTTCTCATTTTGGTCCATCAATATTGGGCTAATGCTGATGGTTGTGCTTGATCTTTTTCCTGCGGGTTCTATCCAATTTAAAGCAGTTGTAGAACAAGGACTTTGGTATGGTCGATCACATGAATTTGTTGATTACGGCATATTCAATAAGCTTACCTGGATGAGAGGTATTGGGGCAAGTGTATTTTTCTTCGGAGGTGTAATACCATTGACATGGTTTATTGTCACTAGAATCAAATCCCTCAAATCTACCGTGACTGCAATTGAACAAATGGATCCTATTTCTGACAAAATAAATAAGGCCCTCTAACCAAATATTTAAGTTATAATTTCTGGTGATTTTAAATACGTTGTTTTAGAGCTCCAAGACTCTTGGGGCTCTTTTTATTTTTTTAGAAACGTAGGGTCTTCTATATCTTGTCGAATTAAATCAATTAAATTAGTTGATTCAAAAATATGGATTAAATTTTGTTTTATAGGTTTGTATTTATAATGAAATGGGCATGGATGCATATCCGAACATTCATTAAGTCCTAAACTACATCTATTTAAAACATCTCCTTCAAAAGCTTCCACAATCATCTTCAAGTTGATAGCTTCCATTTTGTTTTTCTCTATTTCAAACCCACCTCTAGGTCCTTTTATTGATTGAATAATCTTAAATTTTACAAGCTTTTGGAGAATTTTGGAAGTAAACGCTTCTGGCGAATCAATTTTATTAGATACATCTATCAGACTAACTCGATTACCTATTATCGTTTGTGATGCAATATATATAGATGCTCTTATGGCATACTCACAGGCTTTTGAAAACATATTCTTTTTTTCTTTAATGGTCAAAACAATAATAAGAATTAATGATATCAAAAATTCGACCATAATTCAATGGTACTTTTTTAAACGTCCAGCAAGATGCATTGTTTTTAAGATATTGCCTAATAATTATTCGACAAAGTAAAAAACTAAAGTAAAATTACAAGATAATTGGCAGAGTCCAATATGTCTTATGATTAGGTTTAACAAAGACTTCAGAATTTATTTTATGTACAATTTACCTAAATATTAATTCCATACCCCTGCCATTCATTTCTTTCAAATTAGATCCAAAAATTGATTCACCTAAATTCCCAAGCGTCCCTGTACCTGGGCGAAAATATTGAAGAAAGTACTTTCCTTTATACCCTAAGCCAGATAAAATATCTATCATAGATTCTAAATCTGTTTTTGTAAAGAGAGATGAATGAATAGTCGTTCTAACTTCAAAATCAATTGTAGCATTCTGCATGATACTCAATGAGCTGATAAAATGATCATAAAAATCTGAACCTGTAATTTCATAATATTTGTACGGGAGAGCTTTAAAATCAAGCGAAACATAATCAATTAATAAATGATCTATTAAGTACTTTAAAGTGTCTGGTTTACTACCATTTGTATCAATTTTTACTAAAAACCCTATTTTTTTTATGGCGATTAATATATCTACTACTGAATCATGCAAAAGACACTCGCCTCCACTTAAGACCACGGCATCAAGCAGACCTTTACGAGATTCGAGAAAGTCTATGATATCATAAAAATTATAATTCCCTTTACCCTTCACTATTTCAGGATTGTAACAATAGACGCACCTCATATTACAGCCTGAAAACCATAGTACACAAGATGTTTTATCGGGATAGTCTATTAGCGTGAAGGGCGTCAAACTATAAATTGACTTTCTCTTCAATTTGTTGTCTAAAATATGTTCGCTGATTATGTTCACCTTTTTTTCCTTTATTAAAACTTTCTACAGGACGATGATAACCCATCACCCTTGTGTAAACAAGACATTTTGTCCTTTTTTCTATATGCATTTCGAGTATTGAGTTACTTTTGACCAAGTTCATATTTTTGTGAATTTAATTTTTCTAATAATATATCATCGCAGAGATGACAAAAATCATGCTCTCCATTTAGATATCCATGCACAGGACAAATACTGAAAAGAGGCGTCACTGTTATGTATGGGAGTCTGAAATTTGTTATGACTTTTTTTACAAAATTTCTACATGATTCAGCGTTATTAATTTTTTCGCTCATATAAAGATGTAACACTGTGCCACCCGTATATTTGCACTGTAAGTTATCCTGTAATAGCAAAGCTTCAAATGGATCATCCGTATAATCTACTGATAATTGCGAACTATTGGTATAATAAATATGCTCATTATCGCCTGCTTGAATTATATTGGGAAATCTTTTAATATCTTCTTTTGCAAAACGATAGGTTGTACCTTCAGCAGGCGTTGCTTCTAGATTATATAGATTACCTGTATCTTCCTGAAATTCTTTTAACCTTAGCCGAATATAATCAAGAATTTCTTCCGCAAATAAAATACCTTTCTTGGTACTTATATCATATTTGTTTTTAGAGAAATTTAGTATCATTTCATTCATTCCATTCACACCAATAGTAGAAAAGTGATTTTTAAACCCTGTGAGATATCTTTTTGTGTAGGGGTATAAGCCTCGGTCAAACATTTGCTGTACAAAGGATCTCTTTTTTTCAAGCGTGGACTTACCTATCATCAACAATTGATCCAATTTCTCAAATAATTTGTTCTTATTGCCAGCGAAAATGTATCCAAGTCTAGCCATGTTTATCGTGACTACACCAATACTTCCTGTCATTTCAGCACTGCCAAATAACCCGTTACCTCTTTTGAGCAATTCTCTAAGATCCAGCTGTAATCTACAGCACATACTTCTGACCGCATTTGGCTTATATGCAAATGGATTTTCAACCTTTTTCCCACCACTATCAAACATATATTGACTGCCTACAAAATTCTGAAAGTAAGAAGAACCTATTTTTGCAGTATTTTCAAATAAAATATCGGTATTCTCGCCATACCAATCAAAATCTTCAGTGATATTGACCGTCGGTATGGGAAAAGTAAATGGTTGTCCATGCGCGTCACCTTCGGTCATTACTTGATAAAAAGCTTTATTAATTAAATCCATTTCTCTTTGGAAATGAACATAACACATTTCCGTAAGGGAACATAACCCAAATGAATTGGCTTTTTCAAGTAAAGTGATATCTATAATATTTTCGAAGAGATGACGATCATTTCTAGAAGGAAACTGTGGTTTCAAATCTTCTGGCACTACCCAGTCAAGAGTGATATTTGTAAATGGAGACTGTCCCCACCTAGCGGGCACATTTAGGTTATATATGAAACTTCTTATAGCTTTCAGTATGTCCTGATACTCCAGATTATCCTTAAAAACATATGGTGCCAAATAAGTATCAAACGAACTGAAAGCTTGTGCCCCAGCCCACTCGCTCTGAAGAATACCGAGAAAATTAGCCATTTGGCCAAGTGCCTCTCTAAAATGATTAGGTGGCCGACTCTCGACTCTTCCCCTCACGCCATTAAATCCCTCATTGAGTAATACCCGAAGACTCCAACCGGCACAGTAACCGGTCAAACTATCGAGATCATGAATATGTATATCTCCGTTTCTATGTGCAAAACCCTCTTCTTTAGAATAAATTTTATCTAACCAATAATTAGCAATAATTTTACCGGAAACGTTATTTATCAAACCTGCATTGGAATAAGAAGTATTTGCATTGGCATTAATACGCCAATCTGTTCCATCAATATATTCCTCTATAGCGTGAGTGCTATCTATAAAAGTGGTATCATCTATCAGCCCATTAACATGTTCCCTTTGCATTTTCCGAGTGTGACGATATAACATAAAACTCCTCATCGCATTAAAGTAATGCAATTCATACAATACTTTTTCGATGACATCCTGAATTTCTTCTACGGAAATAACAGGTATTGAATATATTGATATCATGACTTTATCAAATACCTTATCAAAATCATCATCGTAAATACCTTCGGAAACACTATCAAAAGCCTTTTGAATGGCATCCTTAATTTTAAAATCCCAAAATATTTGGTATTCACCATTTCTCTTTATAACAAATTGTTGTGCATTCATCTAGTTCACCTTATTAGCCAGTATTTCTTCAGATTTTATCGCACTTGGAAAAAGAATATTATTCTCTAAGTGAATATGCTCATGAAGCTTGAGTTCAAACTCATTTAACATGCCGAATGCAACTAAATATGTATTACAAGCATCATTTGGAGGTGAATAGTTATTTGATAAAGTTGATATTTCTCTATATCGATCTCCCTCTGTCAAGTGTTCTTCCATCATCATATTGATTGGATTTTTTATACTTCCAAAAGCAGGAGACTTGTAAACAACCTTGTTTCTTTCGTCAGTTACCATTTGTCTTATACATGGAAATAATATATTTTCTTCTTTCTTCATATGACTAAATAAGTCAGATGTAGATGCTACGAAGATTTCATGAATTTTATACAACTCTGGATGTCTATGTCCATGTACGTTGCGCACTTTCAAGAGATACTCATTAATTATTGGGGTTTTCTCTTCTATATACCGATGATATGTCTTCTCGATATAATCAGCCAACAAATCCAAAGGCCATGATTTAAAGTCAATAGGTGAATTACTACTTACGGAACTCATAGACTCTAGCTCTATGATAAGTCTTGATATATCCAAATTCTCACTCTTCGCGAGATCATCTAAAGCCCTGTTGCCCTTACAACAAAAATCAACTCCATATGATCTAAAAATTTCAGCTGTTTTAAAATTGTGAGCTACGATGTCACCAATGATTGAATGATTATTTATGTTCATTGTATAATAATTTAATGTTTGAAAATGATTAATAAAAATTTATATTTTAAATACAAAAACCAATATGAATTCCTCCTAACTGGGTATAACCAGATGTTTTTTCAGGACCAAAGCGACCAGGGGCTACAATTTCAAAAAAGAATATAGAACCTTTATCTCTTTTAAAAGATTTATTAATTAATGGTGTAAACCCAAACTGGCCCTGCCCTATTTCAAATGCTGTCCTCAGACCGAGTGTCCATCCATTACTTAAAGGATAAAGTATCCCAGGATGGTATAATAAATGAACTTCATAAGCTTTGTCAGAATATATATATGGATTTATAAATGGCACAATCTCTAGATCTATCTTAATTTTACCAGATGTGTTAAAAGTAAGACCAAATGGAAATCCCACAGAATAAATACTCGTTCTATTAAAAAAAACGGTCTCTCCATTATTGCGGGCAAATAAAATCTGTACTACACCGACGTGATATCCAGCAAATTTTGAAATCACCTTTAGTTCTGTTCGTATAGTATCTTGGCTATTAACACCATATGATACCAATATGAAAAACAATATCAACATCGACCAACGTTTCATATATTATATTTTATACATACTTTATCAAATAAATATTAAGCCCAAAGATATGTATAAATATAATAATGGACAAATATATCCACTAATATTATTGACCAATTTTAAATTTATTTAGCATTAAATTTAAGCTATAGACAATGGTTAAGGAATATGATTTTTGAAGGCTAAAGTTTAGCTAGATTTGAGTTTTGCCGTGTACCCTTTTTCTACAATGATTTCTATAATATCTTCTATTTCAATTTTTTGATCATCATAAGATACTTTGCAAATACCTGTTTTGATATTTGTTTTACTTTTAAGAATACCTGATATAGTTTTCAATTTTTTGTCAATGCCATCGGCACACCCTTTTTGACAACTCATCCCACCAATTATAATTTCAATGGATCGGATGTTGTTTTGGTATGCAAATTTTATAATAGTATTTGTACTCTTGGGTGTAGCAAGTGATGAATTGAAGCTACAAACTAATAATGATAATATATAAAGAAAATGTTTCATTTGTTTATTTTTACCTATTCAAAAATGATATTCAATAATTAATTACTAATGACTAAAACACAAAAATAACTATATTCTGTCATAATTATTAAGTTCTCAATCGTGATATAAATCATATACATCACGTAAGATTGAAAAGCCTCGAATCACAAAATGATCCAAGGCTTTGTTTACAGAATCCTACAGTATAAAAAAATGAAAAGTACCTTATTATTGAGGCAATAAGACATCTCCAATGACATGAATCCATCCATTAGAAGTACTAATGGATGCCACGATTTCGCTACCATTCACAAATGTCTTACTGTCTTTCATTGTGATATTTACCTTCTTACCATTGACTTGTTCATAAGATTGCCCATCCTGAAAGTATTCTGGCTTGAGTGCGCCCACATAAGTATGATATTCCAAAATATTGACAAGATCTGCTTTACTTTCTGGCTTTAGCAATCCATCTACAGTACCTGCTGGTAATTTTTCAAACGCATTATTAGTCGGAGCAAAAACAGTAAAAGGACCTGCATTAGAAAGCACATCTACTAACCCCCCAGCTTTTACTGCCGCAACTAGGGTTGTGTGGTCTTTGCTTCCAATAGCCACTTGAACAATATTGGGATTGGAGACATTATCTTGTACATTTGATTGCCCTACTCCGTCTGCTGCTGCTGCTGTGACATTAGCACTGGCTGATTCAGTTGCAGTTGATTCAGCGCTTGATGATTTGCACGAAATAAATGCAAATAAAATTAAAACTAAGAAGATTTGAAAATTACGTGTCATGATTTTTAATTTTGATGATACAAAGTTGTGGACAAATAGAATAATAATTTATGAGTGTAGTCATAAAGCATCATTTCTTGGTATTTTCCTGTAAAAACAAACCAACCCAATTAGACTTAAAAGCATGAAAAGACTGATTACAAATAGAATTTCATTAATGCATGGAATCAAGATATAACCAAAAGATGCTACACCTTGTACCATCAATGCAAATTCATTACCAAAGACACCAACACTAAAAATGACCAATGCATTTATTGCCTTTTTATGGTGTGCTATATGACCTTCCAAAAGCATATAGCCCAACAAAAACAACGTCGTAAATCCCAGTAAAACTAAATGTAAATAAGCAATAACGATAGACCTAAACCCAAAGGCCATTTTGCTTACTTCAGGAAATATACTCCCTGCTTGTAATGATAATTTGATGATCAATGCGGCAAGTGACAAACCCAATAGCCACTTTACGGCAAATGCCCAATTTAATACAATATCACCAAGATGTCTTTTAATCATTTTTAGGAATAGTGTTAAACCATATAGTTGCAATATAACAGCGGCAATAGGAAATATAAAAAGATACCACGGCAAATCTGCCCAAAGAATAGAAAGAAAGTAGGCTGGAATACAAGCTACAAAAAAAGCATAAAACAGTTTAGAATCGTAACGGAAAGATGGCAAGACATGGAGCTTATGAATAATGAGCCCCATTATGGCAAAAAAGAACCAGCCACTATACTGAAAGTGTAAATAAAAGTAAACAGAGCCTAAGTAAGCATGCTGATCAATGTGCTTAGAAGCCATCATATAGGCTAGATAAAATGTACCCAGAGACGACAAGACATTAAAGATTAAAGCCGCCTTAAACCATTGATGGGATGGATGACTAGGAATTGATTTTAGTTCTTGGTAAAAATAATAGGCATAAAAATACCCTATAAAAACAGAAAGGGAGGAAAAAGTGATAGAAATTCCACCATAACCTTGGATGATAAATGCAATCAACATTCCGAATGCGCAAATTAAATTTGCTATGATGATTTTGTTAAATAATTTAGGCTTTTTAATCTGATCATTTAAACTTAATACCATTAATGTGAATAATGTATGTGTCACCCATCCAGAAAAAGCGAAATGAGAGTGTGCATGTAACAGATATTTCTGGCTAAAAAATGGAAATTCAAACCCAATCTTATACCTCATTAAAGTACCAATGAGAGCCACTAACGTGAGATTGATTAATGACATTCGTACAAAAAAATCATTTTTAATTACATTCATTTCAATAATACAATTTATGTTTTCTTATTTCCAATTTTCCTTCTTCGTTCATTTTTATAATTGTCCTAATAACTGTTTCTACCCTTAATCCTAGAAAATCAGATATTTGTTGACGAGTATATGGGATGATTATTTTATCGATGCCGTTACTTTTTTCCTTTTTGTACTTCTTTAGAAATCCAATAATTCTATCTTCTGGATGAGGACTGATAATGTTTTTATTAGTAGAAGATTTTTCAAACAGACGGTGAGCAAAATTGGTAATAAACTGCATCTGCAATATTGGGTAATCCGACAGAAGTTTCATCAAGGTATCTTTAGAAAGTTTGTAAATGATGGCATTTGTATCAGCTTGTGCACAAGCGGGGTACAATTCATTGATAAAAAGGGGCGGCTCACCAAAGCTATCACCTGCGTTAAATAAACCTTGTATAAAGATCCTTCCTTCATCATTATAATTGCACATTTTAACCGTTCCTTCTAATAATTGGTAATAAAAACGGCATTGATCCCCTTCATAAAAGATAAATTCACCTTTATCATATTTTCTAGCTACTGCCCCATAAGCGATTAATAAATCAGTATCAATGTGCATATTAATATTTGTTTGATCAAATATAATCATTTACTTCAACACTGCTTTATAAATGATTTATATATTAATATGGCACAAAGGTAATTTGCTCAGTTGAGCCCAATTATGACTATGATCATAAATAATATAAAGCGTAATAATCACTATGAAAAATTGGCGATAAATATTTGTAATTGCGGTAATAGATCGGATATGATCTTCGTCATGTTTTGACTTTTTCTCTTGACAAATCTAAAAACCCCCTTACCTTTGCAGAGTGAACATTCACTCACTTACTTTAATTCAAATATAATGAACGGTAAAAATAACATTGCAATCGGATTCCTCACCATGGGTTTCTTTATGGCTTACGGTTTTCTTCTGATATACCTTCGTGATTTTGCACCTGGAAAAGAAGAATGGGTAAACTCTTATAGCATCGGAAAACACTTTGAAAGCAGATTGGCTCATGTTCATGGCAACCTTTTTGCCTTTCTCAATATTCTGATGGGTTATCTGCTTTTGCATTTTAAGGACAAACTCCAAAATGTAAAAACCATTTCATGGCTAGCCCTTACTGGTCTATTGATGCCTATTGGCATATTATCAGAAGTGTATTTTGGTTTACCCCCTGCACTGGTGCTGATAGGTGCGATTGCCATGACTGCATCAGTTGTTTGGTTAGGCATTGCGTTTTTAAAAATGAAGTCAATAAAATAATCAATAAATAATACAAAAATGAATACGAATAAAAATTTAGAAACCCTTATCAAGATTAGACATCTAGCAGATGGGTTAAAAAACAACTGGAAACAGTTAATTACGTCTCAAGAGCAAACAAAATTGATGCTTGACGAAGCCCAAAGCATTATAAGCCTATATGCTACAGATCAAGGAAAGCAAAAATTTAAGTTGGATTTTGATAAATTAATGGAATTGAAAGATGCTGTTTCTGACAAGTTAAAATCTTTTAAAAATCTAATAGAGATGAATAGCCACGAAAACAGTGGCCAATTGTATGAAGCATTTATAAAAGATACAGATACCATACACTCAATTTTTGCCAGGATAAGGCAATATGATTACAATTGTTTTGTGGAAATGAGCAGTACTGAGTGGTCGGATATGTGGTTAATCATTCAATCTAACCTTAACTCTATTAAGGGATTAGCACAAGGGGCCTACATTAAAATCAAAATGTATGAATCTTTTAATAATCAGGAAATTGATGAATTAACCAAGGAAATAGTAAAATACATACCTACATCATTCGATCTGGAAGATGCCATACAATATAAGAGAGAATATTTGGAAGCATTAAGGCAAATGGAGGAGGAAGCGAATAAAAAAGATAATTTATGGGATAGATTTTTAAATTTTCTAGCCGGAAATATACCGTTCAAGCAGACTCCGCAAGAGCGTGTGATGATGATGAGATGGTTGAATGGTGAAAGAGGTGAATTATAAAATATTAATAAAATGAAAGAATTAAATGCCATTGGTTTACACCAAACAAAAGCAGAAAATTTAGCCAAAAAGTTAAATGATCTTTTGTCAAATTACTCTATTTTTTATCAAAATACAAGAGGATTTCATTGGAACATTAAAGGTGAAAAGTTTTTCGAATTGCATTTGAAATTTGAAGAACTATACAATGATTTGTTGCTTAAAATAGATGAAATCGCAGAGCGAATATTGACTTTGGGACATACGCCTGAGCACAGATATTCCTATTATGCAAAGGAGTCCATGATAAAAGAAAGCACTATGGTTGCAGATGGTTTAGTGGCCGTGGAAAATATTCTATCATCGTTCAAGACCGTCATTGTAATGCAAAGAGAAATTTTAAACTTAGCATCAGATGCAAATGATGAAGGGACCAATGCATTAATGAGTGATTATATAAGATTTCAGGAAAAACAAATTTGGATGTATTCTTCATTGTTAAATAAATAGTATCATGGGCATCACATCTACCAGCATATCCGATAGGCAGCTCGATATTGTAGAAGCAGCTGGAAAAATTTTAACATCTTCAGGGATAAGTGGACTTACCATAAAAAACCTTGCTAAGGAAATGCAATTTTCTGAAAGTGCTATTTACAGACACTTTACCAGCAAGGAGGAGATCATCATTGCCTTACTGGAATACCTGGCCGAAAATATGGACGAAAGATATACCCAAGCCATTACTGAAAATCTGAGTCCTGAAGAAAAATTTGTCAAAATGTTTCAAAGTCAGTTTTCATTTTTTAAGATGAACCCACACTTTGTAGTAGCAGTTTTTTCTGATGGATTGATGGAAGAAAGCCAGCGTATCAATGAAACCATCTTAAAAATAATGGCTGTAAAAATGAAACACCTGATGCCTATTATCATGGAGGGGCAGCAAAAAAAAGTATTTACCAATGTCATTACCTCCGATGAGTTAATACATATCGTAATGGGGACTTTTCGCTTGCAAATGTTTAAATGGAGAGTTGCCAATTTTCAATTTGATATCACGAGAAACGGAGATAATATGATACAATCTCTGCTTTCACTCATAAAAACGAAATAGCAATGAAAAGATATATCCCATACACGATAGCAACACTCCTTGGCGGTTTTGGCTTGCTTACTTTGTTTTTGAGTTCATCGGTCATATTTGATTTGTTTGGTATCAGAGCCCGGGAGGGCAATTATGTTTTATTTGTCGTTTGGTCCAATTTTATCAGTAGCGTGCTTTACTTTTTTGCTGCTTATGGATTTGTAAAACATAAAATTTGGACAGCTGCACTTTTAAGCTTCTCTGCATTCATTCTGATAGCCGCTTTTATAGGCCTTAATATACATGCCAGTTCAGGCGGATTGTATGAGACAAAAACCATCAGTGCTATAATATTCAGAATATCTATAACACTTGTATTCACCCTAATAGCTTACTTTTCTATAAATAAATATTCATTAACATACAAAACCAAATAATATGATTAAGTTAATTTTTGCATTAACACTTAGTGCTGTTTTATTCAGTTGTGACAGTGCTTCGAACAAAGCCAACCAACCATCAACATCATCTACTCCACATGAAGATACCCATGAAGATGGTGAGGCGCTCAAACTCAACAATGGTGAAAAATGGCTGGTCAATGAAGAGATGAAACCATTTGTTTTGCAAGCAGAGGATATATTGAACCAGTACATAATATCTACATCGGAAGATTATCTGACACTTGCGGAACAGTTAAAATCAAAGAATAGCCATTTGATTAAGAGCTGTACAATGACTGGAGAAAGCCACGATGAATTGCACAAATGGCTGCACCCACACATGGAATTAATTACCTCCTTGTCAGATGCAACATCAATAGAAGATGCCAACAAGATAATTGTCGAACTTCAATCATCCTTTTCAACGTATAATCAATATTTCCAATGAAAAATTTAAGTCAATTGCACCAAACAGATAAAGAAGTATCTGCACAAAGTCTCTTTAAAGGCGAAATAGGAACAGCTACCGCTATTCAATTACAACAGGATGGGACATTAAAAGAGCATATTACCAAAACACCTGCCATGTTGCTTTGTATTCATGGCAAAGTCAATTATAAAGATGAAACTAACCAGGATTTTATGCTCCAATCAGGTGATTATGTCTCAATCGCTCCTAATGTAAAACATTGGCTCCATGCAACTGAGAAATCTCAATTAGTCCTACTCAAATAAAAAAATTTGACTCATGAAGTTAGTGAATATTCACATACTATATCTATTAGTTGTGCTTTTTGTAATAGGTTTTCAGCGTACACAGGCACAAGTTTGGTCGATGCAGCAATGTATTGACACTGCTCAAGTGTACAACAAAAGCCTACAAATGAGTAAAAACAATATACTCATCGGTGAGCAAAAAGAAAAAGAAGTAAAAGCAAACTTAATGCCCCGTATAATGGTCAATACAGACTACAAGTACTTTACAAATCTACCTAATCAGCTGTTACCATTATCTACTTTCAATCCGGCTGCTCCTGATGGGCAGTTTAAAGCAGCTAAATTTGGTGTGCCACACAATATTAACGCAAATGTGTTGTTGACCATGCCTCTGTATAATGCGCAAATGTATGGTGCCATCCAAACCACAATAATTGCATCGGAACTTACTGAAATACAATACCAAAAAACCGAAGAGCAGATTTATTTTGACATCTCCAATATATATTATAACGCTCAGATATTGCACCATCAGATGGCATTTATTGACAGCAACTTGATAAATGCTCAGCGACTCCTTAATAATATACAACTCCTAAAGGAACAACTCCTTGCCAAAGGCACAGATGTCAGTAAAATCAAGCTACAGGTAGCACAATTGACCACACAAAAAGAAAGCATACAAAGCAAATACGAACAAGTATTAAATGCCTTGAAATTCTCCATGGGTATTTCAGTAGCACTAAATTTGGAAATTGATCCCAAAATTACATACTTGCCCACAAACGAATACACACCTGCGTCCACTGTAGATATTCGTATGGTAAAAACACAAAACCGTTTGCTTTTAAGTGAAATAAATACATTAAAAAAATCAATATACCTACCATCTCTTAACCTATTGGCCAGCTATGGAACCAGCGGTTTTGGCTACCGTAGTGAGCTTAACTCATTTTTAGATTTCTATCCTGTTGGCTTTGTAGGTATCCAATTATCCTATCCATTGTTTGACGGAAAGATCACACAGCGGAAAATCAATCAGAAAACGATGGAGCTTCAAAACAACGAAATGCAAAATACACTGCTTACGGAACAGAATATAATGCAAGTTGAAAATTTAAAACTGCAAAGAAAAGTGTCATCGAGATCTGTGGAGACCACCACAAAACAAATTGAACTCGCAAAGACTATTTATGAACAAACGAACCTGCAACAAAAGCAAGGAATAGCTACGTTGACAGATGTTTTACTCGCTGACAATGCACTTCGGGAAGCCCAGCAAGCATACCTGAATGCTGTAATTGATTACCTTAAATCGGATTTGGAGCTTAAGAAGATAACAGGCAATATAGCAGTTACAAATAAAACATATTAATAACCATTTAAGTATCAATAAAATGAATTGGAAAAAAGTCATTGCCATCATCCTGGGGCTTGTAGTTGTGGCAGCCATTGCAATAAAGTTAAAAAGCAATAAAAAAATTGCTGAAGACAAAGTATATCAGTACGAAAAGGAACAAGCTTTACATGTTCAGGTGGACACGCTTCAACTTGAATATTTGAACACAAATATTACTTATCCAGGAACATTCGAACCTAATAAGGAAGGTAAAATAAGTGCAGAAGTACAGGGTAAAATCAATACTGTTTTGGTGGATGTAGGCAGTATTGTGCTCAAAGGACAATCCTTGCTACAGTTGGATAATTCCCTACTAAAACTGCAACTCCAAAGTATAGAAGTACAGATAGAAGGATTGGAAGCGGACGTAAATCGCTACACTATTTTAGCTAAGGCTGATGCGATACAAGGTGCGCAATTAGAAAAAGCAGCATTAGCATTAAAATCAGCTAAAGTCCAAAAAGCTACATTGCTAGAACAAATACATAAAACTACCATCAAAGCACCTTTCAACGGAGTAGTCACGGCAAAATTGAGTGAAGAAGGGGCATTTGCAGCACCTGGAGTTCCATTAGTTCAAATAACAGACATTAATCCATTGAAATTCACCATCAATGTACCTGAAGGTGATTTAAACAAATTTAGACTAAACCAATCATTTTCAATAACTACAGATGCTTTTACTGACATTTCACTAACCGGAAGAGCTACCATGATAGGCAGTAAAGCCAATATAGGCAATAGTTTTCCAGTTCAGTTTTTGGTAAACAACACTTCAGATTTGAAAATAAAATCCGGAATGTTTGGTAAGGTTGCTATAAAAGGCGAGACACAAAAAAAGGGTATATTGATTACTGCATCATCCATTGTGGGTACAGCTGATAAACCACAGGTTTATTTGATTAAAAATGGAAAATCAGTCTTACAAAATATAACGATTGCAGATAAGATTCAAAATAAAGCAGTGGTGGCAAGCGGACTCCGTGAAGGAGATGTAATTGTAACCAATGGATTTATTAATCTTTTTGAAGGCGCCAATATCAATATCAAATAAAATAGACTAATAATGAATATTACAGAAATCTCCATAAAACGTCCCTCGCTGATTATAGTACTGTTTAGCATATTTACTTTATTAGGTTTTATTGGGTATAAAAATCTGAGTTATGAACTAATGCCCGACTTTAATCAGCCTGTGGTGGTTATAAAAACCGTTTATCCTGGTGCAGAGCCCAATGAAGTGGAGACATCCGTTTCGCGAAAAATAGAAGATGCTTTATCTAATCTGGAAGGCGTCGATTATTTAGTCACAAAGTCATTGCCCAATGCTTCCATAATCATTGCCAATCTAAATTATGGTACCGATTTGGACAAAGCAATGCAAGATGCACAACGATACATTGACAATATTCGTAAAGATTTACCACAGGATATTTTAAGTCCCGTGATGAGTAAAGTGTCGCCTAATGATTTGCCTATCATGTCTATCAGTGCAACAAGCAATTTGTCTGCGACAGCATTTTATCAAAAAATGAAAGATGATTATCTGCCACAAATCCAGCAGATAAAAGGTGTTGCAGAAATCACGGTATTAGGTGGGGAAGAAAGAGAAATACAAGTAAAACTCAATCAGGACAAACTTAAATTGTATAAAATTTCAATGGTTCAAGTGGTGGAATCCATCAATCGTTCAGGTTTAGACCTGCCTGCCGGAAAATTGCAAACCGATAAAGAAAGTAATTCAGTTCGTTTGACTGGTAAATTTGTATCTTTGGAAGATATAAGACAAGTCCAGGTGTCAATGCCTGTTGTGGGTAGCCCAATTTATGTAAAAGATATCGCAGAAGTTGTCGATGGTATTAAAGAGACTACATCTATCAGTCGCTACAATGGGAAAAATGGAATCGGGCTATTGCTAAAAAAACAAGGCGATGCCAATGCGGTGGATGTTTCCAGATTAGTTCGATCCACATTTAAATCCATTGAAGAAAAAAATAAAAATTCAGATGTAAAATTTATTATTGCAGACGACAGCACTGACAATACCATCGCAGCTGTTGATTCAGTTGTTTTTGACTTGATATTAGCGGTAATATTGGTTTCTCTTGTAATGCTTTTATTCCTTAGGAGTTTCAGAAATTCATTGATTGTCATCGTAGCTATTCCGACTTCACTAGTTACTGCATTTGCCGTTATGTGGCTTTTGGGTTACACACTAAACCTGATGACCCTTTTGGCTATGTCTTTGATCATCGGAGTTTTGGTAGATGACGCGGTAGTGGTTTTAGAAAATATCCAAAAACATTTAGACAGAGGGAAAGACAAACGAACCGCTGCCATGGATGGTCGTATGGAAATTGGATTTGCTGCCTTATCCATCACATTGGTTGACGTAGTGGTATTTTTGCCCATTCTTTTTTTGCAGGTATTTGTGGCCGATATGCTCAAGCAGTTTTCTGTGGTGGTGGTAACATCCACGCTTACCAGTCTATTGGTAGGATTTACACTTACCCCATGGTTGGCTTCGCGTATTGGGAAAAAAGAAGATCTACAACCGACCAATTTTTTCAATCGATTCCTACTTTGGTTTGAGCATCAATTGGATGATTTTACCAATGGGTATGGACGGCTTTTGGAATGGGTTTTGAGTCATAAAATTATTTTTACAGGACTTGTGTTGTTGCTTTTTGTAATGACATTGGGTATCATGAAACAGGGTATCATTGGAAAAGAACTCATTTCCACAGGTGACCAGGGAAAATTTAGGATGGCTTTGGAATTTGACAAATCTACTTCCATTCAGCAAAATAATTTATTGGCTCAAAAAATTGAATCCTATATTTTGCAACAACCTGAAGTGGCAACTGTATTCAGCAACATTGGTGGACCAAGCACAGGTATTGGAAGTTTGGGTGTAGGTTCGGCAAATAAAACGGAATTCACCATTCAATTGCGAATTTCGAATGAACAATTACGAGAGAAGAATTTAAAAAAGATTCCGACAGAAACATTTATGAAAAGATTGCGTGTCGATTTGCAGCAGAAATTTCCTAGTATCAATTATTCGATGGCGGCATTGGGTTTAATACCCCGTTCGGCTCCTATAGAAATTACATTAAGTGGGAGTGATTTGGATATGGTGATGCAAAGCGGGAATGATTTAAAAGAAATCGTTGAAAAAATTCCGGGAGCGGATAATGTTCGTTTATCTGTGGAAGTAGGCAGTCCGGAGTACAAAATAATACCTGATAAAGACAAAATGCAGCGTTTAGGTCTGACAACAGCCAATATGGGACTGAACCTAAGGACAGCTTTCACTGGTAATGATGATGCTACGTTGACAGAAAATGGCACTGAATACCCGATCAGAATTTGGTTAGATGAATTTAACCGACAGAATTACGAAGATGTCACACAACTTTCCATTATCAATCCGATGGGAGTACCTGTAGAAGTATCACAATTTGCGACCATTGTCCAGGACAATTCCCCTTCACTTTTGGAACGTAAGGACAGACAAGCAGCAGTTACCCTGACAGCAGACGCATTAGGCAGGCCTTCCGGGACAGTTGCAGACGAAGTAGTAGCTTACCTAAAAAATAATCCACTACCCAAAGGCATCCAAATGACTTGGGGCAGTGACATCAAAAGGCAGAATGATAGTTTTGGAGCATTGGGTTCGGTACTGCTCATTTCATTTTTGCTTATTTACTTGATCATGGTTGCACTATATGATAGTTTTATTTATCCAATGGTGGTTTTATTTTCTATTCCTGTAGCAGCCATAGGTGCATTTCTAGCATTAAATTTGTCGATAAATAATTTAAGTTTATTTGCATTACTAGGTTTGATAATGTTGATGGGCTTGGTAGTGAAAAACGCCATTCTGATCGTGGATTTTACCAATCAACTCAAAGAAGAAGGAAAACATTTTAAGGAAGCATTAATAATTGCGGGTAAAGGTCGTATGAGACCAATTCTAATGACAACGCTCTCCATGGTAGTGGGTATGCTTCCTATAGCATTGGCCACAGGAACAGCCGCAGAATGGAAAAATGGATTGGCATGGGTAATCATTGGTGGACTTCTTTCTTCGTTAATTTTGACTGTCTTTTTAGTGCCAATGGTCTATTATTTAGTGGACACAATAAAGGGAAGAATGGGTAATTAATTTAGCAATCGACTTGCTAATGATATTTTGTTTTTTTGTTTGTAATCTTGTGATATCAATAAACTATGTAATAACCTTTCTGCAAAGGTAATTGTCTTTTTTTTCCGACAATTACTTTAACGGAGTTCTCACAAAGCCTATAGGGCACGACAGGAAGCTTAAAGCAGTCCCCTGTATACCTTTATGACAAGGCAAAAATCATCCTTAGCAATATGGAATGTATACCAGAAAAAAATTATATTTATAAGTTTTAAACAACATTCTTATTGTGTTAATATATATTTAGTGAAAACAAGTGAGCCACGATGTGCAATTTTAATTCAAAAGAAATTTGATTGCAAAAAAACTATTTAATAGGAGATTTTTCAATAAAACTTTCAAACTTTTATTGAAAAATAGGTTAAAGACAAAGGACATCAATTAATTGTAAAATTCTAAAAGAAATGTACTTAATCTTAAAAATAGTATCACCTTTGTGACGAAAATCAAAATAGTCGTTTTATGCGATACCTAACATTTGTTTTTATTCTTTTTCTACTCACATCTTGCCATCAAAAAAATGAAAAGGTAACAGGCGATTGGATAATAGGAACAGAAGCTGATAGGATTAAGACCATAGAAAAACAATTTCGCGGATTTGACAATGCTATGGTGGAGACAGGGTATCGATATCAAGAATTATACTGGGCAGGTCACGATGAGAATTGGCAATATGCAGATTATCAATTAGAAAAAATAAAAATTGCCATCGAATATGGATTGGAGCGCAGACCCAAAAGAGCAAAATCTGCTGAACACTTTGTGACAAATGTTTTGCCTGAAATGAAAAGTGCGGTGGCAAAAAAAGACACCACACTTTTTAATCAAAATTTTAAAACATTGACCGTCAATTGTAATAGCTGCCATGTCATGGAGAAAGTATCATTCTTTAACGTTCAACCTCCGACGTACAGAAATTCACCCATCCGTAAATAAGTCATGATAACAGTAATCGCAAAATATATTGATAACTAAAGTAGATATAAAAGAAATAGTAAAACTCTTTCTCAAACTGGGATTCATCGGTTTTGGTGGACCTGCAGCCCATATTGCCATGATGCAGGACGAAGTAGTGGTGAAAAGAAAATGGATGAACGAACAGCATTTTCTGGATCTCTTAGGTGCAACCAATCTAATCCCTGGTCCTAATAGTACAGAAATGGCTATCCATATAGGATATGATAGAGGAGGCTGGAAAGGTCTCATCCTAGCTGGTCTTTGTTTCATTCTACCTGCTGTATTTATCACGGGATTTTTTGCATGGCTATACAAACAATATGGACAACTTCCAGAAGTGCAACCCTTTGTTTACGGTATCAAGCCTGCCATTATTGCCATAATTCTAGGAGCTATTTTCCCATTGGCAAAAAAATCACTTAAGTCCCTAGAACTCCTCATCATAGGGCTCGTAGTGCTGGTCTTTGCTGTGCTTCAGATTAATGAAATCTATTTGATGTTTGGAGCTGGTTCTTTTGCTTTGTTCTTAGCATTCTTCAGGCTTAATAAGCAAAACACTCTTAAGAGTTTTGTACCAATTACTCTATTTCAACTCACAAATACGTCGATACTTACCGCAACGAACGCTAATCTCTTTTGGATTTTCTTAAAAATTGGTTCCATTCTTTATGGTAGTGGGTATGTTTTATTTGCATTTCTTGATACGGAATTGGTGGCTACTGGGCTCATCACTCGACAGCAATTAATAGATGCTATTGCCGTTGGGCAATTTACACCTGGTCCTGTCTTTTCTTCCGTCACTTTTATCGGCTACCAAATCAATGATATATCTGGAGCAGTCATAGCTACCGTTGCCATTTTTTTACCTTCCTTTGTTTTTGTAGCATTGCTCAATCCTATGGTAAAAAAAATGCGGAACTCACATTTGTTCTCTGCTTTTCTGGATGCAGTAAATGTTGCGTCTGTAGCCATTATCATTGCGATTTGTTTTGATATGAGCAAGGATAGTATTACTGATTGGAGGACAATAATTATTGGAATTTTAAGTATTGGTGTAACGTTCAATTATAAAAATGTTAATAGTGCTTTTGTAGTTTTGGGTGGCTCGATCGTTGGGTACTTATTCTCATTGATATGAAGATATTATCAAGTACTTTGCCGATTTTGTGCACCATTTATTATTAAATTACAAAATGATCCAAGTGTAACGTATTTTTGTCTCTCTTATACAAACAACACTTCCACATGCATCAAACAGTCGCTTTAGGTCTCAAAGAAAACTGGAAACAATTTACTATTCTGGTCATTGTCAATGCCTTTGTTGGCGGAATGATAGGCATGGAGCGGACCATATTACCGCAGTTTGCAGAGGTTGAGTTTGGAGTGGCGTCTAAGACGGCCATACTTTCATTTATTACTGCTTTCGGTATATCCAAGGCGATTGCCAACTATTATACGGGTCGATTGGCCAATAAATACGGTAGGCGAAATTTATTACTGTTTGGATGGTTATTGGCTATTCCAATTCCTATCATATTGATATATGCGCCTAGTTGGAATTGGGTTATAGGTGCCAATGTCTTATTGGGCGTAAGCCAAGGATTGACCTGGAGCAGTACTGTCGTCATGAAAATCGATTTGGTAGGCGAAAAAGATCGTGGTTTTGCGATGGGACTAAATGAGTTTGCAGGATATTTTGCAGTGGGCGTAGTCGCTTTTCTGACAGGATATGTGGCCAATAAATATGGTGTCACGCCTTATCCCTTTTATATTGGTCTCTGTATTGCTGTCTTTGGATTTATTTTGACCGTTTTATGGGTAAAGGATACACGCGTTTTTGTACAAAAAGAAAGCACCACGGATAGTGCTGCCAAAATGGAAAATATATTTAAAGAAACCACTTTTACCAATAAAACGTTAAGCTCCGTGACCCAAGCGGGACTTATCAACAACCTGAATGATGGCATGATATGGGGATTGCTACCTATTATTTTATTGTCCCTTCATTATGATGCAGAACAAATAGGTATCATCACTGCCATATATCCCACTGTATGGGGCATCGGTCAACTATTCACGGGTAAGATGTCTGACCACTATTCCAAAAAAAGGATGTTGTTTTGGGGCATGTTGCTGCAGGGAGTAGCTATCCTAATGTTTCCATTTACAACGTCATTTTACCTGTTAGCATTGCTGTCGGCGATATTGGGACTAGGCACGGCATTGGTATATCCTACCTTTCTATCTACCATAGCACAAGCTACAAGTCCAACCCAAAGGGCAGAAAGCATCGGTACGTTCAGACTATGGAGAGATTTGGGTTATGCATTTGGTGCTATCATATCTGGAGTTACCGCTGATTTGTTCGGAATAGAATATTCGGTATTTTTTATAGGTGGGCTGACAATATTATCTTCATTTATAATTAAAATCCGAATGCCCAAACAAATCCAAATAACTAAAGACTGCATAGAAGTTGACGAATTAAAACGAGCTCTTTTAGCGAATAACAGAATTCAAATCATTGATGTGAGATCTAAAGAAGAATACGATCAAGCCCACATTCCAAATGCACTAAACATTACACTTCAAGATTTAAAAAACAGAATTTCTCAACTAGATAAAAATTTTCAATTTGTTATAACTTGTGGAAAAGGCGGCGGACGTTCAGCAGATGGCGCAAAACTTTTAAAAGACTACGGATTATATGCTAATTGGCTTTGCGGTGGCACAAATAAATGGATCGAAAGTTAACTCACTTTGACTATTCACATGTATTGTCGGTATAAAATATGATACATAATTAATTTCAATGAATTTGAATGTTGATACTGCACCGAAAAGTCTTCAAGTTACAAGGTATGAGAATTTTTGCATATTACTTTATTGATAATCAAACGTCTCCCTTTAGGTTGCAGTATTAAATTTATCAGAAACAACATTATAAACAGCATCTTTAAATATTGAATGTCAAGTGCATACGAAATAAAGTGGTTGATTTAAGATGGAGAAATATAAACAACGGTATTTGATTATGTATTATCTTCGAAATAAATTAAGATTTTATATAAACTTGGTTTCAACCTCCAACTCAACAATCCCGAATACATCAGATGATGTGTCTCGAGAAGCTTACCTGGTTGGTTTGAAATCTTCAAGATGACTGGTCCTTTGTAGTCCGGAATATTGATATAGAAAAGACCCTTAGAAGGGTTTGGGTGTATGTTTATGGTATATGGCTTTTCTGAGGAGGAAGGATAAACATTGCAAAAGCATCGCTCCGCGAGCGATGGATCGAAGATAAATGGATTGACATTCGACTGAATACGAGCAATGGCCAAAGATCGTTTATGTTCTGTGGAGCTTACTTTATCGGACCGATGCCAATGATAGAGTTCGAGAAACATGGTGTAAAAAAGGATCTATTCTTTTTGGTTATATTTTGGCCATACACGGTGAAAAAATAGAACAGAGACCTTGCGATATCCCCTTTCTTGTCTTCGCGTGGCTCGAAGAACCCTGATGTGGATTCTGAGTAATTGTCTAGAAATCTTTTGTCGGGACGAATAAAAACTTTATCGTCTAGTATCCAGTACTTGGTTTTGTCATCGAGGATTTCACCAAAGGGTGCATTTCGTCTCAGGGTATTGATGTTGGATTTGCATGGCACCAGGTGATGGGGCTTACCCACCCGCATTGCGGTTCCTTCACTTAAAGCACTGTCATGCTTTATTCTGAT
>DAOLFJ010000273.1:0-6486 GCA_035326365.1 Saprospiraceae bacterium | reverse complement strand
CTTGTTTTACCTGCCACTATACTTATGAAAAGTAGGATAGAGCCTATGAGAATGATATTTTCTATGGTAATATTCATAAATAACACAAAGTGATTCTTGCAAAAATAAGTAAAATTTGGCAAAAAACGAAAGCATAAGCGCTCTGATATATAAATTCATTTTAAATTACATAAAGAAGATATATCGCAAAGTGTTTAAAATTAGGATGTTATGTTTTTTGAGTAGTGGTAGTATGTACACAGTCGGGAAATTTTAAAATAAATTTACAAATTTGTGATAAAACTAAATCCAAAACCATTTTTGCACTCGTAGATAGATTTAATAAACGAAGTTTTAATATTTATATCTTATTCTAAAGTCATTAAAAATTGTAAACACATGAAAACATCACATCTTAAGAAAGGCTTGTTATGGACCGGAATCATTACACTTATTTTGTTTGTAGTGCTGGTTGTTCATCTAGTTTTAGTATTAAAACCTAAAGTTTATGATAATAACAATATGCAACTCGTGAAGGTAGATTTTCCCGAAAATATTGATACAACAGAAAGAAATTTAATGTTGTCAAAAGTAAAAAGTATGCAAGGCGTAAAAACAGCAAACTATTTTGCAGATCAAAAGGCATTGGTAGCAATGTATGACAATACTGTCCAGAGTAATGAAAAAGTTATGGAAACGATTAAGTCGGTGGTTTCTGCCCCTATGGTATTATTTAAGCCTTCGGCAGAGATGCTAGCTAGTGGATGCCCTATTATGGACAAGGAATCTTATTCTTATAAGTTCTCTATGTTTATCAAAAATGTTTTTTATTAATTATTTCACAAATAAATTATTTTTTATGTACAAATTAAAAAAATCACTTTGGTTGTTTTTGTGTGCGGTATGTATCACAGGTATGATGAGTTGTGGTGACGATGAAGAACCAGTGACACCTACACTCTATGAAAAATTGGGCGGTACGACAAAGGTAGCTGACCCTGCCAATCCAGGCCAAATGATAGAAATGGGAAGACTTGGCCTTAGGTCTGTCGTAGATAGCACCATATTCGTTATTGTAGGAGAAGGCAAAATCACACAGTATTTTACGCCATTATTAACGGAAGTAGGTGCTGGTAATACTACTGGCCTTGCAGCATTGAGCAAAAGCCTTACTGATTTTTTCTGTGTAGGTACTGGAGCTAAAAACTTTACTTATACCGGACAGAATATGAAGGATGCCCATGATCCAGCAAAAAATCCACGTATGGCACTGAAGAGTGATAATGGTGATATGGATATTTTTATCCAGAGCGTAGTGAAAGGCGCACAACAAAATAATGTTCCTGCCGACCTAATAGGTGAGGTAGGTGTCATATTAGAATCATTACGTGCTGACGTAGTACAGAGATAAATTTTTTAGGATTCACATTGGTGTTAAAGGCTCGTCATTAAAGAATGGTGGGCCTTTACGTTTTAAAGTGCTCATTATGAACTGTATCCAGATGATAAACTTTTTTTGTAGCAAATACATTAACCATCACATTTCCTGTACCATCAAATTACATCCTCTAAGATCTGATGCATCCATTCTACCTATAATTTCAAAGCATCGGTCTTCATGAAGCATACCCATATCTTCTGTTTGAATAAAAGCACAAGAATCAATGTTTGCGAGATCAATGACAGATATTATACCTGGTTTCCCTAGTTTTTCAGGTGTTAATGGATCGTTCACTTGATGAATGATGATGTCCATGCAAGGATTAGTTTTAAATAAAATACCTTCTATTGAATATGCTTGGGATAATAATTCTGTCATTCCATATTCAGAGTAAATATGATTTACCCCAAATCCTGGTTTTAGTGCATCATGGAGTTCAGTTTTGGTCATTTCTTTTCGTTGGCCTTTCATGCCACCTGTTTCTATGACTATGAGTTCAGGGAAGCTGATTTCATAAGCTGCGACAAAATCAAGTAAAGCATATGTAACTCCAAAAAGCACAGTAGGAATGTTGTTCGATTTGTTGTGTAATAGTTTGTCGTACAAAGCTTTGTGGTCTCTCAGGTAAAAACCACTTTCTGGGTATTTTGACAATTGTACAAAATGCTGAACCATACTGATGAGCGAAGAACCTTCTCGTTCTAGGTAGCCTGGCAAAAGAGCAAGCACACAATATTCAGATACATGTTGGAAGTAAGTAGACCAAATATTTTCTGTATTCTGCAGGTAATGATGAAGATCTCTTACAAAATGTTTTGACCTTATGA
The DNA here is from genome assembly GCA_035326365.1 of Saprospiraceae bacterium. GTDB lineage: Bacteria > Bacteroidota > Bacteroidia > Chitinophagales > Saprospiraceae > OLB9. The sequence continues at coordinate 4,239 of DAOLFJ010000273.1, read as the reverse complement.
CCGTAGAAGTGGTACCGCTGCTTAGGAATAAGTCTTCTGCTACAAAGTCACCTGTTTTTACTTCATGATGTTTAAATGCGCTAATAGGAAGGAATGGAATTTTGTCAATATTAGTGACATCTTTTATGTTAATTCCCAAATTGCGCACATATTCCTGATATATTGCGTTATATTTGTACTGAAAAAGGAATAGGTCAATGATGTAATCCGTGTGAGAAGGATGTTTTCCATCTATCAAATCTCTGTATTGATTATAAATATGTATCCTTTCCTGATCAAATGTCATCATTTGCTTGTTAATATAAAATGAATGGTGCAAGATATAGGCATTTTAAAATAAAGTGGTAATTATTTATGATTAGATTGACATTTTTTATTGTTTTAGGTTCGATTTTATCCTGTATTCGTCCACCGGATTATTCAAATGTGCCTGTACTTGAGTTCAGAAGTGTCTCAAAACCAGTTCTGAAACAAGGGTTGATCAATATAGATTCATTTACACTCGTACTTTTTTTTACAGATGGAGACGGTGATTTCGGGAGTGATGCCATATCAAATGAACTGAATATTTTTATGAAAGACAACAGAACGGGTGAAGTATTTAGAGATTTCAAGGCACCTCTAGTTCCAACTCAAGGAGCAAATAATGGTATATCTGGCACTATATCAGTATTAATATCTAGTACTTGTTGTATCTATCCACCTTCGTCTGGTATTCCACCTTGTTCGGTAGATAGTTCTTTCCCTTCCAATGACCTTACCCTTGATATCTACATTAAAGACCGCGCAGGTAATCAATCGAATACGGTGACTACTTCTGTGATACAGTTGTTGTGTATATAATTTAATCCAAACAGTGTTAAATTATCTCCAAAAAAATGTAGCCTATTTTATTTAGTTATCTTCAGTTTATATTGTTTTACATTTATCTCATTTTCATCAACACCTTTAATTTTTATTTTAGCGAAGATGGTATCAACAATATTTGGAATATAAACAGTATCTAAAATATCAAAATGACTTGCGACAAAGCTCGTTCTAATGTTTTCATATAAAATAGCATTAGAGATCGTATCGGTCATGACTATTCTTGCGAATTTAAGTCCGCCGCCTCGCACTACACCTTTTAGTATTATCCCTTCTGAGCCACTTAATACTTTAATCTTATTGACATCCCAATCAAATAATCCGAGAGATAATAATTGAGACCCGAATCCACCATGTCCTGGTGAAGTTATTTCTTTTTCACATGCTAATATGGAAAATAAGATGATTACAAACGATAAATTTAATACTTTTAATCTCATAATGCTTAAAATTAAACAAATATAAGCAGCTTAATGGGAAGTTAGTGTTTTAATATCGCAAATTATTACAAAATCACATGTTTGTTTTATACCAAACATACTCTTACTTCAAAACTATCGTCTTCAGATATTCCAATCCATAATTGTGTCTAATTTCGATAAAATATAAACCTGGATTTTCTATATTCATATCTTGACTAACATTTAGTTTGTCTTCTAGAAAGTGTTGTTGAATGATTTTACCAGCGGAATTAGATATTCTGATATTTACTGGACCTATTTCAGGTAGTTTTACATCAATGGTAAATGAACCTGTATTTGGTGAAGGATACAAACTGGCCAATTTATTGATATTACTTCCACTACGACGACAATCTACTACGGATATCACTTTTTTTATCTCGACATCTTCACATTCACTGTTTCCAACTGAAAGGCTGATGGTATAATCTCCTGCTTGTGGATACTTATATATTGGGTCTCTTTCTGTAGAAGTTGCGCCATTACCAAAGTCCCAAAAAAACTTCAAATCCATCTCATTTGCCAAACTATCGATAACATATGTATAATCAATCAAAATGACGCTATCTCCCACGCAAGCCGCAGTAGATACCAAAAAGTTGGGATTAAAATCTAATCCTAGACATGGTGTGCAATTCTCACTAAAAACATGCTGCCCGTCAAATTTAAAAGCTTCTGTGGTCCAATTGTCGGTACTAAAAGCTGCATTATCCACTTGAATACAAGTTAAATCGGGATTATTAAATGCTTCAACACCGGCTAAATCTTCATTAATACCATTGGCGAGATTTAGTGATGTCAAATTATTGTTGTAGCACCAAATCTGATATAAACTAGGGTTTTGGCTGATGTCTAAATTGATCAGTGAATTGTCATTACAGTCTAAAATTTCTAATGATTTGCTGTTTGCAAGATTCAAATTGGTCAGTTGATTTCCGAAACAATAAAGTGATTGTAGTTGTGCATTTTCGCTTACATTTAGTGATGTTAAAGCGTTGTTGCTACAGTTCAATTGGGTCAATTGTGTATTTTTGCTGACATCTAGTTTGGACAAATCATTATCGTTGCAAAAAACACTACTAATATTTATAAATGACGCTAATCCAGTCATATCTGCAATGTTTAAATTTGGACAATCTATAATTCCACTATAAGTTTCTGCTTCTTCGCATTGAATCTCACCATCGCCATCTATGTTGATTTCGAAATTTTCGATGAGGTAAATTTTGAAATTTTCGTCAGGAATCTCAACTATACATTCAGGGGCCAACTTCGTGACTTGCAAACAAAATTCTCCAAAATTATTGTCAAATGACCGAACATCTACCAATATGAAATATTCTTTTCCTTGCTCGGTTTCTAGAATGAATCGGAAATTAGCGTCTGGATTTTCGTCTCCCAACCAAATATCTGCATGACATTCTACCGATATCAACCCTGAACAGTCTCCTGAATACAATGCAGCGGCTGGATCAGAATAATTATCTCCGCAGTCTATTGATCTAATTTCGTATTTAAAACCATCACCCATAAATTTGAACCAAATAGTGCCATTTTCAGGTACACAATCCTGTCCAAAAGTAGGATCGTTGTCAGTGTAATACCCTTCGTTGGTGTAGCTCCCTGATGTTTGTGGTTCATTAAAAGGTTGATTGAAAAGTGTATTTATCGAAATTGCATTTGTACAATTTTCACCATCTAGATCTATCGTACATGCGTTAATTACTGCTTGTTCAGATTCACAACCCGTATCATTTCCGGAAATCGTCCTAAGTCCCGTTCCTTGTAAATACATACAAAAATTGGGCAAATCACATATAGATAACAATGGATTGTCGATAACAATCAACCCGTTTCCTTTTATGTCCGATGAAGAGATTCTACTTAACGCAGATATATTAGATAGCTTAGCATTGTTTTGCAGCTGAATACTTCCATTAATTTTGTTTACATTTTTTAATTTATCAAGATTTATCAATGATGGATTATTCCTTATGATTACTTCATTTACGGAGTTTAATGTAGAAAATGCATAGAGATTAGTAAGCAAAGCGTTATTCTCAATGATAAGGCCAGCATTTATGACAGGAACGTTACCAAATGCGTCAATAGTTAATAAATTGGGATTGTTTTTAATAGTGAGATTACCGTTGATTTGAGATAACGGATTATAAATATTAATAAGAAATAAAGACTCATTTTCTTCTATGTCAATAGCTGGAAGTGATGTCATAGATTCATATCCAGAAATGACTTGCAACATTGGATTAAAACCAATAAAGATTCGACCAGCTGATGTTAACTTATTAAAAACAGAAATTTCATTAAGGACATCATTACCCGCTATCCAAAAATTGCTTCCTACACTTTTAAGATTTTTAAGACCATCTAAATCATTTAGCATTGTATTGCGAACAATGTTCAACTGGTCGGTTATTTCTTCCAAATTACTAAAGCCGTTTACATTTGTTACTTCCGAATTATCTGTAATATTCAAACTACCGGTTATTTTTGTACAATTTGGATATAACAATTTAAAATTATCCACTTGCGCCTGCGTATTTGCAACATAATTGCCAAGGGGACATTGTAAGAGACTCACCGAAATTGTATTACTGCTGGCACTTATCCCTGCTAAATTGGATGCTCTGACCCTGTAATAATAGAAAGGAGCATTTGGAAGTCCTGTTACATTAAAAGTCAATACATTTCCCACATTACGATTATTGTAATCAGGAAGTAAGGTAGTGAAGGTTGGACTATCAGAAACATCCAAAATATAAGCAGTAGTGCCAGAAGCTCCCTGCCAGTTGGCAGTAAAACTATTTGAGGTGATATTCGTTGCGGGTGTTGCCACTGGAGCTGTTGGTGCATTCATGGGAGTAATACCGTTTATGGCTAATATAGCAGT
>DAOLFJ010000272.1:0-6492 GCA_035326365.1 Saprospiraceae bacterium | reverse complement strand
ATTTTATTTATTTTTTAATGGTCAAATAGAATCTTCTCAAAAAAACAATCTTTATATCTTTATGACATACTCTAATTGCCTTTTTGGGAGATTCCATTTGTTTTTTTAATTTCGTGATGCTCTTAATATTTCTACCCTTCTTTCTTTAGCTGCCTTTATATTGTATATAGAGTTTCGCTCATCTTCTAGGCTACTTTCTACATCTGGTGGTGCTAATTCTTTACCGAATGAAATATCAGTAAGGACCAACTGACCTGACATGAAATACGGTTTTAATTCTTCATTACTGTAAAAAATCATTTCATTTTTGACAGAATTAACCCTTCGTTGTCCCAATGCTAGATTGTATTTTGAGTCCGCTCTAGGTGATGCAAATCCTTTTAGTATCAATTCTACTTTATTTCCAGCTTCGAGTTCTTGTCGCAATGAAACTAGGAAGAGTTTAAATTTGTCATACCCACCTTTGACATCTCCTTCAAAAAACACTTCATAATCATCTCTAGCTAATGCTCGATCCGCAAGTGGAAGTGGTTTTGTAAACTTGTCTTTGTAAACTTCTTTTCTACTCACATATTTATTTACCAAGTCTCCATACTTAGCTTTTGTAACAGTCTTCCTACTAGAAATATCTGGTAAGTCATTATCAAAATACAAACTAATAGGGAGTAAATCTTGAAGCACAAATTTATCCAGATATAAGTCACGTTTGATAAGTCCTGACTTGTCGTAAGGTCTTGTATCTACTGTATCTATCGCTTCTGTATAACCATCTTTAGTGGCAATAATTTTGTATATTTTACCTCTATCCAACATGAAGTTGTATTCATTACCTAATGGATTGATCTCTACAATATCTTTAACAGCCATGTCTGACATGTCTATCAATGTTACTGTCGTACCTTCCAATGGGAATTTCCCAACCTTTGTAAATGTAAATACATCTAGCAACATCATATCAGTGCTGAGATACATTTTTTTGATAATAGTCTCATTTTTATCCACACCAATGGTCGAAAACTTGATAGTGTCAGGGTAATAATTTTCCCTTTCTGCTATGATCAGATAATTTCTATCTTCTACTAATGGAAACTTATGGTCATTACCATCATCATTTCTAAATCTTGCAATCTCTTTTCCAGTATCTTGATCTATCAATATGACCGTAGCTTTTTTAAGGATTCTACCCGTCAATTTATCAAAGGTAAGTGCATTGAGATCTAGCTCTATCTTGATGATGTTCAATTTGAAAATGTCATAACAACAAGACTCGAAATAACTATCTAAAAACAAAGCACCTTCACGATTAGAAGAAAGATAAGCTGTAGAATCTGCAATATCTTCAAAATAATAAATGTCATTATAACTACTATTAAACGGAGCACCTAGTCCTACAACTCCACCAAAAGCATCATTTATTTTGGCAGATTTGTAAATATCCAAACCACCTAAACCAGGTCTACCATCAGAACTGAAGTATAAAAAGTCATTGTCCTTGTGGTAAAATGGTGTAACTTCATCATTGGATGTATTGATCTCTTTAATATTTATGGGTTGTGAGTAACCAAATTTTGGATCTATCAGACTGTACCAAATATCCAGTCCACCCACTCCGCCTTCTCGATTGGACACAAAGAATAAAAATTCTTTGCCTGTCACTTTGTCAATCGCCAAATGTGGATGCGTAGATGTGGTACCAGCTAAATTTATGGGATCTGGCAATTTCATTTCATTACTAAGATTACCCAATGAGTCTACATTACTTTTATAGATTTCACAATGTATATCACTACCATTGATGTATTCACAAACGGTGTAATAAACTGTTTTTCCATCTGTACTGAAAGCAATATTTGAAACCAATGAATCTGTTTCATTAATATATCCAGGTATCAATTCAGCAGGCTCTTCACCGTCCTTTTGCAATAACTTAGAAATTTCCCTTTTGGGAGTTTTTTTGGCTACTTTTTCTTCATAGTACTTCATGGAAGAAAAATAGAGTTTTTTGTTGTGTATGATGGCCGATACATCAGATGAAGTACTATTGACATCTTCTCCGAGTTTGTCAAAGGTTACATTCTTTTTTGGATTGGTCACGACACCTTTGGCATAGTCGACAGAAACCAACTCTTTTTTTGCTAATTCTGTATACAAACTATCAGTACCACCATATTCAGATAAGTACATATCATAATATTTTTTGGCCTCGTCATATTTACCCATTCTCTGATTCATACTTGCCAACCAATAAATAGAAAGTGGCTGCTTATCATCATTTAAGGTATCGACCAAGTAGCTATACTTTTCAGCAGCTCTGGCATAAGAGTTAAATTGTCGAGCTGATTCAGCAGCTTTAAATATTATAACTGGATCTTTTTCATCAAATTCAAGAACCGTATTATAATTTACAAGAGCCCAATAAAAATTTTTATCGGCATAATTCATTTCTGCTCTTTCTAAATATTGCTTTTTTGTAGGGGATTGGGCATGAATATTACCCAAACAAAAGAAGCAAATAATGGTCGAATATAATATTGTTGATATGTTATTGTTGATCATATACTTTCGGTTTTAATAAATTGGACAAACCTTTACTTCCTTCAAATCTTTTACATTCACAATGAAATACCTTACGTGTATCTCAGGACCACCTTTATTAGAGCTAAGGATGTCATTAAATTCGTTGGTATCGACATCATAACTAAGACTAGCATATACATTGTTATATTGGACAGCCATCGTGGGTATGAATGATTTTGCAGTACGATAGCCCATTCCTACATGAACTTGAACTTCTTTACCTCGCTTCTGACTAAGGTATATTTTACCTAAACCGCCAAAAATGGTTTCATCATATTCGCCTTGTAACTGATGAAGAGCATGTAATTGTATGTCAAATGCATTTAGGATTTTGATATTTCCCACAGCAGAAAAAGTAATTCTTTGTGGCAATTTAACAGAACTTGCTCCATAAAAAGACTGTTTTGGTTTTATAAGGTGTAATGCCGAGATACCTGCATCTATATGTGTTCTGCTATCTTTCTGATACCTATAATTAAAACCAACTCCTGACTCTAGAAAATTAATTCTTTCTAAGTCGCCGAATGATTCCCCTGAACCCAATCCACTATTAAATGCTTCTCCATCCCACTGTTTGTCCCATGTTAAGGTTGTACTATTAAAACCTCTAGATGCAAACCCTAATACCAAACCACCACTGACGATATGATTTGGGGTAAGTATACGATGGTAAGAACCACTGATATTAAGGGAAGATAAATTCAATTTGGAATCACCTTGTCGATCGTGGTTAAAAAAAGCACCTAGACCTAAGAAGTGTTTATCGCTATTGGCAAAATAGTATTGACGATCATACGACCCACTTAGCGTAAACCAAGGTACGGGGACAAATCGCCATTGATCTCGCATCGATAATGTGAATCTGTGATCACCCTTGAATACACCAGTCAAAGCAGGATTAATATTCTGTGGAGAATTGTAAAACTGACTGTAATGAAGATCTTGGGCATTTATTTTTAACAAACCGATAAAAAATATTCCCAAAATCAGGATTCGTGTTAAGTTATGTGTTTTCAAATCTCTGTGATTTTATTATATTAAATAAAACATTAATCTATAAAATATTGACTTATAAACTTGTATCACCAATACATGTTTTCCACCAATCTAACTATATATATACCGCAAAAACCGTACAACAAATTTCTAATCATCCAAAAAAGAGCGTTGATTAATCTTCGTTTGGCATCTTTATAACCATTCTAAAAGACGTAAAATATTTTAATGACCACATATTATTCTCCCATTTGATGAAGTAAATTTACAAAACTTCTGTGATGTTTTAAATCCTCTCGACAAAACATGTAAAAGACTTTCTTTTTATCTTTTGTGGTAATATATACATCTTTACAATTCAGTAAACATTTCCTTTAATATGACTATTCACAAAGAAACAATATGTGCTTTATTTTGATTATTCAAGACTATATGTGGCTTGATTGTACATGAGATAAATGTGGTACAGAGATCTTTGACTTAGACTAATAAAATGATGTTTAAAATTTATAAACATAACATCACATTCCTTCAATATTTGTCTAATAAGACTACCAACCACAATTTTTCAAACGAAAATAATACATCATTAGTTTCAATACCACAAAAAACCTATATTATTCAATATCAAATATATACAAATTAAATAGTAAACGCTATGCTACTAACAGAAGTAACTAATTCGTCACCTACTTTTTCTTGGTTCAACATTGATTTAGAATCTTCTTGAGAAAAAACGATATCTAGCGACCTTATCTCACAAAAGGGAATATTATAAACATTAAATATATCTTTAAGTTCAGATATATACTGTGTTTCGAATGACTGTTGCAGTGCCTTACAAAGGAGATTTCTGTTTTTTAACCTCCCCGAATTCAATTCAAAGGTATGGTATTCTTCATCAGACAAATTCAGGGTAAACCATAGTTTTTTGAATTGTGCATCACTACCTACCGCCAAAAGGAATTTAATACCATCTACATCCGTAAAAACATCTCCATAAGGCGCAATATTGGGATGTAATGTCCCACATGGGACAGGTACATGACCTGCAATCAGATAATTTGTAGCTTGATTTGCAAGGGCTGACAAGGCACTTTTGTATAAAGAAACATGGACTACACTACCCTTTCCACTACTTGCTTTTTTTAATAATCCTATCAAAATAGCTTCTTTCATCTGGTGTGATGCAATAATATCTATCATAGCCACAGGCAATTTTGCAAAATGATCTTTATCTGTCCCTGTCATTGATATCCATCCAGTTTCGCCTTGCATGACGAGATCATAACCAGGCCTTTGATCATCAAATTCATAAGCACTCAATTGTGCTACGATCATACCTGGATGTCTCTTCCCAATTTCATCAGGTAATAAATCAAATTTTGCAGCAACTTTTTTTTGAAAATTAGAAATGACGACATCACTTTGAGCCATTATTTCTTCCAGTTTTTTTCGCTCTTCATCTGAATTTAAATCAATGAAAATAACTTCTTTCCCAAAATTTGCAGCATGATAATAAGCGGAATATGGGTTTTCAGGATTTTCAGATGGCAACTTCCATTGTCTTGTAGCATCTCCACCAGTCGTTTTATTTTCTACTTTCACAACAGTAGCTCCCAATTCTGCAAAAAATGATCCAGTCAATGGTCCAGCTAGAACCGATGACAAATCCAATACTTTTAAATGTTGAAAAGGGAGCTCCTTGTTGATTGAATTCATATTATTTTGTAAATTTGGGTGCCACAATTAGATCTTTCGACCCATCTGCATAAATATAAAAACCCTCTCCAGATTTGCGACCTAGTTTGCCAGCCGTCACCATATTTGTCAATAAAGGACATGGTGCGTACTTCGTATTCCCAAATCCCTGATACATAATATTCAATATAGAATGACACACATCTAGACCTATAAAATCCGCTAATGCAAGTGGCCCCATAGGATGTGCCATGCCCAATTTCATCACTGTGTCTATTTCGTATACACCTGCCACACCTTCATATAAGGTATAAATCGCTTCATTGATCATCGGCATCAGTATCCTATTTGCAACAAAACCAGGATAATCATTGACTTCTACGGGTACTTTTGACAGTGTTTCGGACATAGCCATTACAGTTGTACAGACTTCGTCTGATGTAGCGTACCCTCTGATGACTTCTACCAGTTTCATGACAGGTACAGGATTCATAAAATGCATACCGATCACCGCTTCTGGCCTTTTGGTCACACTTGCTATCTTGGTGATAGAAATAGAAGAAGTATTGGTAGACAAAATACAATGAGATGGGGCAAACTGATCCATTTGCTTAAAAATATTCAACTTCAAGTCAATATTTTCCGTTGCAGCTTCTACAATCAAATCTGCATTAGCAACACTATCCTGAAGTGAGGTTTTAATGACAATATTTGATAATGACTCTTGAATTTTGGCTTCTGTAATGAGCTCTTTTTTTGCCATTCTGCCTAGATTAGCAGAAATTGTTTCTAAAGCCTTTGTCAGAGCTGATTCAGAAACATCACAAAGTGTAACTTTAAAGTCATTTGTTGCAAAGACTTGAGCGATGCCATTGCCCATTGTACCTGCACCTATGACGGTAACGTGTTTGATATTCATGATTGGTTAGGTTTAAAATATTTCAAATAAAAACGCAAAGGTAACTGAAAAAGTATTTTTTGGTATAAGAATCAAACTATCTCTCCCCATTTGATGATAAAAATATATGAATTTCAATTATATTTGCGGCTGAATCAGTTTTGGGCTTATTATTTTTTTTGACCCAAAACACTTAGTGTATTTTTAACACCAATTATACATATGTTTATTGTAGTGGAAAGTGGGTCTACCAAAGCAGATTGGGTTGTCGTAAACGGTCCAGAATCCAATGTATTTTATAAAACAAACGGTATAAATCC
>DAOLFJ010000565.1:0-1366 GCA_035326365.1 Saprospiraceae bacterium | reverse complement strand
ATCTGCCACTTTCTCTACAATCTTCAGTCCTAGATATTTCGTTTTGGATGATGTGTTCTTAAACAAAATGTTACTTTTGAGAAATGCCACACAACTATCTCTGTCGTATGGCTTTTTTGATCAATGAATAACAAAACTTGTCAAGCCTTAGCATGATTCTTAATGTACAGCATCGCAGTTACAAACTGCGACGATCTGGGGGAGTGAGCAAATTTAGAAAATTATAAATAATATAATTAGAATATATGTTATCGTAGCCAACCAGGCAAGTATAAATTTCAATTTTTGATTTTCACTTAAATTTGGATATTTAGCAATGAATGGTACCATTAATTGAGGAGCTTTATAATGGCTACCTGTCAAAAATATTATTAAGTAATTAAGGTTGCCATACTTATCAGGGAATACACTTTTTAGGTAATCTAGATGAAAATATCCTTTCAAAATAGTGCCAAACAAGAATCCAAGTAACTCATATACAATAACATTATAATTCATAAAAAACATTTTTGAAACTAATTATCTAAATACGTTCTCGTACCTGTAAGTGAGTAGCCTATCTCAAATTTGGATTGAAACGGCCCTAATGATCTACTTTTGTAATCGTTACCATAATTATCAAAATTTATATATGTAGAACCACTATTTCCTCCTCTAGAAATCCCGACTGGTCCAAATCCAAAATTGTGACTAATTCCAGAACCTTCCATATTATCATCAATCGTAAATGGCTTAGCGCCACCATATGGAATATATGCAGTAGTGGTATGCTTAACAACTTCATAACCTATCCCTATGTCTAGACCAAGCCCAAAGTCTCCATAAGTTCTTTCATTACCATATTGATCATTAAGTGTTCCTCTCCCAGTTGTTATTCCAAAACCAATAATAAATGTTGCACGAATACCTCTTTGAATTATTGACTCCTCTTTTCTAGCAGAAACAGAAACTTCCATTCCTGCTATCTGTGTGCCACCACCATCTGTCACATTTGTACCAGTTTCTCCACTTTGATAGTAATTGTGGCCTTGAATATCTGATGCTGTCGTGCCATTACAATGCATATAAACTCCATTATCACCATCATCAAAAGAAGCTATTACATTACAATCTTCATCTAAATGGGTACTTTCCCCATGCATCCCAGTAGGATCGATAAACTTGATTGGATTGTTCCACACATAGTGGTAGGAACTATAACCTAAATTCTCAGGAGCATCCGCCAGTGGATCGACCCCAAACCAAACACTCAATCGACTATCCAGATACCGCGCCCCAAAATAATGCAAGCCCGTCAGTCAAAGAAAGCCAATGCCGCAAAATCAATTTGCGGTTCTCTCTCTATTTTGACTTCAACGTCAAAATT
>DAOLFJ010000009.1:0-35260 GCA_035326365.1 Saprospiraceae bacterium | reverse complement strand
CTCGAACCAGTGACCCCTACCTTGTCGAGGTAGTGCTCTAAACCAACTGAGCTAATATCCCTATTATTATTTCAAATTCTTAAGCTCTGCTAAAAGAAGCTCAGGAGTTTTATAACCAGCAGAAACAGTGATCGGCTGTAAGTCTGAGTCTAGATAAACTAATGTAGGATAACTTAGTCTTCCATTTAGTAATTCTATACCTAAGGTGTTGACCCCATTACGACCACTTTGCATCCACTCATATGTTTTGCCTCTATAATTTACTGGCTCTTTCTGTTCAGCATTAAACTTCACAACATGAAAGTTGTCATTTAGATACTTTATCAGTTCAGGGTCTGTAAATGTTTTTTTGTCCATCACTTTACACCAACCGCACCAATCAGTGTAAACGTCAACAAGAAATTTTTTATCATTACTTGCTTGCCCAATTTCACTTGCTTGTTCTATAGTCAGCCAAGTTAACTCCCCATCTTTGGTATCGTAACCACCTTTGTTGTTACACCCTAAACTAAACAAACCAACAATTAAAAAACATACAAAATATTTCATAAAACTTGGATTATTTTTTGAAGTCGCAAAGATAAACAAATAATATAAATTGTATATATAAAGGATCAAATATTTACTAAAGTCGTCTGAACTTTTTTAACTAAAGCATTAACTTTATCCTTAAATAAAAGATCCGTATCCATCATATCTTGGACTGCTTTTAGAGAATGTATGACCGTGCTATGATCTCTCCCACCAAAACTATCACCAATCATCTTCAAGGAACTATTTGTATAGTTTTTAGCTAAATACATCGATAACTGTCTAGCCATAACCACATTGCGTAATCTTGTTTTACTATGAAGCTTTTCAACAGGTACGTCAAAATATTTGGCAACTAAAAGTTTAATGTTGTCAACAGAAATTTCTCTATCCACTTGCGACACAAATTGTCTGATCACTTCCTTGACAAGCTTCATATCTATCATCCTTTTATTGAGTGTAGATTGAGCTACCAATGAAATAATAACACCTTCCAGTTCCCGTATGTTATTTTTAATATGACTACAAATATAATCTTTAATTTCTTGCGGCAATTCTAGCCCTTCTTTTTCTATCTTTTTATCTAAAATACGTAATCTGGTCTCAAAATCAGGTGTTTTAAGGTCTGCAACAAGACCCCATTTAAATCTAGATATCAATCTTGCTTCCACATCTACAAGGTCTTTCGGTGCTCTATCTGACGTCAAGATAATTTGTTTACCTGTCTGATGTAATTGATTAAAGATGTTGAAAAATATTTCTTGTGTCTTGGGTCTATTTGATAAAAACTGAATATCATCTACGATTAATACATCTATCATCTGATAAAAATTCATGAAGTCATTGACTGCGTTAGTCTTTATAGCTTGAATGACTTGATTTGTAAACTTTTCAGTGGTGACATATAAGACTTGCTTGTCTTCGTACTTGTTTAATATCTCATTTCCTATTGCTTGAGAAAGATGGGTCTTTCCTAAACCTACATCTCCATAAATCACTAGTGGATTAAAAGCCGTACCACCCGGTTTTTTAGCAATTGCCATACCAGCTGAGCCAGGAAATTTGTTACAATCACCTTCTATAAAATTTTCAAAAGTGTAAAGCGGATTAAGTTGGTGATCTATTTTTATTTTTTTAATCCCAGGTATTACAAAGGGGTTAATAAATTTAGACTCTTCATTATCTATCTTAATACTTTTTGCAGATGTTTCATTTCCAATTTTTCTGTGGTTTTCTACTAAAATATTATATTCGAGACGCCCACTATACCCCAATTCTTGTTTGACTGCCTTTTTGATAACTTCTACATAATGCTCTTCCAGCCACTCATAAAAAAATTTATTTGGTACTTGTATCGTTAAAACGTCATTTTGTAATTTCACTGATTTAATAGGCTCAAACCATGTTTTAAAAGGTTGAGCATCGATACTCTTCCGTATTACATTCAAACAGTTATTCCAAACAAGTAAATGATCCTTTACCATTAATAAAATTCAAATTGTTTAATTAATATGCTCACTCAACCTAGCCAATTGACAATAAAAAAAACGGTTAATCGGCTTCACTCGTCCTTAATCAATTCGGGATCAAAAATTTGGGAGTGGTGCAAAAGTCTCTAATTTTTTCATCATAAAAAAGTTTAATTGCATTAATTTTTATTTTTTTTTTATTCACATAAGTAATTCAATATCAAAATAATAGATATCATTTTCTGTATTGCAATACTCTCTATAAGTCAATGCTTTAAATCTTATTTATTTTTATAATTAATAAAGTATTGAGAGAATATTTAGCTACTTACCATCAAGTTTTTGCAAGTGATACATGTATCTTTTTTATTTCTTTCAAAATAAACATCTAACCTTCCTAGCACTATTCCCGCCCAACCTACTTGGCTTATAATGACAGGTTTATTAGTCTTATTTACTACCCTATCAGGAGTACTTAAAAAAGTGTGGGTATGTCCACCTATTATTAAATCAATATGAGATGATGCTGATGCTAAAACCTGATCAGACACCTTATTTTCATTATATTTATACCCTAAATGGGATAAACAAATTACAAAATCACACATCTCTTGTTCTTTTAAAAACTTAGATGTATTTTCAGCTTCTACCAACGGATCCTTATAAATAGTACCTTTATATAATGATGCGGGTACCAAACCATTCAATTCTATTCCTACCCCAAAAACACCAATCTTTATTCCATCTTTCTTAAAAATTTTGTAAGGTTGTGTTTTCCCATTGAGGACTGTATCAGAAAAATCATAATTGCAAGTAAGTAATGGGAAATTAGCATGTTTTAACTGTTTTTCAAGACCATCCACGCCAAAATCAAAATCATGATTACCAATAGTGGCTGCATCATACCCCATTTCTGACATAAGCTTCATCTCTAACTCTCCACCAAAAAAATTGAAATATGGTGTTCCTTGAAAAATATCACCAGCATCAAGTAATAATACATTTTTTTCTTCAGAACGTATCTTTTTTATCAAGGATGCTCTTTTTGCAGCACCACCCAACCCTTCGTTTTTACTACCATCCATTGGAAAAGGGTCAATCCTACTATGTACATCATTCGTATGAAGAATGGTGAGTTTGGTGATCTCTGGAGCGAAAGGTGAAGCTATCAAAGGGAATGTTCCACTAGATAGTACGATGGAAGTGTATGCCGTATTTCTTAAAAAACTCCTTCTGTCCATGATTAAATATTAATATTTTTTAAAACTGCTTAATTGGTCATTTTACAAACCATTAAAATCACCTTCCTATTTTGATGAAGACTTAATCTTTTATCCTTGGTGTTGGATTTGATTTAATATTTCTGCCTTGAGACGTATTAAATCTGATATTATTAATCAACAAATCTCTTATCAAAGCATTTGTGTTTGTCGTCTTTACATCCTTAAGAAAGATCATATTGTCTCCACCATTCGCTATATAATCTGGTATTGCAGCAACATACATTTTGGCAGTATCCAAAGCTACACCATTAATAAAAATATTTTTTGCCTTCCCATAGGCAATGTCCATACTTACTGAATGACTAATTGGCCACCCTCCTGATTCTGCGATTTTATCAAATAGTTGGAGTACTACGCTTCCTGGAAGTTCTTGAATATACATCAAGTTATCAAAAGGCATCAATTCATATATTTTACCGACTGTGACATTACCTTGTGCCAAAACGGGTATTCGAATACCACCATAGTTCTGAATGGCAAAATCAACTTTTTCTGTAACCAATTTTTGAGACTCTTCTAAAAGAACATCTGAAAACCAATTTGTCAAACCTGAATTTGGTTTTCCTTTGGTTAATTCTACTTCATTATATCCGATTACATCATTCATTGTTTCGTCCAATTTTGCCTTGTATGGCTCAATCATGGCAGCTACTTTAGTATCTACTGGAAAAGATGCCTTTTCAATCCGATAATTTCTGCTATTTACATCGGCGACATGATTAACTTTTGCGCATGATGTATTTAGAAATAGAAAAGATACTAAAATGATATAATATTGGTATGAATGCATAGGTGGTGATTGAATTAAAATAATAACTGCGCTTCATTTTTAACTGCTGATTTTGCATAGGCAGCAGGGTCTGTTTTAGACTCTTCCATGATTTTAGTAATATTTTGAAGAAATTCAAAATTATTATTTCCATCAGCTCTTGATATGATGTTTTGCATTTGATCTTTGGCAAGTTTAATGATCTTCCACAGATTTTCACTCACATACACTTGTTGAGTAATATTATGCTCATATTCTTGTTGGATAGCAATCAACATACTATTGCGCAATTCTTTTACGCCCATCTCAGGATTTACCATCCTATAAGTAAGGTTGTCTATAGAAATGCGTTCACAAAGCATCATTAATCTTTCATACGCTTGCAATTTTAATGGTAGAACTTCTTTCGATTGAGTTTGTCGAAATTTAAGGTCTTCCAATTGATATTGCTGGTTTAAAAAATTCCTGAATATATAAAAAACGGTAGCAAAAACAATTAATGCAGGAATTGAATACTTTAATATTTCCAAAAAACTTTCCACGAATTTAATATTTTAATTTATTACAACAAAAACACATAAACATTTAGAACAAATAGACTGCAAAATAACAATTATTCTGCGATTTAACATTAATTAATACATTAACTAAATAAAGTTTTACAAAAATTTAACTGGTTTCTTAAATTGGAACATCCATGTCCTACAGTTGCAAATATACTGCCAAGTTTTTTCATGCTGCAAAGTAATTTTTTATTCCATTTTAGTGTAAATCGATAGTTTTTACTAGCATATTTTTACACTTATTATAAGGATAAATCACTCAATATTAACATATTAAATACATTTATTTTTTAACGTAATAAAGCATACAAATATCTCTTTAGAAAATGGATTCAGACACTTTAGATCATAAAATATTATCTTTAATTGAATCAAATTTACCACTTATTTAATTCGACAAAAATATGGATTAAGAATTAAAGTTCCACTTATTGGCACGAAGCAAAGTTTTATATTTATGACTAAACAACAATCATTTTATTCCAAAATAATTATATTATCTTTGCATAAATTATTTATAGTTAGTCTAATTTAAATAGAATGAACAATTTCTTAAAAAAATGCGTTTATAAATTCAAATATTTATTTTAATTCATTTTTTTGGTAAAACATGCTTAAATTTGCATGGTCATAATCTAAATCAAAATATATAATGTCTACAGATACATTAACAAAAATACAACCTATCACATTAACAGAAGGCGCATTGAACCAACTCAAACGCATTCATGAAGAACAAAACCTCACATCTGAGCATGGACTTCGTATTGGCGTAAAAGGTGGTGGATGTTCAGGTTTTAGTTATGTATTAGGTTTCGATGTCCAAAAAGAGAAGGATGAAATCCATGAAATAGATGGATTTAAGGTCTTTATGGAAAAATCTCACGCAATATACTTATTAGGCATGGAGATTGATTGGGTAGATGGATTAAACAATCGCGGTTTTACATTTTCCAATCCTAATGCTAAGGAAACTTGTGGATGCGGCACTTCATTTTCTGCCTGATATCATAGATTAGCAAAAAATGAATGAAAATCTAGACCCTACCCAAGCCCATTTTAAGCCTGAAGACAAACAAGTCGAAAAAGCGCTTAGACCAAAAGGTTTAGATGATTTTAGTGGTCAACCAAAAATAGTCGAAAATCTTAATATTTTCATTCAGGCTGCAAAAATGCGTGAAGAAGCACTTGATCATGTCCTACTCCATGGTCCACCAGGTTTGGGCAAAACCACACTTTCATTTATCATAGCAAATGAGCTTGCCACAAATCTTAAGATAACTTCAGGTCCTGTTTTAGAGAAACCTGGAGACTTAGCAGGTTTGTTAACTGGACTAGAAGAAGGTGACGTACTTTTTATCGACGAAATCCATCGTTTAAATAACGTCGTAGAAGAATACCTATATTCCGCCATGGAAGATTATCGTATTGATATAATGATAGATTCTGGACCGAATGCAAGGAGTATTCAGATAAATTTAAATCCATTCACACTGGTAGGTGCTACTACTAGAATGGGACTTTTGACAGCACCAATGCGAGCTAGATTCGGAATATCGTTTTTGTTGGATTATTACGATGTCCCTACTTTAAAAAAGATCATTTTTAGAAGTGCAGAAATTCTAAATGTCCATATCGATGAAGATGGCGCTAATGAAATAGCGAGAAGAAGCAGAGGGACTCCACGTATCGCGAATGCCTTGCTGAGAAGAATCAGAGATTTTGCTCAAATCAAAGGAAATGGTAGTATAGATAAAGAAATAGCTAGGTTTGGGCTAGATGCACTTAATGTGGATGAAAGTGGACTAGACGAAATGGATAATAGAATTTTGACAGCCATCATCGAAAAGTTTAAAGGTGGACCTGTAGGAATTAGTACAATTGCTACCGCAGTAGGCGAAGAAGCAGGTACGATCGAAGAAGTCCACGAACCATTTTTAATTATGGAAGGCTATCTACAACGTACACCAAGAGGACGAGAAGCTACTGCAAAAGCCTATAAACACATAGGTAAAGTACCACCAAGTGTGACAGGAACACTGTTTGCATGATTGATCTAAAATAAAGAATTACAACATGATATGAAAAGCATTAAATTTATAACGTGTCTGGGCTTGATTATTTTTGCCCCAATGATTCTAAAAAGCCAAGAGATAGAAACATCACAAGACACAGTAGATGTATTAACATACAAGATCAATGGAAGAACTGCTACCGGATATAAAACCACCAAAATAAAGGGAAAATTCCTTGCAATTTCGCCTGATTTGTTGGAAAAATATCCTTTGCATTCAAAAATAAGACTTTCTGATTGTAGGTGGGAAGGCGTATATAGGGTAATGGATATTATGGGAAAAAGGCACACCAAGACAATAGATATATATTATAAAGGCCCTAGAAGAAATAGAGAAGTTTGTATTTGTACTAAAGTGGAGTAACTAGATGTAATTTCATAATTTAATAGAAACATTGCTAACTTTTCAATATTTCGACTGTGTGTAACAAAAGAATCCCGACAATAAATTAATATCATCGGGATCCAAGTTTCTATTTTGTAATATGTCGGTTAAGACAAGTTTTACAATATATTAATTCCCCTTAGGATTATCTAATAATGCTTTTCTTGACAATCTCAACTTTCCAGTTTTCGGATCAGTACCAATAATTTTGACTTGGATTTTTTCTCCTACTTTTAATACTGTACTTACATCTTCTACCCTAGCATGTGACAACTCGGATACGTGAAGTAGTCCACTTTGACCAAAGAACTTCACAAAAGCTCCATATGGCATCAATGATTCAACTTCTGCTTCATAAACTTCACCTACGCTTGGCGTGAATGTAATCTTAGCAATAGCTGCTCTTGCTGCATTAAGTCCGTCAGCATTTGTACTTGCAATAGTAACTACACCTTTATCACCTACTTCCTCGATATTAATAATCGTTCCAGTTTTGGCTTGAAGCTCTTGGATTATTTTTCCACCAGGTCCTATTACCGCTCCGATAAATGTTTTATCAATAATGATTTCAACCATTCTAGGTGCATGTGGTTTGAGATCATCTTTAGGTGCACTTATCACCTTATCCATTTCTCCCAAGATATGAAGTCTACCTTCTCTGGCTTGCTCAAGGGCTTTCTCCAAAGTTTCATATGGTAATCCATCTACTTTTATATCCATCTGACAACCAGTAATACCTTTGGTTGTACCAGTCACTTTGAAGTCCATATCTCCTAGAGCATCTTCATCACCAAGAATATCAGACAAAATAGCCACTCTTCCACCTTCTGCAATCATACCCATGGCAATTCCTGATACAGGAGCTGAAATTTTTATACCACCATCCATAAGTGATAGTGACCCCGCACAAACTGTAGCCATGGACGAACTACCATTCGACTCAAGAATATCTGATACAATTCTAATAGTATAAGGCATTTCTTTAGGCAATACTTTTCTTAAAGATCTACCTGCCAAATTTGCGTGGCCTACCTCTCTCCTACCTGGTCCTCTGTTAGGTTTTACTTCACCCACTGATAGCCCTGGGAAGTTATAGTGAAGAATAAATTTCTCATTGTAATGATCTAAAGCATTGTCTATCAACATTTGATCCAACTTGGTACCCAAAGTCATTGAAGTCAATGATTGTGTTTCTCCTCTATTAAAGATTGCGCTTCCGTGTGCTGCTGGGAGATAATCGACTTCACACCATATAGGTCTGACTTCATCAAGTTTTCTGCCATCAAGACGAACACCTGAATCTAGAACCATCTGTCTAATGACATTTTTCTTAAGTTTGTCGTAGTATTCGGAAATTAAAATTGCCTTTTCTGTCAAATATTCTTCCCCTTTTTGCTCCAAAATGGTTTCTTTGACATATTTACCTACTTCCTTAAATTTATCTTTTCTCGCATGTTTATCTAAAGCTGATGCAGATATTTCATAAACTTTATCTTTAGCAAGTGCTGAAATCATTTCTTTAAGTTCTGCATCTACTTCTGGAACAATTACTTCTCTCTTTATAGTAGCTTTTTCGCCTACTAACTGTGCAAGTTGTAGCTGAGCATTACATTGAACAATAATCGCTTCGTGCGCAATTTTGATTGCTTCAATGATTTCGTGTTCTTGACATTCATTTGCCTCACCTTCTACCATCATTACGTCTTTGATAGTAGCAGCAACAATTAGATCTAGATCAGCAGTTGCTAACTGGTCTCTTTCTGGGTTTACAACGTATTTTCCACCTATTTTTGCAACTCTCACTTCTGATATAGGTCCATCAAAAGGGATATCAGAAACAGCCAAAGCTGCAGAAGCTGCAAGTGCTGCATACGCGTCAGGCATATTTTTAGAATCCGCAGAAATCAAATTGATGATGATCTGAGTCTCGTTCAAAAATGTATCTGGGAATAATGGACGAACCGCTCTATCCACAAGCCTTGATATCAAAATTTCGTAATCAGAAAGTCTTGTTTCTCTCCTGAAAAAATTCCCAGGAATCTTTCCAGCTGCTGCAAACCTTTCTT
This sequence comes from Saprospiraceae bacterium, assembly GCA_035326365.1. Taxonomy (GTDB): domain Bacteria; phylum Bacteroidota; class Bacteroidia; order Chitinophagales; family Saprospiraceae; genus OLB9. Next base: position 26,120 of record DAOLFJ010000009.1, on the reverse strand, counting down.
GATAGTCTACTGACAGTGGAAAAAAAGACTGGTCTGGTTTTGCTTCAGGACTTGCTACTACTGTAGCCAAGATCATAGTATCTTCTACACGAACCACTACAGAGCCGTGTGCTTGAGTGGCAAGTTTGCCAGTCTCAATAGTCACTTCCTTACCATCAGGAAGTCTGAATGAAGTTGAAGTAGGAATGATATTTCCCATAAAAATGAATTGAATATTTTATAAATGAATCTAAAACGTTTTGAAAAATGATGCAAAGTTTACAATGGTCAGATAATAATATCAACCATTATTCAGAAACAAAACAACATTTTTGTGGTGACAACAAAGACGGGAGGCGATGTCCTAGTTATGACCATTATTAAATGATGTGCAAATATAGTTAATAATTTTAATTTGTAGTAAACATTAAGTCAAAAAAAAAGAGCGATGAAAATTTCCACCGCTCTTTTAAATTATTATTTTCTGATACCTAATTTATCAATCAAGTCTCTGTACTTCTGAATATCTTTACTAGCAAGATATTTAAGTAATCTTTTTCTTTTACCAACCAAAGTCAACATGCTTCTTTTACAAGACATATCTTTTTTGTTGTCTTTTAAGTGCTCAGAAAGAGACTTAATTCTAAATGTAAAAAGGGCAATCTGACCTTCTATTGAACCAGTATTAGCAGCTCCACCACCATACTCTGCGAAGATTTCATTCTTCTTTTCTTCTGTTAAATAAGTTGACATTTAAATGTATTTTTATGTTTACCAATGATACAAATCACAAGAATCTGTAAATAGCGCCGCAAAGGTATCATTATTTTGATATAAGAAGTGTATTTATATCAAAAAGAATTTACAAATATTGAATGAAATTAACCAAAATGTTACTTTAGAACCAAAAAACATGTTTCTAGTTATCTAATTTTATCATTTAATTTTAAATTATTTTGTCACATATAAAATTTTAATATTCAAAATGTCTACATATGACTTATAAAAGCACTATTTTTGTCACTTAATAATATAGTGAATGTCAGAATTAAAGGAAGAGAAAAATACAAAGCCAAAACTCAGCAAACAATCTATAAAAAACTCACTCCAAATATTCCGTTATATCAAGCCATATATGGGATATTTTGTAGCAGCAATGGTCTTTTTGGTGCTTGGAAGTTTAATATTCATGGGCTTGATGGGATTGCCAGGAGATATGGCAAACCAAGCAATTGGCGAGAAGACAAAGCTAAACCTAGGTCTTAGTGTACGAGAATATGGGTGGGTGTTTTTGGGATTATTGGTAGTACAAGGTACTTTGAGTTATTTCAGGACAGTTTTCTTTGCAATTGTCTCAGAAAAAGGTATGGCAGATTTAAAAAAAGATCTGTATGATAAAATTCTTACACAACCAGTTACTTTTTTTGAAGAACATAGAGTGGGCGAATTGACGAGTAGAATCACTTCCGATGTTGAACAACTTCAGTCACTTTTTTCCATCACGTTAGCTGAGTTTATCAGACAAATCGTGATCATGATAACAGGGATTGTTTTGATAATTTATTGGATGCCAGATCTGTCATTAATTATGTTGATGACATTTCCTCCTATTGTATTATTGGCAATGTTTTTTGGAAAATATATTCGTAGATTAGCAAAGGATCGTCAGACAGAACTAGGTAAAACAAATACAATCGTAGAAGAAACATTCCAATCATTTACCATTGTAAAATCTTTTGCCAATGAATGGTTTGAATCCATCAGATACCGTAAATCTGTAGACACTGTGGTAAAGATATCACTTAGCTCAGCAAAAATGAAGGGCCTTTTTTTCACATTCATCATTACAATATTATTTGGTGGTATCTTCTATATTTTATGGCAAGGTGCACTCCTATTAGAAGAAAACAAGATGGAAGCCGGCGATTTGTTTACGTTTATTTTGTTTACTGGTGTGTTGGGTGGAGCAATTGCAAGTTTTGGTACACTATACACACAAGTGATTAGTGCGGTGGCTGCAACGGAAAGAATTTTTGAAATTCTGGCCACGCCATCTGAATTTGATATTAGTAAAAGTAAAAATAATGAAGCATCTCAATTAAAAATTGTTGGAGATATTTCTTTTCAAAACATTGAATTTGCCTACCCTACCCGAAAAGATATGCAAGTGCTAAAAGGTATCAATATTGATATAAAAGCTGGTCAAAAAATTGCACTCGTTGGCCAAAGTGGAAGTGGAAAATCTACAATTGTTCAATTACTCCTTAAGTTTTACAATCCTTCATCAGGTCAAATAATTTTAGATAATAAAAATATAAATGAATTAGATTTAACTGCTTTCAGACAAAATATTGGTATTGTGCCACAAGAAGTCATTTTGTTTGGTGGTACTATTCGAGAAAATATTTCTTATGGAAAACCCTTGGCGACTGAAGAAGAAATAATAATGGCCGCAACACAGTCAAATAGCTGGGAATTTATAGACTCTTTTCCTGATGGTCTAGACACAATAGTAGGTGAACGAGGTATCAAACTCTCAGGTGGTCAAAGGCAGCGAATAGCCATAGCACGTGCTATTTTGAAAGATCCCAAAATACTCATTCTAGACGAAGCTACATCTTCTCTAGACGCTGAATCAGAAAAACTTGTGCAAGACGCCTTAGATTTATTAATGGAAAATAGAACATCTATTATTATTGCTCACAGACTTGCGACCATAAGAGAAGTCGATTGTATTTACGTTATTGATAAAGGTAAGATTATAGAAAAAGGTACCCATTCAGAACTTATAGAAAATGAATCGGGGACTTATAGTGCCTTGGCTCGATTACAATTTGAATTTAATACGTAACAAAATTGCTTTTTTGATGGTTATACTTTGTGTATTGATTGTTTCGTTTAACAATTTTGTATTTTAAACATCTTATAATTCAACATAAACAGATGCAACTTAAAACAATAATAATCCTAATATTGACGCTAAGTCAATTAAAAAGTTTCGGACAGTTTGGATATGGTTTTACTGCTAGTAATGATCTTTATCATCGCTATGTCAATCCAAAGGTAGTCGGTGACAACTCATCAAGATCATCTGGTAGTGCTATATTGAATCTTGGTGTTGGGCCAAAAATATGGATTGGTAGTCCCAAAATGTCATTCTCAGCTGAAGCACAAGCAGTTTTTGGTTTTTTAGGGGTAAATTCTAGTGAATCTAAAGGACTAGGAACTGTTGCATTTCCGATCATGGGTAAACTCAATTTTAAAGGACTAAGTACATTTGACAGAGAAGGAAAAATGGGATTTAGTATTGGTGGTGGTATTCAATATAGCAAAACTGAACTATATGGTATCAAAGATGAGTTCAGAGCCAAGGGAATTGAGCGAGACTTCTTCTTAACATATGTTATTCAAGCTGGTTATGGGTTTGGATTGAGTGGTTTTACCGCACACGGAATCGTGAGATATGGTTTCAATCCTGATTTAGAAGCAAACACCCTAAATATTGGCCTTCAATACGATTTTAATAGACCAATGTTAAAAAAAATTACTAGTCCTGAGAGTGAACTTTAGTATTTAGACCAATCTTTTATAAATGCAAATCAAACAAAACCAAAACCTAAAAAGCTACAACACTTTTGGCATAGATGTGAATGCTAAAGGATTTATACATATCCATTCAGAAAATGACTTGTATGAAGTGTTGGTAGAAGAGTTAAGACCACTGAAGATAATGGGTGGTGGGTCTAACATCCTACTTACAGAAGATATAGATGCCTATGTCCTAAGAAACGAAATCAAAGGTATTGAGATCGTAGATGAAGATGATGAACGGGTAATGGTAAATGTTGGTGCTGGGGAGAAATGGCACAACTTTGTTCTATGGGCGATTTCTCATGAACTTGGTGGTGTAGAAAATTTGTCACTTATACCAGGAAGTGTGGGCGCTGCACCTATGCAGAATATTGGCGCATATGGTGTTGAACAAGAATCTGTTTTCCATAGTCTTAGTGCTATTCATCTCGAGACAGGTGTGAGAAAATCATTTTTTAAATATGAATGTAAATTTGGATATCGTGAAAGTGTATTCAAAAACGAACTTAAAGATCAATATTTTATAACGCATGTTTGCTATATTTTGAAAAAGAACAAACATGTACTGAATATTGATTATGGCGTAATAAAAGATGTTTTGAATAAAAAAAACATTAATGAACCGACCATCTTAGATGTTTCAGAAGCAGTCATTGAGATACGACAATCAAAACTTCCCGACCCTAGAAAAGTGGGAAATGCAGGAAGCTTTTTTAAAAATCCTGTGATTTCTGCTACTCAATATAGTAATCTAATTGCATCATATCCAGAAGTACCGTCTTTTCCACAAGAAGATGGGAGCGTAAAAATTCCAGCTGGTTGGCTGATAGAAAGGTTGGGTTACAAAGGAAAAAAATACGAAACTTATGGCGTACACAAAGACCAAGCCTTAGTATTGGTCAATTATGGTGGAAGCAATGGGCGTGATATTTATAATCTGTCTTTGGAAATAAAAGGAGCAGTTTTCAAAAAATTCTACATTGATATCCAACACGAAGTGAATATTTGGTAGAAAACATTAAAATTTCATATTAAATAAAAAGGGGTTCAAAAATCATTTTGAATCCCTTTTTTATTTATCTAAAATTGATGTACGACTTATTGTCCACCGCCAGCAGCTTCCATTTTTGCTTTGTATTCTGCCGATTTATCTAATTGACCATCCCTAGCATAGATTTCCTTAAGGGCAACCATTGTATTTAAATCTTTTGGACTTAGTTGTTCAGCTTTAAGAAAGAATGGTAACGCTTGTTTAAAGTATCCATCCATTTCTGCTTTTATTGCATTATATTTTTTGGTACCAGCAGTAGAATAGTCATTGCTCAATTCATTCAATTTTGCAGTCATACTTGCTGCTTTGTTGTAATAAAGAGCTCCTTGACTGTATGTGGCATCAAAATTTGTTGGATCTTTAGCTAATGCTTCTGCATACTTTTCAAAAGCAAGCGTAAAATACTCATCCGCTTTTTCAATATTGCCAGCAGTTCTTTCTTTTTGATTTAATTGATCATACACATTTCCAAGAGTGGTATAAACTGAAATATTATCAGGTTCTTTAGCAATTGCTGCTTTCAATTTATCTGTCAAAAGATCTAACTTACCCACTTTTAAATAGTAATTGATTTCTGCAAAAAGCAATCCGTTATCATCTGGATTTGCTGCCCTACCTTCAGATAAATATGTCATTGCTTTAGCTTCATCTTTCTCTGCAGTCAGGTTAAACAAACCTTCATAAACCAATGGTTGTGCTTTACCTGCAGCATAAAGCTTTTCGAAATAAGGAATTGACGCTTCCTTATTATCTCCGAAATAAGCGCATACTCCCGTATAAAATGTCTGATCATTATTTACAACAGCATCATCCAATCTACTCGCTTCACCATTTGCTTTCAGCGTTTCGTAGGCTTTTATTGTTGTTGAAAAACTTTTAAAAGCATTATTGTAATCTTGAGCTTGGAATTGGAAGATCCCTACATTATTAAGGTGCTCTTCATTTTCTTTAATACCTGCCAATGCATCTTTGGTATGTGATTTTTTGGTAGACAAAGATATTGCTTTTTGGAATGCGTCATAAGCGATTAGTGAGGCCTCAGGCGTTGTAATAACATAAGCTGGATCTACTACTTTTTTGTTGATTTCAGTTCTAGCTATTTCATTATAAATCTGACCTTTACTATTCCATGCTTCAGGGTCCGCTTGCGCATCAGCAGCAGTAAATATTTGATCAATAGAAGCTGTTGCTTCTGTCAATAATGCTTTATTAGCCACTGGGTCAAGATAGTATTTACCAAGACTTTTGTTTGCGTTTTTTAGTTGTTTTTTATATTCTTGCGCTTCCACTATTGACAGGGAGACCAAGATTAAAAGTGCACTTAAAAAAAATTGTTTCATCGTTTAATGTTAAAAGTTATTAATTATGTGACAAAAATAAAAAAATATATTTGGCTAACATACTTTTTCGTAATTAAGACGAATTTAGGCTATAAAAATCGTTTAATAAATGTTAAAAATATACTTTAAAGCGTTAAAATTATCTTATTTAAACGATTGGTTATTACATCAGTTCAAAATCAAAGATATTTTTTTGAACTGAAACTTGATGATTTTTGTCATACCTGAAACAAAAAAGGCCAGTAAATATCAAATCTACTGGCCACTAGTACCTATATTTCCGCTGAAGATTATTCTTCTTCGTCTATACTTTCTTCTCTACTGATTACTGTAACATCTGCGATGGATTCCTTATCTTGGATTCTTATCACTTTCACACCTTGTGTCGCTCTACCCATGACTCTGAGTGAAGAAACTGGTGTCCTAATAATAATACCATCATGGGTTGTTATCATTAAGTCATCAAATTCACTTACCCATTTGATTGCAATTAATTGTCCCGTTTTCTCGGTAATATTAATGGTTTTGACACCTTTTCCACCTCTATTTGTGATCCTGTAATCTTCTAATGGAGAACGTTTGCCATTTCCTTTTTCGGAAACCACAAATACGGAAAACTCTGGTTTAGTTGGGTCTGCAGAGATCATACCTATCACTTCATCTTTGTCAGATCCAAGTTTCATTGATTTTACACCTGCTGCGCCTCTACCCATTGGTCTTACTTTGGACTCGTTAAATCTAATAGCACGACCTTCTTTATTGGCTATAATGATTTCATTAATACCAGAAGTCAGTTTTGCTTCGAGCAATGTATCACCTTCATTGATAGTGATCGCATTGATACCATTAGTACGTGGGCGAGAGAAAGCTTCTACGATCGTCTTTTTTACCATACCTTGTTTAGTACAGAAAATGATGTAGTTATTATTGATAAACTCTTCATCATTCAAGTTTTCAATTTTGATATAAGCCCTAACTTTATCATCAGGTGGTATAGCAAGCAAGTTTTGAATAACTCTGCCTTGAGATGTTTTGCTTGCTTCAGGTATTTCGAATGCCCTTAACCAGAAACATCTTCCTTGCTCAGTAAATAATAACAGATAATTGTGATTATGAGCTATAAACATTTGCTCTACAAAGTCGGCATCTCTTGTTTTTGCGCCTCTAGATCCTTTGCCGCCACGACTTTGTTGTTTGAACTCATCCGTTTTTGTTCTCTTTACATAACCTAAGTGAGAGATTGTAATAACAACTTCTTCATTAGGAATAAGATCTTCAATACTGATTTCATCATCTGCATAAGAAATGTCTGTGCGACGTTTGTCACCATATTTTTCATTGATTTCATCAAGTTCTTGTTTGATGATTTCTCTTTGAAGGGTTTCACTTGCAAGAATACTTTTGTAATATTCGATTTTTGCTAAAACTTCGTTGTACTCTTCTCTTACTTTATCAATCTCGAGACTAACCAATCTCTGAAGTCTGATCTCCAAGATGGCTTTTGCCTGAATTTCACTAAATTTGAACGCTTCGATCAAACCATCTTTAGCGTCTTCTACTGTTTTGGAGTTTCTGATGATTCTAATAACTTCATCAATATTGTCCAAGGCGATAAGTAACCCTTCTAAGATGTGGGCTCTTTCTTCAGCTTTACGTAAATCGTATTGCGTCCTACGAACTATAACTTCAAGTCTAAACTTGATATATTCTTCAATTAAATCTTTGAGATTAAGGACCTTAGGTCTACCATTAACCAAAGCTATGTTATTGATACCATATGAAGTTTGTAAAGGTGTAAATTTGTACAACTTACTCAAAACAACACTCGCCATAGCATCTCTTCTCACTTCTACTACGATACGAAGTCCTTTTCTATCAGACTCATCTCTAATATCTGTAATACCTTCTATCTTTCCATCATTAACCATTTCAGCAATCTTAGCCACAAGACCAGCCTTATTTACTTGATAAGGTATTTCTGTGATGATGATGGTTTCTTTTCCACCTGCACTATTTTCAATACTTGCTTTACCACGTACGATAACCTTACCTCTACCTGTGTGAAATCCTTCTTTTACACCTGCATATCCGTAGATAGTACCACCTGTAGGGAAATCTGGAGCTTTGATGTATTCCATCAATTCATCGATGGTGATTTCTGGATTATCTACGGCTGCTTTTGTCCCAGCTATAACTTCTGTCAAATTATGTGGCAACATATTGGTAGCCATCCCTACTGCAATACCAGAAGCTCCATTGATCAAAAGTGTAGGAATACGCGCAGGTAATACTGTTGGTTCTTCAAGAGAATCATCAAAATTTAACCTGAAATCAACCGTTTCTTTATTGATGTCTGCAAGGATTTCATCACTAATTCTAGAAAGTCTTGCTTCAGTATACCTCATTGCTGCTGGACTATCTCCGTCCATTGAGCCGAAGTTACCCTGACCATCCACAAGTGGATACCTAAGAGACCAATCCTGTGCCATACGAACCATAGCATCATAAACAGATGAGTCACCATGCGGGTGATATTTACCCAATACTTCTCCTACAATTCTTGCCGATTTTTTATGCGCTCTACCATATGCTAGTCCAAGGTCTGACATCCCATAAAGTACCCGTCTATGTACCGGTTTCAACCCATCTCTAACATCAGGGAGTGCCCTTGAAATGATGACTGACATAGAATAATCTATGTAGGATGATTTCATTTCGTCCTCGATATTTATCGGGATAATTCGTTGATCATTAGCCATTTACGTATTTAATATTATATTTTTAAAAACAATGTGCAAAAATACAAAAAATATCATAAAAATCATAATGTATCAACACCTAATTTGTTTGTTTTAAATAAATTTTAAGCTTTGTCATAAGTCTCCTTTAAAATACTTAATTTTGACATCTAAACAATGGTGTATGTACATTAATTTAACAAAAATCTTGTTTTTCATTTACCTAGGACTATATTATAATATCGCTCCTTTATATAGTCAATCTTGCAAACAACCATTTTTCAATTCCTTTAACACGCAAACTACAACATCCATTAACATAAGGTGGGCAGATACTAATACATCACCACTTGGCTGGGAATTAGAACTCATAGAACGTGGCGAAACTCGGACATCTCAAGCTACCACACCATTAATCACATCTAAACAATATATCCTTGAAAATTTAAAACCCGCAACGTCTTATGAAGTCTATGTACGTACAGTTTGTAATGAAACAAACAAAAGTGTGTGGACTGGACCTGCAATATTCACCACCGTATTTACAAATCCAACTCCCTGCCCTACCAATCTCCCGATAAAGGATAATGGAACTGAAACTTTTTTTATTGATATAAATGACTCGGGACTTTTAGGTCAGGATATATTTATTGAATCAGTAGATATGATTCTCGAACATGGCTGGCCCGCTGATTTGAAAATTGGACTAGAATCACCATCTGGAGATATGATAACATTGTCAAATCATAACGGAACTATTACTAATAACTTCGGTGATACGCAAGATCTCACTTGTGTAAACGTAACATCATTTAATCAGAATGCTTGTGAGAAAATAAAAGATAGTCGACCACCATTTATTGGTTCATTTGTTCCCGATGAGAAAATCAGTAGCCTTGGTAATGGGACACAATCACAAGGGAGATGGAAATTAATATTTTTTGACAGAGCTTTGAAAGATGCCGGTAACCTTAAATATTTTGAGATAAAATTTAATAGAGAAAAATGCGTCGTTCCAGAAAATTTTGTAATAAAAAACATCGGTAATAATAGTGCCATGGTTGATTGGGATAGCTATGGTTCTTGTACTACAGTCATATTTAATCTGAGCAGAGATGGTGTAGAAATTAATGAATTGACCATAAATTGCAAAGAACAAAACCCATCCCTAAAAATACTGAGAGATTTACTACCAAACACAGATTACGAACTTACCATAAAAGCGCGATGCTCAAATTCCAATTCTATCGAAAGTTGTAAACTTTTCTTCACCACAACTTGTGAATCAATTACACTTAGAGAATCATTCGATTCCTACAGTAAATGTGTGGAAGGTTGTGCTGTAGCATGTGATTTTAATGCACCAATATGGTTTAATGCCAAAGAAGAAAGTAGTCAAGACTGGATCGTATGGAATGGAAAAACTGATACTGAAAACACCGGCCCTACTACAGATATCTCAGGAATTGGAAAATATTTATATATCGAAAATAACCCAATTCTTTGTGGTGAAAAGAACAATGTCGAACTTATATCAAGATGTATTGACATTAAAAGTAATGCTTCAGGATGTGACATGTCATTTTATTACCATATGTATGGAATTGACATACAGTCATTAGCACTTGAAATAAGCACAGACAACCGTAATACCTGGACACCATTAGTTACTTTGTCGGGAAATCAAGGAGATAAATGGAAAAGAGAAACCTTATCATTAGCCCCTTATGATGGAATGACTGGGATCTTTAGATTTGTGGGTACTTCTGGTGAAGGGCCAATAGGAGACATTGCTATAGATCAAATTGAATTTTATAAATCTACACTCGCAAATGGTCTTAAAAGATTCTATGTAGATAATGATGATGATGGTTATGGTATTGAAAGTGAGTTTATAGATATCTGTAGTAGTGAGCTTCCTGAAGGTTATGCATTAATATCAGGAGACTGTGATGACGAAAACCCGTCTATCAACCCAGGCATTTCTGAAATTCAATGCAATGGTATAGACGAAAATTGCAATGGAAATGGAGATGATTCCGCAGATGTTAATCCAATCTTATATACTTCTAGTATAATTGATGCCAGTTGTAATGGTAGCTTTGATGGTTCCATTTCGCTTAATATTTCTGGTGGTACAGGCCCCTACACAGTTACTTGGCCAGGTCAAAACCAAACTGGTAATATTATTAATGACATTAAGGAAGGATTTTATTATGCTGAAATCATGGATATTGGTGGTTGTTTGAAGAAAACAGATTTCTTTAATGTAAAGGCTTTAAATAGCTTAAATATTGTTATTTCAGAAATAAGAAATACAACTTGTCAGGGTTTAAACGACGGAATAATTACCATAGAACATAATATCAATAATCCACCATACACATATCTATGGTCTAATGGCGACCATACAAAAAATGTTATGAACCTTAAAGCAGGTGAGTATTCAGTGACTGTAACGGATGCCAATTTATGTACGGCGAGTATCTCAAAAATAATTGTCAATGATACACCTTCATTACTTTCAGGTATTGAATCTATAAAACACCCTACCTGTCAAGGCATGCAAAATGGGTTTATTTCTGCGATTGTGCAAAATGGCAGTGGAAACTATAGGTTTCAATGGAATACTGGAGATACCACAAGACTAATCACAAACCTTTCTGCTGGGGATTATTCATTAACTGTATATGATCAGAATGGATGTGAGTCATTTTTAACTACTAAACTTGTAGCACCCGATTCAATCAAAGTTGTACCAGTAAGTATTGAAGATGTAAGATGTTTTGGGGAATCAAATGGTTCTATAAAAACTAATTCTACTGGAGGAACGCCACCATACACTTACTTATGGACAGGAATCAGAACGACTGATGACATATTTAATCTTGCTGCAGGTAAATATACTCTTACGGTTACAGATGCTTTAGGATGTAGGTCTATTCCATTAGATGTAAATGTCAAACAACCAGAACTATTTGAAATAAGTATAGATAGTATTCACCCATCGATGTGTAGGCTAGGTAAAAATGGATATGTTTCACTTATTACCCAAGGCGGTACTAAAGACTATAGTTACGCCTGGAGCCATTCTGAAATATCTATTGATAATTTTTCAGATCTTATTTCTGGTAACTATAATGTGACAGCATATGATATTTTTGGATGTAAATCTTCTATCCCAATTATATTTATACCATTTAATAATGTTCCTATTTTGTCGGAACTGAACATTATTAGTGAAAATAAGTGTTCAGAAGACAGAATTGGGTCGATTGTCTCTAATGTAATAAATGGTAAGTCACCTTTTGATTTTAACTGGAGCCATGGAGTACAATATATTAAAAATACTATTGTTGATACAGTTACTCAGTTACCCAGTGGTAATTATATGCTTACCATCACAGATGCCGAAGGATGTGTAGGTGTCTCACCAACAGTAACGATAAAAGAAATAAAGCCCATAACGTATATAATTTCTGATGTGAAAGAAAATATCTGTAATACTGATTCAAATGCTGTCATAAGTATTAATGTTGATGGAGGGACAGGACAATATAATGTTGCATGGAATGTAGGTGATGGCGAAACTATTAATCATCTTGCTAATGGATTATACCTAGCGACCATAACTGATGAAAATAATTGTCAAAAAATCACAGAATCCATCCAAATATCTTCTACTTCAGATATTAAGGTAGAAGGTCAAGTAATTCACGATATTGATAATAGTGGAATAGGAGAAATATGTTTAGATATTTTTGATGCAATCGAACCATTAGAGATTATTTGGGAAGGAAAATCTGAAAAAACGCCATGTATTTCAGGGTTAACTTCAGGCAATTATGTCGTACAAATTATTGATAACTTAGGTTGTAAATTTACTGCTTCATTTGATGTACTAAATACTTCTTCCACTGAAGAATCAAACATATCGCCACCCTGCTACTACCCAAATCCTACTTATGGCTACATTTCTGTTCATGAGAAACGTGAAATAATAGAAATTCAAGTTTTATCTTTAAATGGAGATAAAATCAAAACAATTATGCCAAACAAATCAAATGAAATACAAATTCTTGATTTAACTAATTTAGCATCAGGAATTTATTACTTTAAAATTATTTTTGAAAGTAGTACATCTATGCACAAAGTCATTAAATTGTAACCCAAACTTTATGGTTTAATAAAAATAGAAATCAGCATTTATCTCTTGACTATTTTAAAAGTAGTTCTCCGATTTGTTTGATGTTGTTCTTCTGTACAAGACTCACATAGACAATTATCTATGAGCAATGACTCTCCATATCCTTTTGGGATTAATCTTGATGAAGAAATGGATTTAGATATAAGATAATCTACTACCGATTGTGCTCTTTTTTGAGAAAGTTCCTCATTATATTCTTCTGTGCCACGACAATCAGTATGACTAGAAAGCTGAATATTAATTTGCGGATTATCTATAAGGATTTTTACCAAGGCATCAAGTGTGGGCTTGGCTTCAGCTTTAATATCCCACTTATCGTAATCATAATAAATGTTTTCAAGGTTAATTTCTTTATCCGCATAAATTTTATCCAAGATTAACTCTGTATTAATTGTTAATGAATTTTCGTTAATGGGAAATACTAAATTCTTTGTACTAATTTCTTTAGTTGCATTCAAATAATCTAGTTTAGCACCAATTATCTTGAGTGACTTGTCTTTTGGTATTTCTGTAAAATAAAAACCATTGTTATCTGTGTATCCTTCTACTACTTTTTTATCGTTTTCATCTACAATTTTTATAAACACATCATTGAGAGATTTTTTACCAACTACCTTACTATTAGGATTATCATTTTCTTCAAATATGTTATTGAAAGTTTTTACAGTAACGTATACAATTTGATTAACTGGTTTTGTTTCCTTTGTTATTGCGGTATCGATTTGTGGGGCCATTTTCTTGAACCTATAAATATCATCTTTACCATTACCAACTCTAGAAGACGAAAAAAATCCTTGCTGCATAACGTTTTTGACCGTCTTTGCTGAATAATCAACAATAAATGAAAAATCATCACCGCCAGAATTGATTGGATATCCCATATTAATTGGTATTGACCATGATCCATCTGCTTTTAAAAATGTCTTAAAAATGTCAAAACCTCCAAGTCCAGGTAGATAATCTGATGAAAAATATAAAGTATCTTTATCTCCTGTTGGAAACTTTTCATTTCCTTGGGTATTAATGCTTGTTGGCAATTTTTCAGGTGTAGACCAATTTCCATCAGAAAAAAGCTGAGAATAATACAAATCAAGCGTTCCTCCTACTTCGTTTTGATCACTAGAAAACACTAAAATGCTATCGTTTTCTATCAAAGTCGGATGACCGTACTTAATTTTATCTTGAATAAAAGGCAAAACTTCTGGTTCGCTCCAAAATCCATCAACTAGATCAGAGCGCATCAACTTTGGATATTCGTCACCTGATGAAAGGGAGTATACACGAGTAAAATATAAAGTAGAACCATCTTTTGTAAACCAAGCTGTACCTTCATTTGCATTTGTATTTATGGCTGAATCAAATTTTCTAATTTCAGAACCATTTTTTCTTATCTGGTAAAGATCACTAAACTTTTCTCCTGTCCAATTATAAGTACCATTTCCTGTAGATTCAGATTTCTCTGAAGTAAAAACCAAAAAATCTCTATCAAAAATGACAGGTGCATAATCCGATACCGCTGAATTCTCAAATATTTTCTCTATAATATAATCCGACTTTTTTTGTTTTGCGGCAAATGCTTGATCACATAATAAAGCTTCTCTGTTATTTTCTTGAATTCGTCCTGTTTGCTGACCTATTTTTCTATACAAATCTCCTGCTTCTTGGTACTTTTCCATCAACTTATACGTAGATGCCAAATTGCCTAAAGCTTCTGTACCATAATTTAGATCTACTGCCATCTTAAACCAAGTGGCTGCTTCTTGATATTCTAGTACTTGTATATTTGATTTACCTAATAAAAATGCTTTGCGAGCTTTTAATTGCTCATTTTTTGTCTCTTCTATTTCATCTTGTAGTAAAGTAATAGCAATTGCAAATTGTTTTCTTTCAAAAGCTGATTCCCCATCCTTTATCTTTTGATTAAAAGAACATGAAAATAAACCACAAATCGTCAGTATTAATATAAAATAGCGGATCAAGGCCATAATGTCATTTTATTTAGTTTGTCTATGTTCACATTTTGATCTCCACTTGAAACAGATAGATAAAAAGTATCCATAAACCTAATACATTTTATATAATTCATTTTTCATATCAAATGTTGTATTTAAATCAAAAAGGGACTTAAATTTTTCAATTTAAGTCCCTTTTTTGTATTTTCTGTACTGAAATAACTATTTCGCGGATCTTGCAAAAGATTTGCCTTCATCCGATTTCACTGGTTTATCAACAATTCTTCTATTTACTTTGAGATCAGAACCTAGATCATGAAGTACTGGTGCTGCAATAAACACAGAAGAATAAGTACCTACTATGATACCAACAAGTAATGCAAATGCAAAACCTTTAATACTACCACCACCAAAAAGGAATAGGATGAGTATTACGACTATCGTAGTAAATGATGTCATCAATGTTCTAGACAATGTTGTATTTATCGCAGCATTGATAACTTCATCTTTTGATTTATTACTATGGATGGTAAAGAACTCTCTGATTCTATCAAATACAATCACAGTATCATTTATCGAATAACCAATTACTGTAAGTAAAGCTGCTATGAATGCTTGGTCAATCTCCAAAGAGAAAGGTAGGAATGACTTTGCAATTGAGAAAACAGAAAGTACTATCAAAGCATCATGGAATAATGCAATAATTGCACCCGCGCTATACTGCCACTTACTAAATCTAATTAAAATATATAAGAATATAGCTAACAGTGCAAATAAACCTGCATATAATGAACTTTTCTTAAGGTCGTCTGCAATGGTAGGACCTACTTGAGCTGAACTTATCACATGCACTTTGTCTTCACCTGTTTCAGTATTACTAAAATCAGCTAAGCTAACATCACTTTTAGTAATACTTACAATACCCTCATGTAATTTTGCCATTACTTTTTCAGGGGTATCTTCAGCAGTTTCATTAACAAGGTAAGAAGTTACAATGTTAAAAGTATTTGCAGCGTCTACTTGCTTTACAACTGGTGTTGCTCCAAAAGGCGCTGTAAGCCCATCTCTAAGTGCATCTGCTGTAACATTTTCTGATCCTGTGAATTGAACACTGTAAGAATAACCACCTTTATAATCAACACCTAAATCAAATCCTGATGTAAAAATAGAAATCAAACCAGCCAATATAACAACTCCAGAAATACCATATGCAATTTTTCTTCTACCAATCCAGTCAATATTGATGTTCTTGAAGGCCCCTTTGGCGAATCCTGTCCAGAATGATAAGTTGTTTCCTTTTCCTACCCACCAATCTATCATTAATCTAGATATAAAGATAGCTGTAAACAAAGAACATAAGACACCAATGATTAAAACCACTGCGAATCCTTTAACAGGTCCTAGACCGAAATAAGCCAAAATAAAGGCAGTTAAAATGGTTGTAACGTTTGCATCAATGATAGCTGAATATGAATGATAAAAACCATCAGCTATGGATTGTTTTAAATCCTTCCCAGATTCTAATTCTTCTTTTATCCTTTCAAATATTATTACGTTTGCATCCACTGCCATACCAATTGTTAATACTATACCAGCAATACCAGAAAGTGTTAATACCGTACCAAAGCTAGATAATGAACCGAAAATCAAAAATACGTTCAATAATAATGAAACGATAGCTATAATACCTCCCCCTGCATAATATGCAAGCATAGTGATAATTACTAGTAAAAATCCTATCAATAACGAATTAATACTTTTAGAAATATTTGCTTTACCTAAGGTAGGACCTACATTTGTTGACTGAACTATCTTGGTTTTAGCTGGTAATTTACCCACCTCAAGTATGCTTGCAAAATCAGTTGCTTCTTCTACTGTATAATTACCCGTGATAGAAGATGAACCTTGTGTTATTGGATCATTTACAGTTGGAGCAGAAACCACTTCATCATCTAGTGCTATAGCAATCTCTCTGTTACCGTCTCCTGCTGCCTTAGTGGTCATTTCTGCCCATTTCTTAGCACCAGCAGCGTTCATTCTGACGTTTACTTCGATTTTACCATTCGTAGTATTTAAATTTTGACCAGCTGATGTGATCACACCTCCATCAAGTGGAGCCTCATCAGTCCCAGTTTGGGTTTTAATTAAATATAACTCATATTGGTTGGTTGTTACACCTGAAGCATCAACAGAAGGTTCTCTAGACCACATAAACTTACTATTTTTTGGAAATAGAGCTTTTATGTCATCTCTTTTAAGAATGTCGTTTACAAAAGTTCTTTTCCCCTTTTCGACAAGTCCCATGACACTTTGTGATAAGTTACCACTGTTAAGTGTGAGTGCACTGAATAATGATCCAGTAGCTCCAGTTGCAGTATTTTGAGTCTTAGGAACCAATTGAATTGTTGAATCCGGCAATAATGTTCCCAAATCATCATAAGCTGGAACTTTTATAGTATCCATTTCAACATTTGTGGAATCTATAGATGGTGACACACCTGAAGCTCTAGCGTCTGCTTGTTGGAATGCTGCGGATATTCCTGGATCTGTTGTTCTATATACCTCCCAAAACTCCAATTTTGCACTAGCAGTCAAAAATTGTTTTGCTCTTTCAGGGTTGTCAATACCCGGCATTTCTACCAATATTAAATCACGATTAGGATCCAATGAAACATTAGGTTGAGCCACACCAAGACGGTCTATCCTTTGTTTTAATCTTTCAAATGTAAGATTCACAGTCTGATCTGCCTTTGATCTAAGGAGTCTTTCTATTTCTCCATCAGAAGTGCTAGTACTGATCTCTCCCAAAGCTTCACTTCTTGCAAATATTTTTGCTAGTTTGTTATCTCCAGCTATTGTTCTGTACTCTCCCACAAATAATGTGATGTAATTAGATTGAGAAGTCCTCATAGCTTCTCTTGTATTGTCTAATGCTTTTAAAAACTCAACATTATTGGCATTTCTACCAGCCAATGACTTTAAGAAATCTTCAAGATCGACTTGAAGTGTAGTACTCATACCACCCTTAAGATCAAGTCCCAATGCAAGTTGCTGTTGCTTCAGCTCATTGTAGGTATATGATTTTAATAGCGGAATACTAAATACTTCTTCGCTGGACATTGAATCCAAATATCTCGCTCTAGCCGTTTTGTACGATTCGTTGAGGGGATCTTCAGAGCCTGAAATACTTGATGCGTAAGATGCTGCATCACTCTCTACTCTATTAGTTGGTATGAAATAAGTAAATTGTAATAAACATACAACTGTTATTAAAACCAAGAACACTTTTACTAAACCTTTTCCTTGCATGGTGTTAAAAATTCATTAATTTTTCCGAAAAACAGCGCAAATATAAGGCTTTTGTCAAATTAAACCGATTTTATGGGAAACATATATCTATTTTTTAATTTAAAATTTACAATAACCTAGCTTTCAGCACATTATAAAGACAATAAATTTAAAATAATTAATTTTAGTTTCAATTTCAATACATAATCCCAAAAACATACGCCCACAATATTTAAAAAATATAATTCCTTCACATTTAGAAATTCAATAATCCTAACAAATAAAATTCTGCAATAATACCTTAAATTATATCGGATTATAAAAAAAACAAATCTTGTGGAACTAATTTGAAAAAAAATATCTTTATTTGCATCGTAACCAATATTGGTTATATTTAACATTTTAAATTTAAAAATTATGGGTTTATTTTCATTCCTAAAATCAGCAGGATCAAAACTCGTCACAAACAAAGCAGAAGAAAATGATGCAAAAACAGCAGCACCAGTTGCGAATGCCGGACTTGAAGCTTTAAAAGACGCAGCAGAAAAAGGCAGAGCAGCGCAGCTTGCATCTAAAGTAGTGGGTAATGGTATTCATGTAGAAAACCTAGATATAGTTGTTGATGAAGATACTGCAACGGTTTATGGTCAAGTAGAGTCGACATCTGCAAAAGAAAAGGTTATCCTTATTGTTGGAAATACTGAAGGTATTGCATCTGTAGATGATAGATTATCTGTAGTAACACCTGAACCTGAAGCTACTTTCTATACTGTGAAAGAAGGTGATTCTTTATCTAAAATTGCAAAAGAAGTTTATGGTGATATGATGAAGTATCCAGTGATCTTTGAAGCAAATAAACCAATGTTGAAGTCAGAAGATTTAATTTACCCAGGTCAGGTATTGAGAATTCCTGCACTGTAATTTTGTGGAACACAAATATTAAAAAGGAGCTGCATTTGTTATGTTGCTCCTTTTTTTTATTTGGAGTATGTTTAAAAATTTTCTTAGTTGCTAATCATATTCTTAATTAAATAACATCTTTCTTTATTCCATAAAAAGATTGACCAATAAAATCTTTTGGAAAATCTTCTACACCTGGAAAACCAAGTTTTATGTCCCGTCCATCCTTTGGAATGACAGCTGTCCTAAAAATATAATCCCAAATGGCTAAAGTTATTCCAAAGTTAATACCATAACGTCGATTTTCTGGCAATTCATACACATGGTGCCAAATATGCATCTCAGGACTATTAAACACAACCTTCATGATAGGTCCTAAGATGAAACCACCTGCTAAAATAAGTCCCAAAACAGCCAATATCTTGAATTGAACATTAAATGTTTCCAAAAAAGTAATATCTGCAATTCCAAAATAAGCAGCTATACCAATTAATCCTCCGAATATCATTCCAGTAGCGCGCCCACTGACATGGAAATTACTGTGGTTATAATGTCCCACAGCCAATGTAAATATGTGAATGATAAAAAAATCATATAAACCTATACCCAGTAATGCCAAAGGAATATATTCTATTGTCCTGTATACGATGGTCTCCATCCAATGATATCTTAAGTGAGCAGCAAAACCCATTTCTTCAACGGAGTGATGTACTTTATGAAATTGCCATAACCATTCAAAACGATGCAGCAATCTATGTGTCCACCACTGAACGAAATCTCTCACTATAAATCCGACCAAAAAAACACTCCAAATAGGCATATTATTAAGCGGATTAGATTTTTGAAGGTCAAATCCTGAAATACTTTTAATGCCATCATTAAATATATGAACTACAACGTCAGAAGCAGCATTATATATAATGAGTGAAAATATGAAAAAATTAAAGAACATGTAAAAGAAGTCTAGCCAAAAGTCTTTTCTTAAAATTGGCTGATTCTTTCTCCAAGGTTTTATGATTTCAAGACCAAAGAAAAAAGCCGAAACCAAAAGCAACCAATAAAAATAATTATGCCATGATGGATTAGTAATCTCATGCCACAAATATGAGCCATATCCCCCAAAACCTTTTATAAAAGTAGCCCAAATCTCTGACATACCACAGGATTTATATTTAATAATTACATTAATATTATTGGCAAAACAGGTGCGAGACACTTTGGTTTATTTAAATTTCTCTCACCTTAAAAATATTGCGAAAATGACATTACATATACTAGAAGTAAAAAACGAATTCACTATCTAATGCATATATCCCAAAGATTGGAATAAAAAATAAAATCATACTATATAATGTATTAGTAAGACATCAAAGAAAATCTAAAAATTGATAAAACTACTTTTTAGTCCAGCCCTTATAACCAGGCATTAAATTATAGACTTGTTTAAATCCCATGTCTTTCATTATTTTCATGGCATTTGTACTTCTACCACCTACATGACAATAAACAATATACTGCTTATCTTTGTCTAATTTTGATAATTTGGATTTAAAATCAGGCGACTTAATATCCATTTCAAGTGCATCACCTATTTTCCCATTTGCAATTTCGCCTGGTGTACGCACATCAATTAAGACATAATTCTTTGAATTTGACATGATTTTTTTTGCTTTTGCAATATCTATGTCTTCATAAACTTTCTCTATAGTACTTTTTTTTGCAGCGTTTGCTACTGCACTTTGCGCAAAAGATGGCGCAATAAAAAGGATTACGACTAAAACTGAAAATAAAAATTTCATATATTCCTAAGTTGTGTTGACTAAAAATTTGATACAAAAGTAAAGCAAATATAATAGGAAATCTGTAACAAAGGTCACATTAACCTATAAATCCTTTTATTTTTTCAATTATAGCCATGAAAGACTGTAAAAATCTATTTTAATTTTAGCTAAAATAAAATCTTTGTACTGCAAATATTTCATCAAAAAAGGAAGAAAGAAATCTAAACTAAGTATAAATTAGAAACGAATATTCATCTTTAATTTTTGAATAAAGCTCGGATATGTTTACCTTTGTGGCAAAATAGAAACCTTATGAATTTTGACATAATAGTATTGGGAAGTGGTCCAGGAGGATATGTAGCTGCTATTAGAGCATCGCAACTTGGATTTAAAGTAGCCGTTATTGAGAAAGAAAATCTCGGTGGGATTTGTTTAAATTGGGGATGTATTCCTACCAAAGCATTATTAAAAAGTGCGCAAGTATTTGAGTACATAAATCATGCATCAGACTATGGAATCACTATTGACCAACCAAAAGCTGAATTTGATAAAATGATTTCTAGAAGTCGTGGTGTAGCAGATGGAATGAGCAAGGGTGTTAACTTTTTGATGAAAAAAAATAAAATCACAGTTATTGAAGGTTTCGGCAGGTTAGTCAGAGGAAAAAAAGTGGTAGTTACAGATACTTCAGGCAAAAAAACAGAATATTCAGCAGAACATATTATTTTAGCAACAGGCGGCAGAGCTAAGCAATTACCAAATTTGCCCATAGATGGTAAAAAAATAATCGGATATCGTGAAGCAATGACACTTCCTGAACAACCTAAAAAATTGATTGTGGTAGGTGCAGGTGCTATTGGCGTCGAATTTGCTTACTTCTATAAATCTATTGGGACAGAGGTAACGATTGTGGAGTTTATGGAACAAGGGCTTTTGCCACGAGAAGATACTGATATTTCTAAAGAATTAAGTAAAATATACAAAAAAGCTGGTTTCAACATCCTAGCAAATAGTGCAGTGGAAACCGTAGATATTAGCGGGAAACAATGTAAAGTTACTATAAAGAATAGAAAAGACAATACTACTCAAGTACTTGAATGTGATGTGGTGCTATCTGCTGCAGGAGTTTCCCCCAATGTAGAGGATATAGGCTTAGAAGCCTTAGGTATTGAGCTAGATAGAGGAATGATCAAAGTAGATGAGTACTACAGAACAAATGTTCCTGGTATATATGCTATTGGAGACGTTATTCCTACACAAGCATTAGCTCACGTTGCTAGTGCGGAAGGTATCACATGTGTAGAAAAAATAGCAGGTCACCATCCTGAACCTATTGATTATGGTAATATTGCGTCATGTACTTACTGTTGGCCAGAAGTTTCGAGTGTAGGTATGACCGAGGCACAAGCAAAAGAAGCAGGTTATGAATTAAAAATTGGTAAATTTCCATTTTCAGCTTCAGGAAAAGCAAGTGCTTCAGGTTCTAAAGATGGATTCGTAAAATTAATTTTTGATGCAAAATATGGTGAACTTTTGGGTGGTCACATGATCGGTGCCAATGTAACAGAAATGGTTGCTGAACTAGTAGTTGCTAAAAAGCTTGAAAGTACTGGAATGGAAATTATCAAGTCGATCCATCCACATCCTACAATGAGTGAAGCCATCATGGAAGCTGCTGCAGCAGCATACGATGAAGTGATTCACTTATAATAATCTAAAGTAGTTTAAAATATAAAGAGCGTTTACACATATTAATTGGGTAAATGCTCTTTTTTTGAATTATATGAAGAAGATAGCCATTATTTCTGACAATCACTCTTACTTTGGTAAAGAAGTCACCGATCATTTGAGCGATGTTGACGAGATATGGCACGCTGGTGATATCGGTGATTTAAATTCTTTGAAAGAAATTAGAAATTTAGCAATATTCAGAGCTGTGTATGGGAATATTGACGATCAAAGTGTAAAAGAACTTTTTCCTCTTAATCAATTGTTTATGTGTGAAGGTTTAAAAATTTTCATGACCCATATCGGAGGATATCCAGGTAAGTATACAAAAAGAGTTGCGGATATTATAAAAGCCGAAAAACCCAATATTTATATTTGTGGACACTCACATATTTGCAAGGTGATGCCTGATAAAAATAATAATTTGTTGCATATGAATCCAGGAGCATATGGGCATCATGGATTTCATAAAATGAGGACGATTCTTAAATTTGATATTGAAAATGCTAAAGTGAGCAACTTACGAGCTATCGAATTAGGATTGCGTGGGTTTATTGAAAAGTAGTATTTAAACTCTTTTGGTTTATTGTCTGAGAAACATGTGATATTCTATTTTCGAAGTCACCATTAATAATTTGAAATGGTAAGTTATTTTCTTTCAATATAGTTTGATGAATATCAAAAAGCCTGTCCCTATCATAAGGATTTTCTCTTTGTGGGTCATATGTCCAAGGTATATCAGGTGAACACAAAAAATACATATCAGCAAAATCAGCTTTCCAAAGATCTAGAATAATTGGGTCTACCCTATTATATTTTTCTTTAGACCAAATTATAATTGTTAGTAAATCAGTATCAGCGCAAATAAAATTATAATCTAATCCGATTCTTTTTTCTTCAGCTACTTGAAGTTTTGCAATTTCTAATAGGTCTTCATAATTGTAAATATTGTTTCTAAGATCTAAATATTCTCTAGCAACTTCCTTAACATATCCAAAAGAATATTTTTCTGCTACCTTTAAACTGAGATCTGTTTTCCCAGAGCATTCTGGTCCAGTAAATACAATTTTCAAAGCTCGTCAGTCTTTAATTTGTTCGATCTTGGTTAATATTTCAGCTGCTTCAGCAGTTTTTGCGTCACTAGCAGATCTATTTGTTTTAGAAAGTACAAATGCTTCTTCCAAAAGAGATTTATACTGCTCTTGAAGTTTTTCCTTTTCACTTTTCTTTTTGAATAATCCGAACATTCCTATTTATTTGACATCATAACGTAAATTGGTCATGTATGTTTTCATGCTTGCAAAAATGTTTTTAATAAGCCATGAAATCTATTTAAGATGCTTACGTAAGGAACACAAATATAAAATACCTTGACACATATTTACACGAATCCAAATATATTAGTAATTTTGCATTCGAAAAATAATTTTTGGGATGAATAAGGTCAGATTAGATATAATGGCGTTGTCGCATAGTGTGACACAATCACACAATTATGCTGTCGTACTTGGGGAGGAAAATGGTAAAAGACGATTACCAATAGTTATAGGTGGGTTTGAAGCTCAAGCTATTGCGGTTGCCCTAGAAAACATGACTCCAAATCGTCCACTGACACACGATCTTTTTAAAAACACTTTGGATGCATTTAATATTGAGATAAAAGAAGTTGTGATCAATAATCTTTTAGACGGAATTTTTTATGCCCAATTAATTTGTGAGCAAGATGGAAATGTGATGCAAATAGACGCTAGAACTTCAGATGCTATCTCAATGGCTGTTAGATATGGATGTCCTATTTATACTTTTGAATTTATTATGGAAAGCGCAGGAGTTATTTTGGATGAAGATGAAGAAACCAAAACAAATGCTCCTACAAAGCCCAAAGGTTCATCCATAGAAACTATGAGTTTAGCTGGATTAGAGCGCCTCATCGAAGAAGCTTTAGAAAAAGAAGATTATGAAAGAGCTGCTCAGATTAGAGATATTATTACAAAAAAGAAATCAACTGAATCGTAATTTAATATTTATTTGATTGTCAGATTTGTTAAGGTTTATCGTAAAAACTCTAATCTTTGCCCTAAACCTTTGTTAAAAACACCTTTGTCTGAGAATACTTCAGCGCCATTAACAAAAGTACGCACAACCTTGCCGTTGAATGTTTTACCATCAAGCGGAGACCATCCACATTTATAATGGATATTTTCTTTTGTTACTTTATAAGATGCATTGGGATCGTATAACACAATATCTGCAAATTTACCTTCATCTAGGTATCCCCGATCTAAAATATCAAAACAAATAGCAGGCGCATGACACATTTTTTCAACAACTCGTTCTTTTGAGATCATACCTTTATTATGAAAATCCATCATAATATCAAGACTGTGCTGAACAAGTGGCAAGCCAGATGGTGCAAATTCGTAAGATTGTGACTTTTCTTCCCATGAATGAGGTGCATGGTCAGTGGCAATTATATCTAGCCGATCATCCAATAATGCAGGAAACAAAGCTGCTTTATGTTCTTTGGATTTTATGGCAGGATTACATTTGATAAGATTGCCGAGTGTATCATAATCATCTGCATCAAAATAAAGGTGATGCACACAAACTTCAGATGTAATCCTTTTATCTTTTAATGGAACATCATTATGAAACAAGACCAATTCATCTCTTGTAGAAATATGAAGAATGTGTAAGCGTGTGTCATACCTTTGTGCTAATTCAATAGCCATCGAAGAACTTAAAAAACACCCTTCTTCGTTCCTGATAAGAGGGTGCATTGATGCTTTTAGATTAGAGCCGTACTTTTCTTTGAACTTAATAAATTGTTGATTAATTGTTGCTTCATCTTCACAATGTGTTGCTATCAGCATATTGACATTAGCAAAAAGTTTTTCTAGCACTGAGCGATCATCAACCAGCATATTACCTGTACTTGACCCCATGAAAATTTTCACACCACAGACCATCTTAGGATCTGTACGCATAACTTCATCATAATTATCATTGGAAGCCCCCATAAAGAATGAGTAGTTAGCGTACGAATTTTTTCCAGCAATATTATATTTATCTTGAAGTAACTCTTGTGTAAGAGCGGATGGCTTAGTATTGGGCATTTCCATAAAAGTTGTGACACCACCAGCTACAGCAGCTTTTGATTCTGTTTCTATGGATGCTTTGTGCGTTAGACCAGGCTCTCTGAAATGCACTTGATCGTCAATGATACCGGGTAACATCAGCAGTCCTTCAGCATTGACTTCATCATAAGCACCAGTATAATTAACACTGTCGTCAATTTTTTCAATCCTTTGATTCTTTATTAAAACATCAGCAACTTTAGACTGACCACGATTGATTAGATTAGCTCCCCGGATAATGACCACAGACATATAACACTTATTTTTTGTGGTAAAAGTAATAATATTATATTCAATCTGAGAAAAAGTAAGTTAGGATTTAAAAAAACTATTTTATAATTAACATAAAAGAAATTTATTTAAAAGCACAATTAATAAAAAAAAGCCCAACAATCAAGATGACTGTTGGGCTCTTTTTATTTATAAGC
>DAOLFJ010000271.1:0-6545 GCA_035326365.1 Saprospiraceae bacterium | reverse complement strand
ATTGACAAGCTTCTGTCACCGTATAATTATCCAACCAATCTACTACTGCGGCTCCTATATCTTGACCACAAGCTACCGTAAGATTTGCTGGTGCTGCGATAGTTGGCGCAGTATTATCATTGATGGTAAATGTCGCTGTTCCTGTGGTGGCGTTGCCACAATTGTCTGTTGCAGTGAATAGATAATTTCTTCTTATTCTGGTATTCACACCGTTACAATCTCTTATCTCGTTGGTGATGGCAGATGTGATGATAACTGTTCCGCCACATTGATCGGTAGCAGAAGCTGAGTTTATCCAATTGGTGACCGTTGTCGCAATATTTCCATTACACGCCACATTGTTTGTGGCAGTAGGAAGTGTCAAAACTGGTGCAATCCTATCTTCTAAGATCACATTTCCAAACGCAACTACACTATTTCCACAGTCATCTGTAGCCGTAAAACTATATTTTCTGATGGTTGTGTTGCCACAAGTATTGATGTTTTCTACAAGCTCATTTGTTACACTTACATTTTGGTCACAATTGTCCATAGCTACAGATTTACCATTCATGGCGAGCCAAGTGTTGATAGCCGTAGTATTTGATGCTGCTCCACATTCCAAAATTAGATCACATGGCAGTGTCATGAATACTGGCTTGATAGTATCTACCACCGTATAAATCACGGTACAAGTCTCGGATTGTGACCCTATTGGTAAAACTCCAGTATCTGTGATAGTATAAGTTCGTGTAATGGTTTGAGGACTTGATGCACAACCTGAGCCTGTTATAGCATCCACAAATGTTATGGTCGGTGTTGCACAGAAATTTTCTATAGCATTTACACCATAAGCATTATTGAAAGTTGCTACGGTGGTTACAGCATCAGGTACATCTCCAACACACGAAAAATTACCTTGAGCAGGTGTCGGACAGTTGACCTGAAGGAAACAATTGGGTAACATTACCATGGCTTGGGCAGTATCTCTAACCACCGAGTCGAATCGATCTTTCCCAGAAGTGAATGCTTCATTGACCAAAGGATCAGCTGGATTTACATCATTAAGTTCTAAGGTTAGTCGTACGACAAGGTTTTGAGTCGGCGCTAAATTGCCTGTCATGCCATTAAATATTTCATCATTTACACCACCATTGAAAGCTGGATTAAGCACCGGATTCGTGGTTGCCGTAGATGAAAAAATAGAAGGCATGTTTACTATTCTAACAAAACTACCGCCAAATTGCGATATAAAATCATCTGACAATGTCAACATCGTCAGGTTTTCATTACCAGTATTTTCTATTCGTAAAGCGAAAGTCACATCATTGTTTGAAACATTTCCACTAGTTGCTGAAGCAATAGAAACGACTGATTTGTTGAGTGAAATATTTGGAACCGACAATCTTGCTACGTCCATATTATCTTCATCACCGATGGCTAATCCACCTATACCTGTACCATTGCCATTCAATGCGTCATCAGATCCAGTATCTGGTTGTCCACCATTATCGTTGATTGAATTGTTGTCAAACACGCCATCAAAATCTTGGACAATCATACCATTATTATCTCTTGCTGATGATATTTCTGCAATGTTGGTATATTGAGTAGGAGCTGCACTAACCACTCTTAATATGATAGGAATAGTCACACTTGTGCCTGGCAACAATGGGTTTGGTATCGTACGGGTAGCATTACCTCCTGACAAGGTCCACGCTGGACTATTTACTGGTAAAAAAGTATATCCCGATGGAATATAGTCTATAACACTAAAGGAATTTGCCGTAATATTTCCTTGATTATAAACGGTAATGTCAAACTGTATGTCTTGACCAAAGGTGTATGGTGGAGGCGTTGCAATTGTTTTTCTCAATGCAAGATCAAAGATATTAAAACTTGCCCCGTCATGATCATCTTCATCATCTACACCATTTCCATCTAGACGATTGTCATTAGTAGTGCCTGGTTGACCACCTGCATCATTACTTGGATTTTTATCTGGTGTGCTATCTGCATCATAATTACTTCTATCGTTGCCCATATTATCTTCGGCATAGGTGATTTCAGCAAAGTTTGTCCATGCATTATTGTTGCCAGCATTCATGATAATTCTATAATAAATATCTATAAATGTGGATGCTCCTGGTAGGATTGGGCCAGCTATAAATGCTTCAGAATATGCATTTGTATTTAAAAACCAATCTGGATTTTGTGCCGCTACAAACTCAAGGCCTGCTGGTTTATAATCAATGATGTTGATATTTGCAGCAGGAATCGTTCCTTGATTAAACACTTCTATTCTGTATTGTAAAATATCTCCGTATTTATAGGCTGGTGATGTAGGTGTAATGATTGTTTTTCTCAAAGCTAAGTCGAATGTACATGGGCCAAAACTGCCTACATTTATCGCATCTGTACAAGTAGGTGCATTCATAAATGTGGCCGTAGCAGATACAACCGTATTTGACGTAGGTTGCCAGTCAATATTAAAGGTATGGGTTCCGTTTACGGTACTAATTGGTATATTATAATCTTGTCCCAAAATATTAACCGTGATCATATCGCCACCATCAATAAATGGATAAGTATATACATTATTTTGCCAATCAAGACGAACTGTCACTACTCTTTTGAGACTTGACGCATCCGCTACCACACAAGGTCCTACAGAGACATTCATATCTATATTGCACATTGCATTCATACCTGCATCTACATACAGCGTCTCGCTATCTAATGGTAAAAAGTAATTCGGTGATCTGCCTGTTGTAGTGTTTGCCACACTATTTGTGCCTTGTGTACCTAGGTTCGGTGTAGTTATAGTAAAGCCATTCAAAGGAATGAAATCTACAAAATAATTGCCTTGTGGTAAAAAATCAAATAAATAATTACCTGCCGCATCTGTTGTTGTGGACGAAACGATGGTTCCATTATTGGCATTATACAGGTTTACAATCATTCCTTCTATAGGAAATTCTCCGATATCCTGAATCCCATTTCCATTGACATCAAACCACACATAATCTCCAATACGCGTATTTGCAGTACCGCAATCTATACCACTTACTTCGTAATCATAACTAGCTGCACATCCATTTGCGTCTGTATAGGTCAGACTATAGGTTGTTAATCCTGGTGCTACGGAAGTTATGATGGCATATCGCATATCTGGACCAGGGAAAGTCAAGCCGGTAGTTGGCACCCAAACATAATTGGTACCACCAATGGTCGCTGCTGGAAGTGAAAAAGATTGCCCTTGACACGATTGAACACTCACAACATCCATATTATTCGGGAATACTGTAATGGCAATGGTATCAAATACATAACAGTCATCGCCTGCGCTTGTGCGTATAGCGTATCTGATTACCTGATCTGCTCCTGTGTTGTTTTCTGCACTAAAATTAGTTGGTGTTGTTGTAGTGGAAGAAAGTAAAGAAAGATTTGATCCATCAATGCTTATCCATTCTACATCATAACCGATAGTAGGTGATGGACCTATGGCCAATGTAGCGCCACTACAAACTTCTGGCTCTGTTTCCATATTGACAATGATGTCAGGAGTCACTCTAAAAGAAGTCTCCAAGTCACACGTACATGTATTTTGAGGATCGAGTACGGCAATCACAGAACAGATAGATGGCACACCTGCGGCAAAAGTACCCATTCCCATAAGGTTAATGGTTTGATTTGGTAGCAGGACGTTTGCATTCGTAGCTGATACTGTAACCACAAAAACATCGGCAGCACTTAATGTACCGTCTGCATCCACATCGTCGTAAATATCCATGTTGATAGTGGAGCCTGCTTGTAAAGCTGCGCCCATATTTAGCAATGTAGCATTAAACACAGCTTTCACTTGGTTTGCAGGTGATGGCATTAAGGTCAAAGTACCCGATAGACTTTGGAACTTTAATCTTGGTTTTAGTATAGAAATTGTTTGAATACCTTCTCCTGCAATAATCCCAACATTACAGGTTTGTGCACCACACATGTCATTAATAGTAGAGTAGGCTTGTACGACTATGGTATAATCTGTACATAATTGTCCGATATCTATTGCTTCTACTTCTATGCTGAAAGAGATTGTTGAGCCTGATCCTAAACCTGATCTAAATGGCCAGGATAATGTCTGAACACCACCAACTGTTGATATAAGAGGTGCTGTCAACACGGCATTGCTTATCGGTGTATAAGAACCTGGAACATATACAATACCAGGAGGTAATATATATTTTATGGAGTCATTTACAGAAGGTGACCCACTGTTCAAAACCATGGTAGCAACGGAAAGACCTTGCTGATTATTACATGCATTGAGCGTCAATGCACCTAAAGCTAGATCCACATTAAAACTTGGTGGTTCTGATGTCACCCTGATCCTTGCAGCTGTTTATGAGATTGCAGACAAAGGATCTCCACATGAACTAAATGCATTCGTAAGAAATCTTGCCCTTGATCCAGATACAAAATTACAAGAGGTAATTGTTCTAAATCTAATACTTATTTTATTGCTATCAAGGTCTTTTGACCCAACAAGACCAACAGTATTTAAGTATGCATTTAATAGTGAAACATCCATTTCAAAACCACCACTTATAGGTGTTGGATTTGGAATATTGACATAACTGCCACCATCACTTACGGAAGGGTAGGCCATTTGAATGGTATTAGCTACATACGTTTCATTAGGGGCAAACTGAGCTTGGAAATAAATATCTCTTAAAAACCCAAGGTTTGTACTAAGTATTTCTACCTCATAAGTCACTTCATTGCACAAATCAGTGATTACATCTACATTAGGTGTCAATACATTCATATTTATTCCAGATGTTGCAGGTATAAAATACACCGTTGACGGATCAGAACACAATGCTTCTTCTAATGTCGTTGGATAACTCTCGCAACTCCATCCTGCTACAAACTCTAAGCTATCTCGCATACAATTATTAGCGCGTACACGTAAGATTACATCTTTACTTCCATTTGGTCCGATATTACCCAAAGGATATATCCCAAAAGGTAATGGTGTAATGACCATATTATTAGATGCATCTAATAAATCAAACCCGACTAATCCTCCGCTTGGACTTCTCAGCGTTATAAATGTATTCGGTGCATTAAAATTAGTTAAGTTTCTTATATTTAATATGACATCTTCACTTGCCGAACAGATTGTCACATTGGCAGAAGAAGCACTAGCCACCAACTGTGCACCACCCAAATATTCAAATGTTTTGGTCATTGGATTAACTTGTAGTGTATCTTTACCAAACAACTCATTGTCCACGCCCAAAACCTGACTAAACGTATATGAATAAATACCTGCATCAGACTTGCACGAACCTTGTACACGTGGGAAATAATCTATAGTAAAGCCTTCGTCAGTAGGTATCCTTGAATCACTCAAACTATTGAGATAGTCTTCTGCATTTAACACCAATTGATCTCCAATGATATTGATATATGAAGATGGTACTGTCCCGTTTGTAAGGTTAACGATATTGGTACTGCCTGGATTGATGTTTTGAGTAAGTCTAATACCCAATTGATCTGCACGATGTACAAATTCTGATGGTTTTGTAAATGTAAATTCTTTGGGGAGGCCGATTTGTCTTATTTCATAAGGGAATTCATCTGTACTTATCCCACCCAAATATAATCTCTCTCTCACGAAAAAATCTGGTAAATCACATGCTCCAAAATTATCCGAGCCCATATCTCTTTCTCTCTGAATACCTATCTGTGATACCCTGTCTTGTCTATCGTTACACTGATTTACGCTTCCTAAACCAAAAGATGCATTAGACAAATAAAACTGTGTAGGAACCGTAACTAATTTTTGAATTCCAGAGAAAGGATCATTGACTTTATAATTGATATTGACGGTCACATTATCATTATTTTCAAAAGTAAATGTACCCGGTAACGAACAACCTAAAGCGTTAAGCGCAACAGGAGAAAAGTCGGCTATAATCCTAGTATTGGTAAAATCTGCAGTAAGAGGTATTGCGTTACAAGTATAATTTGTAGATGTGCTATTATCAAAAATAGATACTGTAGCTGTCAGTGGAATAAAATTAGCATGATCTAAATCTACAATTGCAAATCCATTGGAAAATGTCATTCCCGAACTAGCCACAGTTCCTTCAAATAATGCATTTAAAGTATCTCCAGTTATGAATCGATCTTTTTCAACCAAGGCCATATTGATCATAGTTCCATCTGGAGTACGGTCATTATTATTGTCAGGAATACCAAAATTTATTCTCTCTACTTGGAAATCGTCGAAGACCATTCCTTCACAAACGCATGGTCCAGGACCAGGGCAGTGTAATCTCATGTTTAATGCGGGATTGCTCCAGATACATCTCGTAGGGCAATTGGTACAAGTAGGGTCGATGGTAAGATCAGTTTGTGCTGTAATGTTAAGATCCCAAAACTGAGAACAACCTGCCACCACTCTCTCACTACAGTCACTCACAACATTAAACCTAAAATTATTGCCACCGCTAAAGATAAATCCTGCTGGACGCGAAGCATTATTCCATCTTATAATAACC
>DAOLFJ010000270.1:0-6550 GCA_035326365.1 Saprospiraceae bacterium | reverse complement strand
ATATACTAAGGATAATAACTGTATTGGACTAGGCGAATTTGGATTAGACAAGCTGAAAGGAGTGCAGATGGACATCCAAGAGGAAATTGTGATTCAGCAAATTAATCTTGCAAATGAATTGAATGCACCCGTCATCATTCATTGTGTAAGAGCTTACGATAGACTGATAAGATTAAAAAAAGAGTTTGGTAAAACTGAATGGGCAATACATGGATTTATCCGCAATAAAATATTAGCAAAACAAATTTTGGATGCGAATATCAAACTGTCTATTGCACCACAACATCAAATGAAAGACACTTTCATAGAAATGGCCCAATATGTACCACTAACCCACATATTTTTAGAAACAGATAGTGACTTCCGAATAAATATTATAGATAGATATCGTATTTTTGCAGCCTTAAGAAAAATGGACCTTGAGCCATTAAAATCACAATTGTTTCAAAATTTCAAAAAGTTTTACCAAGAAAAATGGAAGTACCAAAGTGGCTGGAACGAACAGCATTATTAACAGGTGAAGAATCAATACAAAGTTTATCGCAAGCCAATGTATTGTTGGTCGGCCTTGGAGGTGTTGGGAGTTTTGCAGGTGAATTTTTAGTGAGAGCAGGCATAGGCAAAATCACAATAATAGATGGTGATACAGTAGATATTACAAATATAAATAGACAATTACAAGCTGTAACATCAACTATTGGACTTTCCAAAGCAGCACTTCTGAAAGATAGATTTGAAGATATTAATCCTGAAATATTGGTCACTCCATACGATCGTTTTCTTGAGCCTGAAGATATGGAAACCCTATTAGATACAAGTAAATTTGACTACATATTGGACTGCATAGATAGCGTCACTCCTAAATTAACTCTTTTAAAAATAGCCAAAAGTAGAAAACTCAAAATTATCAGTTCGATGGGAGCAGGCGGAAAACTGGACCCTTCCAAAATTAAGATTGGAGATATTTCGACCACCAAGGAATGTAAATTCGCTCAAAGTCTAAGAAAAAGATTAAAAAGAGAAAATATAAAAAGGGGAATCAAAGTGGTCTTCTCAGAAGAGATTCAACCAAAAGAAGCATTAAAATTAACAGATGGTAAAAACTATAAAAAATCATACTATGGAACCATTTCATATATGCCTGCTTTATTTGGACTGACCATGGCTTCTGAAGTTATCAGAATACTTGGAAAATTAAAGAAATAAAATAAATGGCAAGTACAAAAACAACACAATTTGCTTTGTGTTAATGTGAAGTTATAAAAATGTTTGTATTCAAATAGCATAGTTTTACAAAAATATCTTTTACATATTAAAATTTTTGAAATATTTTTATGAAATTTATTCCAGAATACTTTAATTTGCGCCTTCAAAATCCCTTTGTAGTAATAATATTATTATTTTTCATCTCTTAAATTCTAATTCATGTATTTTCAAAAAGTAAATAATTGCTTTTTAAAGACTACTTTGTTGTTCGTTGCTCTGTTAATAACTAACTATATGACAGGCCAAAATGAAACTAAATATCCTGCACTTTACACCAAATTTAAAGATTATCAAATAATCAAGTTTGACTCAAAAGATGTATTCAAAAAAATGCAAAGGTCAGAAAATCTTGAAAACTTTGTTATTCAATTGGATAATGGTGCGACTTGGAATCTAAATCTTAAAAATTCAGGAATTATTGGCGATAATTACCAAGTAACAATAGCCGATGTAGACGGATTAAAGGTTAATTATGGGACTAAAGCAATACCGACTAAAGGAACTATTAATGGCATGTCTAATAGTGAGGTATCATTAACCTTTAATGAAAATTTCATATATGGATTTTTAAGGTTCGGAGGCGAACAATACTTCATAGAGCCAGTATATCATTTATTGGATGTAAGGAGCTCAGATGAATTTATTTTATATAATACAAAAGACATCATTGAACAAAAAGAGTATAAATGTGGATATGAACTTGATATAGCAGAAAACAAAAGAATCAAAAAAAATACTGATCAAAATGTAGGACAAAGACAAGTCGGTGAGTGTTTATTGATCAATTACAATACCGCTTCTGACTGGTCTATGAGGGTCAAATATGGTAGTGTATCCGGTGTAGAAAACCATAATATTGGCGTTTTAAATGACGTGCAAACTAATTACGACAATGAATTTGCAGACGAAATCCAATTCTTAATGAATGAACAGTGGATTTCATCATGTGCTACTTGCGATCCATGGACCAATAGTACGGATGCTGAAACACTCCTAATTTCTTTCAGATCTTGGGCGCTTAACAATGGTTTTAGTACAGATCATGACTTAGCTGGATTGTGGACAAATAGAGATATGGATGGTGGTACTGTTGGAATTGCTTATGTAGGCGTTTTATGTTCAAGTTTCAGGTATCATGTTCTTCAAGATTTCACTAGTAATGCAAACTTAATAAGAGTGATGGTAGCTCATGAAATTGGGCATAATTTTAGTGCGAATCATGATGCAGCAGGTAGTGGTTTTATTATGGCGCCTTCTGTCAATAATACAAACACATGGTCAGCAGCATCAATTTCAAGCATACAAAATGAATACAACAGTGCAACTTGTTTACAAAACTGTCCGGGTGGTGGCAATTTTCCAGTTGCTGATTTTACTTTTAATGTGATCACAACTTGTCTGCCAGGTGTGGTACAATACTCTGATCAATCTTCCAATGCAAACTCTAGACAATGGAGTTTCCCAGGTGGTACACCATCTACATCAACAGCCGCAAACCCAATTGTAACATATAATTCTGTGGGTACTTACGAAGCTACTTTGACTGCATTTAATAGCTCAGGAAATAGCAATTCCATAACTGTAGGAAATATAATAACTGTATTAGACATACCAAGTGCTGACTTTGTGGTTAATATAACTGGAAGGGATATCTCTTGCATTTACATAGGCGACGTTGCAAATACATTCTTTTGGGAATTCGGAGATGGAACTACTAGTACACTTCAAAATCCATTTCACACCTACCAAGATGATGCAATTTACACCATAACTTTGACTATAGAAAGTGAATGTGGATCAGATACTAAATCAGAAATTATTGAAATAATTACACCACCGGTGGCAAACTTTACTTCATCAGTCGTATCTGGTTGTCAAGGATTATCTGTTAGTTATGTAAACCAATCTTCTAGTAATGCCACATCGTTTTTATGGACATTCCCTGGTGGAATTCCAAACACATCTACAGAAATGAATCCTGTCGTAGAATACCCTGATCATGGTACCTTTAATGCTACCCTTAGAGCTAATAACCCAATTGGAAGTAATACGATTGTAAAAAATAATTACATTACAATTTCACCACTTCCTACTACTGGCTTTAGTCATGTATTACAAGGCGCTACTGCAACTTTTGATAATAATTCTCAATTTGCAACTTCTTATAGTTGGAATTTTGGTGATGGCCAAACTAGTTCAGAAGAAAACCCAATACATACTTACTCAAATAACGGTACTTACAATGTAGAATTACAAACAATTAACAATTGTGACATTGTGATTTCTAGTCAAGTAATAACAATTGCACTTGCGCCATCTGCATCATTTTTGCCTTCAACTACTAGTACCTTATGTACACCAGAATCTATAACATTCCAAAGTACATCTACATATAATCCAACTTCTTACGCTTGGGTTTTTGAAGGAGGAACACCGAGTACTTCTACAGATTCAAACCCAACCGTTATGTATAATTCAGCTGGTGTATTTGATGTCCAATTAATCGTGACAAATGCGAATGGCTCTGATACACTTACCAGTCAAAACTTCGTTAATGCAAATGATCAACCTCAAGTATCATTTTCTCATTTAGGAGATGGATTGACTGTAGCATTTAATGGATCTATCACAAATGGCAATAACATCAATTGGAATTTTGGAGATGGCCAATCAAGTAACGATCAAGATACTGAACATACTTATGCAGCCGAAGGAACATATACTGTAACCTTAAGTGCTGAAAACGAATGCGGTATAATTACAGAAACACAAAATGTATTGGTACAATTACTACCAGTCGCAGGATTTACAGCCAACTCTACCACAACATGTGCTGGTTCAGAAATAGCTTTTACAAGTCAGTCATCACCATCAGTTACAGGTTGGGCATGGACATTTGAAGGAGGAACGCCGGGAACATCAACTCAGCAAAATCCTGTCATAAATTATGCTTCACCTGGTACATATAATGTTAGTTTAGTAGTATCTAATCCTACAGGAAATGGTACAACCACTATTTCAGATTATATCACTATCATATCAGTACCAACTACGGGATTCCAGCCAACAAAAGATGGTAACTTGGTAACACTGTCTAACAGTGGTATGGGTGCAACATCAACTTCGTGGACTGTAACAGGTCAAGGTTTAGATTTGACCTTGTCGGGAAGTCCAGTAACATTTACTGCTCCATCAAACGGCGAATACCTGATCACTCAAGTAAACAGTAATGAATGTGGTGAATCTTCAGAGCTTATTCAAACTTTGAGTGTTAATGTATATCCCGAATCATCATTTAATATGGCAGGAGGACAATCAAACTGTATAAATACACCAATTTCATTTGAAAACCTATCCATAAATGCAAATACTTTTGAATGGGCTATCGAAGGTGGAAATCCATCTGTTTCTACTGAAGTAACTCCTTCAGTAACATTTTCAGAAGCTGGTACATACCCAGTAAGATTGGTAGCAAGCAATGACTTAGGAACAGATACTTTTACAATGATGGTTACCATATTACCACTTCCTACAGCACAGTTTGATAAAACTCAGAATGACGGCCAAGTTGTCTTTGAATTCACAGGTGAGAATGTAGAAACTTTCAACTGGTCATTTGGTGACGGCAACACAAGTGAACTTTCAGACCCTACACATACTTACAGTACAGGTGGACAATATGAAGTTATACTAATTACTAAAAATGTATGTGGATTAGATACTGCAAGCCAAATTTTAACAGTAATTATTTCATCAGTAAGTGATACTGAATTAGATGGCAAAATCACAGTAACACCAAATCCAAATAATGGATTCTTCAATGTGAATATCAAAGATTCAAAAGAAACATATAATGTTGTGCTGATGGATATGTACGGTAGAAATATTGAAAAGATGACCATTAAAAATGATAACACAAGTACATCTACCACCCAAATTGATGCTACTAATCTACCTGCTGCAACTTATATTTTAAGAATTGCAGGAAAAGAAGGTGTTGCAACAAAACAAATTATCATACAGAAATAAAAGATAATATTTGTTTAAAAGTTTTGAAAGCGTCGAAGAATTTATTTTTTCGGCGCTTTTTCGTTTTTACGCCCCATCACTGAACAAATAGGACATAAATCGATATTGTGACCTCGTGCAGGACAATATTCTCTCCCAAAAAAAATGATCTGTAGATGTAGCTTATTCCAAATATCCTTTGGGAAAATCTTTTTAAGATCTTCTTCTGTCTTTTCTACATTTTTCCCATTGCTCAGGCGCCATCTATATGCTAGTCTGTGGATATGCGTGTCTACTGGAAAAGCAGGAACACCAAATCCCTGTGACATGACAACTGATGCTGTTTTATGACCTACTCCGGGTAATGATTCTAGAGCTTCAAAATTATCAGGAACTTGTCCATTATATTTTTCAATTAGAATATTGGACAAATCAGATATAGCTTGAGATTTTCTAGGTGCAAGGCCACAAGGTCGGATGACTTCCATGATTTTTTCCACGGGTACTTTTGCCATATCATTAGGATTATCGGCCAAGGCAAATAGATGTGGTGTTACTTGATTCACTCTTACATCAGTACATTGCGCAGACAATAAAACAGCCAGTAACAAAGTGTAATTGTCCTTGTGATCTAATGGAATAGGCGTTTCAGGATATAAAGATTCCAATTTTTCTATTACAAACTTAGCCCGTTCGTTTCTATTCATTTTTCAAAATTTTTGGTTAGGATTTTCAATGTATAATATTTCATCATCACCAATTACTGAATAATCTATCAATTTACCTTCTACATTTGGCGATGAAATTCCATCCTTTAGTAATACTTTTGTTTTAATTATTCTCGCTTCATGCCAAAGATTTTGATCAATAAACGATTTAAGAACTTGAGCGCCACCTTCTACTATGATAGAGAAAATACCTTTTTTATATATCAAATCTAGTATATCGTTTAGATGCCGAACATCAGTCACAACCAATTGTTCTTTTTTATTATCATTTTGGACTGCATTCTGTGTAATAGTCCATGTGGGCACTTCATCCTTATAAATATTTAAATCAATCGGCAAACTTAGGTGTGTGTCAAGAATAATCCTTAGCGGATTTTGCCCAAAATAATGACGCGATGTAAGAGACGGGTTATCAATGAGTGCCGTTGATTTACCTATTAAAATTCCATCTACTTCTGTGCGCCATTTGTGCGTAAGTATACCTGTAGCCTGACTAGTAAGCCAAGTTTGTTCACCGATTTTGCTTATATAATTATCCTTTGATTGAG
>DAOLFJ010000269.1:0-6555 GCA_035326365.1 Saprospiraceae bacterium | reverse complement strand
TTATTTGTCGGAGAATGATCATACTGGCTTCTGAAGATATTGGACTTGCAAATCCCAATGCACTACTCCTTGCCAATAATTGTTTCCAGGCGGTGCACCAGATTGGTATGCCCGAAGGTCGTATCATTATGTCACAGACAGCCATTTACCTTGCTTGTTCACCCAAAAGTAATGCATCTTACGTCGCTATTAATCAAGCACTTGCCTTAGTAAAAGAGACAGGTGATCTACCTGTTCCACTGCAACTTAGAAATGCACCCACAGGCCTTATGAAAGATATCGGCTATGGTGCTGACTATAAATATGCACATGATTTCAAAAATGCTGTTTCTGATCTAGAATGCCTTCCAGATGATATTAAAGGGACCAAGTTATACGCACCGGGCGCCAATCCTGCTGAACAAAAATACGGTGAGTTGCTTAGGCATTTTTGGAAAGAGAAGTACGGATATTGATATTATTATTCAGAATTCATAAAATTAAAGCCGATTAACCTTTTGCGTATTCACCCAAAAAAACTCATCAATGTAGCGCCATATTTACGTTCTTCTATGAAGCGGCTGTGCTGTTTAAATTGATGGGACTTATCATGTTCTAATACGAATAGACCATCAGCAGCTAGGGCATTGTGCTGAAATATGAGATCGGGTAGGGTAGCAAGTTTAGGTAAGCTATATGGCGGATCCGCAAAAATATAGTCATTCTGTCGGATATTTGTCTGTAGAAATTTGAATACATCAGATTTGATGATTTTTATGTGGTCTTCTATTTTTAAGGTTTCGGCTGTAGTTTTTACAAAGGAGACACATCCTGCAAAATTATCAACATAGGTCGCGTCTGTGCATCCTCTAGATATACACTCATAACAATGACTTCCAGTACCACCGAATAGATCTAGCATCACCATATCCTCCCAATCTACTCGATTGTTGAGGATATTAAACAAACTTTCTTTGGACATGTCCGTGGTTGGACGCGTAGGCCAGTTATTTGCGGGAGGAACAAATCTTCTTCCTTTGAATATTCCACCTATGATGCGCATAAGGCATTGGCATAGTGGATGAAGTAAAAGTGTTTTTTGAGTTCTGTATCGCCTGATATTTTGAATTCACCATCTATGTGGACGATCTCCAGATTATTGATGTATCCGTACAGAAGTGTAAACAAAGGTGATTTTTTTTCTATCCATCCGCTCACTGTACATGCATCTTTCATAGGGTCTAGACCAGTTTCTTTAAAGACTGCTAGGATGAAATACAATATATCATTGATAGCCGGTGTACTAAAAGAGTTATAAAACTTAAATTTACCTTCGCTTTGATGAAAAATAAATATCTCGTCTTTTTCTATGTGGACATGCAGGGTTTGACCTAAAGATTCTATGTAGTAAGTGGATAGTAAATTGGAAATATGATGGATGACATAATTGTCTTTTCCGAGTACTTCGTTCAATAGGTTTTCTTGGTGTGTTGTAAGACCGAAGTATGTGTAAGCGTTATTTCCTGCTATTTTTTCTATCTTATTGTTAGTTAGTGATAGATTGGGAAACATTGCTACTGCATTTTCATTGACGATTGGTAGGTGATGACTACTTCCAGAAAGAACTACGACAGATATTTTTCTGAAATTATTTTGTAGGTTTTGATCTGTTTTGATTTGATCCTTAAAAGATGGGTCTGAGTATCTAATGTCATCATAAGATTTATGGGCTAGTAAGACATTATTCAGATCAAACACACTATAAAAAAAACTGTCTGTCATTAACACGACAGACAGCAACAAATTATCTTTTGATTGAATTAAATTAAAATCTCTTTGGTACATTATCGGGTATTACCAGTTACCATTTGTGTTTGGCGTATTCATGTCACCAAACTTTATTGTTTTGGATGGATCATAAAATGCGTCGTATTTTTTATATTTAGGATCTTTGAATTCTCCCATGAATACATCCCATTTCGTACCTACTTCCAATACATTGACAAGTGTGTTCTGATAAGTCATAGTATCTGCATCGATGGTAAATTTTGCTCCATCACCGAAAGGTACGTATCTCAGTGAATCTACATTGACCATGCCACCTAGTAAGCTATATAGCGTATCTTTAGCATCTTTATAACTCACAGTTCTTATGAATTTATCTTGGTTGGTTGGGTCAGAAGGGTCAGACTCCAATTTCACGATTTCTACTTTTCCAGTTTTGATGACATTTGCCAATGAATCAAAATCTGCTGCATATTTGCCTGTGACCATTCTATATACATCCTGTGTGACTTGTAGTTTTTTCAAGACGTCTACCACTGCATCTTTTCTTTTATTTTTTTCAGCTGCAAACGCAATAGGTTCACGTACAGATGCATACAACCAATAAGCCAATACAACTGTTACTAAAACTAAAACAAGATTTATTACCTTCCTCATAAAGTGTGTTTTAAGAATGTGTTATTAAAAATAAGATTTTAATGTTTTGTTATCTTTGAAATGATGCACAAAGTACTACTTTTGGCGTATCATTGGCAAAAATATTTATTTTTTTTAATTCTGATCCAATAAATAGCAATAATCTTGATAAAAAAAATAGTTACGATCCTTTCTATAGAGTCTTCTTGCGACGATACAAGTGCGGCTGTAATCAGAGATGGTGCAGTCTTGAGCAACGTCACTGCTAGTCAAACCATTCATAATCAATATGGTGGCGTGATACCTGAAGTCGCTAGCCGTCAGCATTTGCAAAATATCATTCCTGTCATTGATGTTGCTCTGAAAGATGCTCAGATTTCAAAATTTGATTTAGATGCCATCGCCTTTACACGTGGTCCAGGATTATTAGGAAGCTTGATCGTAGGTGTATCAGCGGCCAAAGCGCTTGCACTGAGTCTTGATATTCCTATTATTGAAGTCCACCACATGCATGCGCATATCTTGGCACATTTTGCAGAAGACCCAAAGCCCGATTTTCCTTTTCTCTGTCTTACGGTGTCAGGCGGCCATACACAAATAGTCAAAGTTAATAGTCACAGAGATATGGAAATCTTAGGATCGACTATTGATGATGCTGCTGGTGAAGCATTTGATAAAACCGGCAAAATGCTTGGTCTTGAGTATCCTGCGGGACCTATTATCGATAAATTAGCAAAACTTGGCACACATATTTTCACTTTTCCAGAGCCACAGGTCGGTGTACTTGACTTTAGTTTTAGTGGATTGAAGACATCTATCCTTTACTTTTTGCAAAGGGAAATGGCCGTCAACCCTAATTTTATCCAAGAAAATATAAATGATATCTGTTGTTCTGTGCAAACCACTATTGTTAAAATACTACTTAAGAAGCTTAAAAAAGCATCTGACATCACAGGTATTAAACAAATAGGTATTGCAGGAGGCGTTTCTGCCAATAGTTTTCTGAGAAGTGAACTAAAAAACCTTGGTGAGAAGCATGGTTGGCAGACGTTTATACCCGCTTTTGCGTATTGCACTGATAATGCAGGTATGATAGGTGTGGCGGCATATTTTAAGTATTTAGACCAAGATTTTGCAGATCAATCTGTCACGCCACAAGCGAGATTAGAATTTTAATGCCCCTAGATGACTTATTTGTCTTTATTACTTACTATTTTTGCGCTTTATACCTCACCATATTAGAAACCTTCATGAAGTTTAAAGCATATTTTCCATTAATTTGTTTGCTCATAATCTTGTGTTCTTTTAGCAATAAAAAGATGGAAGTAGGTAGTAAAATAGACTCTTTTAACAATGTGGCAATATACTACAATGGTGAAAACTTTACGAATGTCATTGGTAGAAGTGTAGCGGAAGATGGTTATAACTTAGGGTTAAAGTTCCAATGTGTGGAATTTGTCAAACGATATTATCACAAAGTACACGGACATAAAATGCCAAATTCATTTGGCCATGCAAAAGATTTTTTTGACAAAAGTCTAGGAGATCGAGGATTTAACAAAGGTCGTGGTCTTATGCAATACAGAAATGTGAGGGAATACAAACCCAAAGTAGAAGACATTTTAGTATATGATGCCTATCCGGGCAATAGATTTGGACACGTGGCGATCGTTTCGAAAGTTTCAGATGATGAGATAGAATTAGTCCAACAGAATATTGGTAAAAGGACAAGAATCAAAATTCCACTGGTCAATTTTTATCAATATTGGACAGTAGCTGATTACAATATTTTGGGTTGGTTGCGCAAAGAGTAGTTATTTTAGGAATATTTTAAATGTCTATTTGAAACTTTAAAATATTTTCAACGATTTATAGTTATTGGTATGGTCATTTTGAATGAACGGTCTTTATCTTAATGTCCTTTTGAAAAGTCTTTAGTATCAAACATACCACTTCATTTTACCAACAAGCATTTGAGTCAATTAAAACAAAACTTAATGAACTTATTAAATCAAAGTAAATCTTTTCTATTTGGGTTATTTTTGGTTGTAACCACATCTATAAGTGCTCAGATAGATTCTTCAAAAGTTGCCATCACTAGATTTGACAAAGTCAGTACTGATGCACGTATCAACAATATTTTTATCGATGAGCGCAATGTCATTTGGCTAGCAGGTAGCAAAGGGCTGATAGAAACGATAGGTGATGGTGGAAAATTTAATGTCTTTTTTCCTGATACTGAAATGCGAGATGTCACATCAGACAAGCGCAATAATATCTGGGTGGCTTCTAGCAATACGCTTTACAACCAAGCGTCTAAGGCATCTTTTCCACTGCCTATACAAGCTAATATTTCAGAAATAGCCTATCTAGAAGGTAGCGTA
The DNA here is from genome assembly GCA_035326365.1 of Saprospiraceae bacterium. Lineage (GTDB taxonomy): Bacteria > Bacteroidota > Bacteroidia > Chitinophagales > Saprospiraceae > OLB9. Next base: position 1,771 of record DAOLFJ010000269.1, on the reverse strand, counting down.
TGGGTCGGCACAGACAATGGGCTTTTTGAATTTAATACCACGACTTCGAAGTATAAAACGTACGATAATAAAAACTCAAAGTTGCAGAGTAACAAGATCAACTTTGTACATGCTGATAAAAACAATATCCTGTGGATAGGCACAGATAGTGGTTATATCAGAAAAGAAGGCGATAGTTGGGAATTGCAAGACAAAAAAGTTAAGATGCTAGCCACTTGTGAGAATAACGAAGGTCAGTGGATTATAAGTGACAAAGACATGTTTCTGATCAATAAATTTAATAGACTTTTCCCTGTGAAACTTGACCCTTCACAATACAGCGGTAAAATCAACAACTTCGTACTAGACTCTAAAGGTAGGATTTATATTGCATCAGATATCCTTGTAAGATATGATCCATACCAAGAAAAAATAGAAAATTATTCAGATGATGCAGCTACACTGTCAAAAGCAGCTTTGAGCCTTGGAGCTGATAAAAATGATAATATTTGGATAGGAACAGATGGCGCTGGTTTTTACAAACTATTGTTCGGAGATGTAGCTAAAGAACAATTAAATGCCTTCTTGCTTATTGAAAACAACGTGGCTTGTACCAATGGTAAAAATGGTGTTATAAAAGTAAGTGTATCAGGTGGTACTAAACCATATACGTATAAGTGGAATAAACGAGAATTGAGTGGTGGACAGGTATCTGGTCTTGCCGCTGGAGAATATGAAGTGACAGTGACTGATAAGATATCTAACACTGCTATTGCTTCAGTAGTACTTTCTGCACCTGATCCAATAACTCTTGATGTTGTTTCCAATAACAGGGTTACTACACCTGAAAAACCTGATGGATCTATTGTGATCAATGTGAAAGGAGGCGCAGGTGGGTTTACCTATAAATGGTCGAATGGTCAGACAACACAAAATCTTACCAATGTTCCTTCTGGACTTTATAGCCTTAATGTAAAAGATAAAAATGGATGTAGTATCACTGGAACATTCAATGTGAAAAGAGAGAAATTCATCCCTGATTTAGACATGTCCAAAATTACTTTGGGGCAGAAATTGCGTATCAATGATTTGAACTTTGATGCAGATAGTGCGGCTATTACACAAGCAAATTTTGATGTTTTAGAAGAAGTATTTGAATTCTTAAATGCCAACCCAACCGTTGCGGTAGAGATCGGAGGACATACTAATACGATACCACCTCATGAATACTGCGACCAATTATCTACAGCAAGGGCCAAAAAAGTAGCAGAGTTTCTTTACGATAGAGGTGTTGCAAAATCAAGGGTTACATTCAAAGGTTATGGTAAGCGTGAGCCACTCACTGATAGTACATCATTGCAAGGAAGGCAAAAAAATCAAAGGGTCGAGATCAAGATATTACAGATATAAATGTGGGTATCCACGTTTTTTTTATAACATCGAGTCTACTTCGAAATGGCAAATTTTAAGATATTCAAAAGTTTTTTTGCTAGAACATGGGGAGGAACTTTTATCATTGTTTGTAACCAATTGCACTTTTTTGTATTTTAATAATTATTAGCTAAAGTTTCGGTGGTAGATTTATGTCATATTATATTTCAATTTGACATAAATTTTGAAATATAATAGTTTGTACTATGGTTTAACGTCTTTTTCTTTTGTCTTGATACAAAAGAAACAAAAAATCAAGGCTGTTTCATTTTTTTAACGTCAAAAGTTTGAAAAATAGCTAAACATAAAAAACTCGCCTCTGATTTTGTTCGCCGTACTAAACATTTTCAGAACTTCGTAC
>DAOLFJ010000268.1:0-6589 GCA_035326365.1 Saprospiraceae bacterium | reverse complement strand
CAGACATCACCGGTAAAACCATGATGACCACCTCCATCACCTCAAATCAGACCATCGACCTACAACATTTATCCGCAGGTATGTATATTATATCGATCTCTGATGGGAAAAATCAATGGATGGAAAAGGTGGTTAGGTAGAGGTGGATTGTTTTTTTTGATTGTTGATTTGTTTTTTTGTTTAAGGTTTAAATTTCATTTTATTATTTTTGGAGTATAACGGTCTAGTGTTCATTCCATGCACCCCTTGTTATCTTTTCGACTGCTTTTTTCTATTTTTAGTTTATTTAACTTGATTTTTTTGCAAAGAATTAATTGTATCAGATTTAGCTCGAAAAGGAAGCGGTGAAAGTTAAGGTTCTCTTGTTCGGGTAATCACACAAGTTTATGATAAGTCAGGTCAATTAATCGCTGAAGTTGACATCAATGGTTCATTTTCAATTGAGGATATGATTTCTTTTGCTAAATTCTATTCATCAAAAAAAGGAACTATTCAGGACTGGTTATCTCAGCATCATTCGGCTTCTTTAAACTTCTGAGCTTAGTCAACAGATTTTCGTATTGATAAATTGCTTTAATTATTTCTTGGGTAAAATCAATTGATATGGTCAATTCATTAACTCCGATTTCATTGTATGTTTCTGCTTCAATATGGGCGGCATCATTACCTAATAGTCTAAGTTCGTGCATTGCTTCTACTAATTCTTTTGGTATCAGAATTTTGGTGGATAAATCCTCTATTTTCTTATATAGATTATTACCCGTTGCACCTTTGTCAATACAAATCTCTTCTAGAGTCTTGCGAATCATTATTGCGGCTGCAACGTGGCAATTATTTGCAAAACATTCGACACCTTCCTTAAATGCTGATTTTATCCTATTGGGCACATTATCAGTATTTACAGGTCTCCCTAATCCTGGGTAGGTTTTTTGAAGATGAATGCCTTTAAATATTCCTAGAACCAATGCTTTGCAATTTAGAGAAGGACAAGATTGAACTGAAATATTTGTATTAGTATCAGTTTTTAAATTATTCAACACTTGAAATGTCCCAAATCCTCCACAAAATGGACAATTTATTTGCATCGGTGGTGGGTTATGACCTGTCTCTGCTCCTGTAAATTTAACGTGCATGTTTTATTTATTCTTCTTTTAATTTTGGTGAAAGTTAACTTACTTATTTAAACAACAAACCTACAACACACTTGCCATTTTTCCAAATATCTTTGTAAATGAATCTTTACAATAGAAATTTCATTTGTATTTAACCGTAGATTATGAAAATTATTTTTTTAACTTTTTGGTCAAAAGATTCAAATTTTCTTCTTTTCAACGGTTTAGGGTTTGGCGAAGGTGGGTTTAGAAAGCACCAAAATTCAAATTTAGTACCAAAACTAATAGAAAGTTCAAATGATAAGACTAGTCAAAAAGACCAGCTTTTGCCAAACCCAAATTATTGGTTCGCCCTTTTGTAGTTTTTAGCTCTGCAATTCTCTTGTTTATAACTTCATTTGTATAATGAACTTTACCGAAATGTTTTAATTGTGTCTCTTGATATTTGTTAGCATTTGATTTGTGTAAGTGCTTTATATGATTTTTTAGTTTATCTGCAAGTGGCAATTTAAACTTGTCAGAATAATAAAAACTATTTACAACACACAAAGAATAGTTTGCATTCGGTTCATAAACAAAATTAATTTTCTTGTTTTGTAAAAAGCTTGTGAAATTCTTTGTATAGTAAAATTTGGCTTCATTGAAAGAAAACATAATTGAAGAAAAATTAAAAAAAGCAGTATTCGGAATATATTTAGCAAGTTCAAAATCTAATACGCTTTGTAATTTACTTAGTGTCCAAGTGTCTTTTAAAAACCATAAATCTACATTTGTGTTTTCAATTGTTATTTTATAACCACCAAAGCTATTTCTGCGGTAATTGTATCTTTTAACTAAAGATTCAATATCAATTATTCCATCAATAAAGATATCAACATCTCTATGATCTTCAATTTTTAAGAAATAGTTGCGAATAATACCACTGAAAATATATACTTGTGTTGTTTCACTTAGTTTGTCAATTAATTCAAATACTCCTTTATCCAAAGTCATTTCTATATGGCTTTTGAAAGTCATTCCAGATGAATCAATTTTTACTTTTATATCAGTTAATCTTTTGGCCACTTAATTTTTGATAATGATTTAATGCAAATTGGTCTGTCATTCCTGAAATAAAATCCACTATTACTCTAAGTTTAAAATAGTCATTCAAATCATCAATATGTGGTTTTACAATATCAAATATTTTAACTTCAGTTTTTCTTAATTCTTCTTCATTCCCTTCTGTATTTCTTAATTCGGATTTTAATTGTGATAAGCAATTAAGCAATTTTTGTAATTCTGAGTATTGTTGTTCGTATTTAACTTTATTATCATTCTCTTCTTGAGATTTATCCAAAAATTCTTGCAGTCTTTTAGAAAAAATTGAGTCTTTATTTTCAAAAAATGCAGCTCTTAAAATGCCATCAGAAATTAACCCTTGTGCTCTATTTCTATAAGCTTTATTTTCATGAAATATAAATTCTATGTAATAATCCAAAAGTCCTGTCAAAACCGAGTGTCCCGTCAATTCAAGAGAAGTGATCTCACGGTTTGGGAAGATTTTAGTTACACAAAAGTTAGTCAATAATTTTTCTAATCCTTTTTTATCATCTTTTATCAATTCTTTGTCGTATTGTCCATTTGAAATTTCAGATAAGTTTTTCAGAAAGTTATCTTCTGCTATTTTGACTAATCTGTCTATGAGGTAAATTCGTAAATTCACCATTTTAGTAATTTCTTGACCCTTCCCAGAATGCTCTCTTTCTAACTTTGCTATTTCGTCTTGTATTTCATCGTCAGATATAAAGTGTTTTCCTATTTCTGAAAAGGAATACCAACCCTTGTTAAATCCATCTTCCATATCCATAACTGAATAGCAGATTGAATCTGCTGCTTCCATTATAAAGCAAAGTGGGTGACGGATTATGACACCATCTTTCTTTAAACCACAAGCATCACTAATTTGTTCTAAGTATTGAATTTCAGATTGAAAAACACCTCTTTTTTTCTTTCCTATTTTACTTTGGTCAATTTTTCCATAGTTTGGATACTTAGTGTAAGATGCCAAAGTTCCGAAAGTCAAATTTAAGCCAAATACATCGTTTAATATTTGTAATTTTGTAAGTACACGAAATCCTTGTGCGTTGCCGTCAAAATTTGTAAAGTCTTCTTGTTCTTCTTTTGTCAACTTTAATGTTCTTACGTTTTTACTTTCCGATGCTTCTTTTTCCTTTTCCTTTGCAAAGGTTTTTTTGAAATATTCTTGAATCACTGTTTCTCCAAAATGTCCAAATGGGGGATTCCCTATGTCGTGGACTAAACATGCATTTTTGAGTAAAACAGGAATTTCTCTAAACAGGTCTATTTTGCTTGAGCCAACCATAGATGCAAAATTTTCATTTTCGCAAATCCTAATTCCTAATGAATGACCAATTGCCATTACTTCCATTGAGTGAGTTAAACGACTATGAATATTGTCATCACTAGTTAAGGGAAACACTTGAGTTTTGTCGTGCATTCTTCTCATTGCTGAGCTAAAGATTATCCTACCAAAATCACTTTCAAAATCGTTTCTAGCATCAGCACCTCTTTTTGATTGCCTTAGCCTAGAATTATTTATTAATTTTCCCCAATTCATCATTACTATTATTATTATTATTTGGTTTGTTGCTTACATTTGTTCCGTTATTAAGGATTGATCACTAACTTTCCACTTCCCCCACTCCATTTTATTAAAACCCTCATAACTCCTTGATTTCTTGTCCATATCCATCTATGTCTATAAAGCTAACATAACTTTTATTAGAACTTAACATAAAATTGCAAAAGTAAGTTCATCAAAGTTGTCACGCAACATAACTTTTGTTATACGTATGGTGGAATTACATTACTACCTTGTCTTTGATATTGCTGAAATGACTGTCCGGGTCTTTGGGATGTAAATATGTCATAGGCTTATGGGTAACTTAGAAATACTAAACAATTTTCATTTGTCATTAATAGTAAATTACGGATGTTATTCTTTTTAAGTTCTTTGAGTAGACTATTTATGTTTTCTTGTTTACTACTATAAGGGCGAAGCTGCACCCGTCGAGCTAACGATAGGATGCATGACTGTGCTAGGGCTTGTTATAGCTCGTTTTCAGATATTTAGTTTTGCCATTATTGCCAAGTGATCTGAACTACCACCTTCGATTACTTTTGATTCTATAAATTTCAATTTACCTCTCCCAAGTATGTAATCCAAAGTAACAATAGGAATAATTTTAGAAGTGTGAGGAAAATTAAATTTCATCCACCTAAACAACCCATTATTTGAGTTTACCCATTTTAATCTAAGTCTTTTAAAAATTGGCTCAGCATGTAAAGTGTTTAGATCACCTACAAGAAGTTGACAGTCGTAGTTTTGATTTTCAGCTAATTCATTAATTTTGATAATTTGCTCTTTTCTTATTTGATAATTTGCCATAAATAATGAGAAAAATTTGTCTCTATTTTCAATTGCAATTGCTGGCGATGCTAAATGAGTATTGATCAGCTGAATAGATTTATCTCCTACATTTAATGTCACAATTTGAGCATATGGCTTATTAGCAGAATTCTCTAAAAATGCTTGTTCGCTTATCTTGTATTTAGAATATATTCCAATACCATGAGTTCCTGTCAAAGATTTGGTCAATTTGTATTTATAAGATTCTCCCAAAGACTTTTCGATTTTTGAAGCCCAATTTGGTGTTAGTTCCTGGACAATTAAGATATCTGGATTTGCTTTTTTTATAATAGATATAGAATGATCTTGATGCTTATTTTTAAAGAATAAATTATAGGACATGACTGTGATCTCCTTATCCAAATCGTTTGATTTGATATTAGAGTTTGAGTAAACCGAAAATCCTATTTCAAATAAAAAGAGTAATCCAATCAATAAGGAACTGTACTTAATTACACTGTTTTTTTGATATCTTATAAAACCAATTACTAATAAAAATAATTGAACAAATGGGAATGTTACATTCCATATTAATCCTGATAATAAGAAGAATTGAGTCAAACCACATAAGGCAATAACTGTATAAATTCCATATCCTATTACTTTTGTCAAATTGCTAATTGTTTATTTTTCTTAATGAATTATAACTGTTAGTACTGGCGACGGACGACCGATAGGGAGTATGGTCGTGGTGTAAGGTGTTCTTGACTTCTATTTTCCAAATTGCCACCATTTTTTATTTTTGGCCTTTTCTTGTGTGGTCTTATTTGACCGTCCTTGACTGAGTTCCAAATCTACTTTAAGCCCACGATGAGTGAATGATGGATGTATTCCATGTCCTGAGATTGCTTTACTAACTGTTTGAGCCATTTCATTACCATTTATCTGATCAATGAATGATTTACATTTTGCTAATACAGTATTATCGAATTCGAAGGACTTATTATTTTCGTTAAATATTATATTTCCTGAAAAATCTTTATTCTTCATCGCTAGCAACATGGCTTGAGAATATCCTTGTGAAACTTGTTTCGTGAATTCATCAAAGTTTTTTGAGTCCAATTCTACAATTAAATCCCCATTTGACTTTTGTTCAATTGTATTCATTGTGCCACCTGCATCTTCTCCTGCAACTGCAATTATTTCACCTTGATAAATCTCAAATACGTGTGGTGTGATTGGGTTAGCTTCTGGATTTTCAAATTTCTGTTTAATAAAACCTAAGAATTTACCTTTAAATGAACTTAAACTTGAAACTGCTGCAAAGACTCCTTGGTGAGGTATACCTACCAGAAAGGATTCACTATTTAGTTCTTTAGATACAGTTTTTAGAAATTCTTTATCAAGTATTTTCTCTGCTGCATACTCATGTGGATTGACTAGGAACAGTTTTTCTCCATCTATGTCTTGAACAGAATGAGAAACAAATATCTTGGAATTATTAGATAAAGCTATTTTTTTTATTTCTTTCAGTTTTGATTCCAAATCGCTTGCATCAATTGCTTCTTCATATTCTATATGAGACCCTTGATCTGTTCCGTATGCAACCATGGGTGATTGGTCATATCCGAAAAGTTTTTCTTTTAAGCCGAGTTCTCTATCAGCTTTATAACCTTTGGGTTTGATAATCGCTCTTAAATTGTTGAGTTCCATGTTATTCCTATTTTAATAATTTGTCTTTATAATTCATTATAACTTACTTATTTTTATAACAAAGCTACGTCACACCAACGGTTTTTCCAAATATGTTTGAAGTTGAAAAAATTTCATTTGCATATAACTGTAAATTAGAGATTTTATTATTACAAATTTCTTTGGGAAAAATGTCGATCTTTTCTTGTTTTCAAGATAACATCGACGATAAACAATGTAATACTCTCATTCGTCGTAGCTTCCTAGCTACGATGCAGTATATTCAGGCATCTTGCCTTAGTGATAATAATAAATGCAAGGCTAGAAGCCTTGGGATACTATATCTTAGCGGGGACGCTAAGACAAACAAAAA
>DAOLFJ010000267.1:0-6597 GCA_035326365.1 Saprospiraceae bacterium | reverse complement strand
TTCTTCTTCAGTGACGGGTATAACAAGATTGAATTCATTACAAATTGGTTTGGGGTCTGAAGGTGGGACCGTCGAAGGTGTATATTTTACATCACAAGCACCGGGAAACTGCAATAATGGAAGTATTGATTTCATAGATACTTTTTCAAACTACCAAGTATCAAATTGTTTTTTAAATAGTGGAATCAGTTTTTCACAACCTTCAACGAATATTGTATTAAGAAACAATGTAATTAATAGTTCAGGTTGTGGATCAATTTGGTCTTCAATAAAAGGAAATATTTCAAACTCTTTAATTTCAAATAATATTATCCTTTCTACTTTAGGTATTGCAGGTGAAGCAAATATCGAGTTTAATAATAATTTATTCTTTTTTAACATAGCATTCTATTATCTAAGTTTACCGAATTCATGCGTATATAACAACAACATTTTCCAACAAGCAACATCTTCATCTAATAATTCGATATTTAATAATAATGCTAATGCAAGTATAACGGGCAGTAATAATATTATTAACAATAATGTTTGGGAGACTTTTACAGAAATTTTTGAAGACCCAATAAATGAACCTTTTGATTATCATATATTGTCATCATCAGCATGCAAAAATTCAGGTACAGATGGTACTGATCGGGGGATCTATGGTGGTGTCTTTCCATGGATAGATGGGTCGATACCTTCCAATCCACATATTTACTTTAAGCAGGTTGCAGGACAGACAAATAGTAGTGGGCAGCTTCAGATTCATTTTAAGGTTAGGACAGGAAATTGATTGGTATGAACAGTGTAGTGAAGATATATATGTTAAAAATCAAGGTATTGTTCTTGTTTTTATCAATTTTAAACATTAAGGTATTATCTCAATCCAATTTGAAGCCAGTTGCTCAATTGGTTGCAAGTTCAAAACAAAGGAATATTAAATTTGATAACTACTCACTATTTGGCATTTTGTCGAAGAGTGATTCAAGCTTGATGAATAGAAATGCAAGTATCTATAAATTCAATTCTGTTTCTATTAATGAAATTGCATCCTCTATTAATGCAGGACTAATTCTTAAAGTTAAAATTGATAAATCAAATTTTGACTTAGAATTATTAGAAGCAAATTTATTTAGGGAAGATTTTTCTATTAATACAAGCGAAACATTAAAACATGGTAAACATTATAGAGGCATAGTAAAAGGAGATAATAATTCATTAGTAACAGCCAGTTTTTTCGAAGATGAATTTTACATGATTATATCAAATTCACGAAATGGAAATTTAGTTTTTCAAAAAGGAAAAAATAAAAATGAACAAATAGTTTATTATGATAAAGATGTTAATTTTAAAAATAGCATCAAATGTGCTACTATTGAAAAAAGTGATGCAAGACTTATTAATCTCAATGAAAAAAGTACGGATGGAAATAGGACTAATAAATGTGTTAGCCTTTATTATGAAATTGACCATGATTTATATTTAGCCAACAATAACAATTTACAAACTACATTTAATTGGGTAAGTGCCATTCATAATAATGTATCTACATTGTTTTTTAATGACAATATTACAGTTTCATTAAGACAAGTGTTTATTTGGACTAGTGTGGACCCATACGATCTTATTGATTGCCAAGATCAATTGGCACTTTTTAAGCAAGTGAGACCACAGTTCGATGCTGATGTGGGACAATTAGTCGCAATAACACCAGGTGCAAGTTGTGGTGCTGCAGATTTGTATGGATTGTGCGAAGAAGGCGAAAATTATTCTTATGCTCCAGTATCCCTTGTCTATCCTGATGTTCCAAATTACAGCGGTACTATTCATTTTATCACTCATGAGTTTGGTCATGTCTTAGGTTCGCCGCACACTCATGCTTGTGAATGGGGATTGTTTAATAATCAAGCAATAGACGGATGTTCGCCTCCAATTTTTTGCTCAAATCCAGGTTATCCTTCGAATGGTGGAACAATAATGTCATATTGTCATGAAATACAAAATGTTTTGGTAAATTTCGTGTATGGCTTTGGTGTTGAACCTAGTGCCCGAATAAGAAATAAAATTAATAATGCTGATTGTTTAGAATCAAGTTGTCTGCCTTTGTTACCTGTAACCTGCAATGTACCTAGCAACAATGAATGCTACTTACCTTTTGTACAAATTGTCTTGCCTGTTTCTAATGTTTGCACTCCAACTTTATTCTCAACATGCGGTGCCACATCATCAGGATTCTCCTCTTGTGACGGTGATCAGGATGACGATGTCTTTTTTTCTTTTACAACTTCAGCCATTACTGCTTCAGTGTCAATCACAGTTACATCTTTAGATCAATTTGATGCCGTATTTCAGGTATTAACAGGACCATGTGGAACAAATATGCAAGAGTTTAATGGAGCATGTATTAATAATACTGGATCGGGTGGTACTGAATCTGTAACACTTACTGGTTTACTGCCCAATACTCAATATTTTATTAGATTATGGGGATTTGTAAATGGCACCACTCCAAATAGTCATGAGTTTGAAATCTGTGTCGTAAAATGTGACCTACCTGATTTTATAGCAATACAGCCTACCATTTTTCCAATGATGTCTTCGAGTAATCAAACTATTGATTTTAGTTGCAAAGTTATAAACAGAGGTTTAACTTCAGCCAATCCAGATATTTTGAAATTTTACCTAAGTGAAGATGCCTATCTTACACAAGATCAAAATGGCGATATTTTTGTGGATAGTTACATTATTACACAGGCTCTACCATCAAATGACACTTTAACGCTTTCAAACATTAGTATTACATTGCCAAGCTCAATTCCAAATGGAATGTATTATCTATATTTTTGGATTGACGCAAATAGTATTATTGAAGAATGTGATGAGATGAATAATTTTGCATCGACATTCTTAACAATTTCAACACCAATTTCTTTAACTCAACCAGCATACAGATTTTGGTTTGACAATAATTTTTCTCATTCACTAGTTACAAATACTACAAATGCTCCAAATAACCTGTATGATATCCAACAAAATATTTTAACTAATACTTTAGTAGATGGGTTACATACTTTAAATTTTCAGTTTAAAGATGAGACCAACGATTGGAGTAGTTGTGTTAGTTCTTTCTTTTACAAAACGGATAATAAGTTCCCTTCAGGTAGTCCAAGGTATCAATATTGGTTTGATAATAACTTTTCACTAAAAGTGACAAATCAATTTGCATCAACCAATAACCTAAATCTAAACAATAGTTTTAATACATACAATACTAGCTCTGGACTTCATACATTCAATATCAGGTTCAAACCTGACGGTAAGCATTGGAGTTCTATAAGCTCTTCATTTTTTTATAAAACTAAAATTATACCTATTGGTACTCCAAAATATGAATTTTGGCTAGATCAAAATTACGAGAATAGGTATTCACAAAATATTACTTCAACTAATATCCTAATATTACTTAATGATATTGAGGTGGATACTATCTCAAATGGTCTTCATACATTCAACATCCGATTCAGACCAGAAGGAAAGTATTGGAGTAGTACGTCATCTACTTTTTTTTACAAACCAATAGAAGTTCCTGAAGGAGACCCGCAGTATGAATTTTGGATAGATCAAAATTATAATGATAGACATTCACAAAATATTACTTCAACTACTAATCTTATATTGCTTAATCATATTGATGTAGATACTGTTTCAAGTGGGCTTCATACGTTTAATATTAGATTTAGGCCTGATGGAAAAACTTGGAGCACAATTACTTCATCTTTCTTTTATAAAGTACCTGAGGAAATACTAGGGCAGGCAAAGTACCAATATTGGTTTGATAATAATCTGCAGGATTCTATCACTCAAAATATTAATGATGCAAATCCATTTGTACTTTTAAATGATATAGTTACATCGGCTCTATCTAATGGCCTACATACATTTAACATCAGATTTAAACCTGATGGAAAAAAATGGAGCATAGTTAGCACATCATTTTTTGTAAAAGGTGATCATAGTGAAGGGACTATTTCAAAGTGTGTTTATTGGTTTGATTCAGATTATCCAAACTATAAAACAGTTACATTTTCTGGCCAAAACAATGTGGAAGCAATTATTCAAGCTAATACGAATGATCTTACTCAGGGAGAACATGTAGTGGCTATGTTTTTTTCTGACAACCTTGGGTATTGGAGTAGTATTGTGTTAGATACTTTTGTGAAAAATCAAAATAACACGCCTTGTCCTGCGGATCAAATTTTTATTTCAGGGATTAGTTCGGCTGGAGCGATGTATCAATGGCAAGTGGATGAAGGAATTGGTTTTTTAGATATTCAGAACGGGATAAATTATTCTGGGACAAATACTGATAGCTTACATATCATGGGTAGCCCTAGTAGTTTCTATGGAAATAAATATAGATGCGAGGTAACCCTGGGGAATACATCAAATTTTAGTGATGAACATATACTCACGTTCGTATATATCTGGACAGGAACGATAAATAATGAGTGGGAAAATCCTATGAACTGGAATTGTAATGGTGTCCCCATTGTAAATTCTGATGTGATTATCAATAATGGTATCGTAGTCATAGACTCAAATCCAAATATTGGAAGTATTACTACAGGTCAAGGAACTCTTTTAGATATCAATGAAAATAGAGTCTTAAATATATCGGGGCATTGAGATGTAGGTATTAGTAAGTTAAATAGTTAAAATAAAATTGATTTGACTTGATATTATAATGCGTTTAAATAATGGGTTACATTGGAGCCGAAGAAGGAATTATTAAACACTTTAAAAAATGGGTAGTTTAACAAGTACCATCTGAAAATTACAATAAATATAAAGTTGGTACTTTTTTTATTGAATTGGGCACATCCAATTGGTCTAATATATCATTAGTGATATATGAAACATGTAAGTCGATGAAATTTCCAATGAAATTAAATTAATCCCGTTACTCAATCTCCAGCTCATCAATTCAGAATACATCAGATGATGTGTTTCAATGAGCTTCCCTGAAGCTTTGGAAATTTTCATGATGACTTGTCCTTTGTAGTCTTTGATCTCGATATAGAAGAGTCCTTTGGATGGGTTAGGGTGATTTAATTCAAGCGGAATTTAAAGTGATATTTAAAATTGCCTTACGGTCGTGATGTACCTTTAATATTATTCTCTGGTCACTTTATAAAATATAATACACTAAATAATACCTACTTTAAGAAATATAATTACATTTGCTTTGGTACTTTAGTTCTTATAGATTTATTGTATTTGTTTCGGTGGTGCGTAGTTTTTTTTTTGATAACCAAATAAAACACAGATGATGACTTACTTACATCAATTGTGTCTGATGGATATTTATACTATATCTTTTCAGGACCAAACAACGGGAGCAGTCTTGAACTGCATAATTTATACTTATTTTTTCTTTGAGAAGTTTTCCTTTCACTTTATACCATATTGGGTTTGGTTTAACTTAGATGGCATATAACAAAAGTTATATTGACAGTGGAATAACCAATTATTACTTTTGTGCTTGAAGGTTACCTAAATCATTTTGAATTTTAATAAGATATTTTATTATATAATGTATACTTTAATTTTATAGATTTTTATATGGTGAGAACATTCAGTATTAGAAACAATTTAAAATTATGCGATGGAAGGTTACTTTTTACTTAATTTTACAATAAAAGTATTATTTTTCGGATAAATTATTTTTGCTATAATTATTGTGAAAATTTTAAATCAAAACATATTTACAATGACTTTTAGATTTTCTACCATCATTCTTGTTTTTTTGATTATTTCCATTTTTTATAATCAATTAAATTCTCAAACAGTTCTTATTGATCCAAATGGAGCGGGAGGGTTTCAAAATGGAACTACTTTTGCTTCAAATGGGTGGACTGTAGTGAATGGGACAGTTGTCAACAAGTGGTTTTTAGGAACAGTACCTGGAGGTACAAACTTTCCTACTAGAGCAGCTTATATCTCAAACAACGCTTCTGGGACGACTTGGAACTATCTAAATACTTCAACATCTGTAGTACATATTTACAGGGATGTTACATTTCCAGCTGGCGAAACAAATGTTAATTTATCTTTTAATTGGCAATGTTTTGGTGAAAGCGGGTATGACAACGTAATGATATCAATTGCGCCAACAACGTACACTCCTATTGCATCTAATGTTTCTTTAGGAACAGGAGGGCTTGAAGCTCCTGCATCAACTTTTGCTGAATTTGCAACAAATAACAGTTTTAATACAGCTTCAGTAAATGTAGGTGCTTCACTTATTGGTAATTGTTCAGAAATGAGTACAAGAAGAATAATAATAACTTGGAAAAACGATGATACTGTAGGTTCACAACCTCCCATTGCTATAGACAATATTTCATTAACCTCCTTAATTCCATCTTCACAAGATTTACCTATTTCTCAAAACTTCTCAGGATATAATGGAAATAATATTTCTACAATTTCACCTGGTTGGTTTGAAGGGTATGGACAATTAGTACCTGTAGCGCCTAATTCAGTATGGAGAGATAATTTGGACTTTAGTTTTCAAGGGAATAAAAATTCAAGGGTAAATTTATTTACAAATGG
>DAOLFJ010000266.1:0-6640 GCA_035326365.1 Saprospiraceae bacterium | reverse complement strand
ATGCTTTTGTGGATCAACATTTATTGGATTTTGATGTAAGTGATGACCTAACCAATAACTATAATCGTGATATTTTAGTACCATCTATCTACAAAATTGGCGTTAATATACCACTCAACAAAACATATAAAACAACACCAAATCCATTATATCCAGGTGTAGCAACAAGATAAACCCACCAAAATGGCAGCTGAACATAAAAAAAAATATAAAAAACAGTACCATTCAGGTAAAAAGGGTCTTCCACCAGGTACACATATTTATACCGGGAAAAACAAAATTGAGATTCCTGTCATAGATATCATCTCTTACGATGAGACATCATGTGAAAAAAGTCACCCGAATCTCAGCCAAACTATAGAAAGAAAACCTACTGCAAAAAAAGAATGGATAAATATCAATGGTATTAGTGATGAAAGTTATGTTAGATTAATTTGCGATAAATATGGTATCCACACACTATTCCAAGAAGACATACTGAATGTTTTTCAACGTCCGAAAGTAGAAGAAGATTCTAAGTATCTTTTTATGACCTTCAAATCACTTAACTGGAATGAAGAAAACAGATGTCTTGATGAAGAACAATTATCATTTATACTGCTAGATAAAACGGTATTATCCTTTCAAGAAATACCTGGGGATCAGTTTGATCAAATTAGAACTCGACTCAATACTGATGGCTCTATCATAAGGACAAAAGAAGTAGATTATCTTTTCTATAGACTTTTGGATGTAACAGTAGATAATTATTTTGAAATATTAGAAAAATTAGGTGACTATCTCGAAGAAATAGAAGATGGTATCATGCATCATCCGACAGCTCAAGATCTTGAAAAAATCCAAGATAATAAAAAGGACATTATGCAATTGCGCAAACACATATACCCACTACGTGATGTGTTAAACAGAATTATAAGCACAGAAAATGATTTGATAGATGAAAAAACAAAAAAATACTTCAAAGATGTCCTTGACCACACTATACAAGTTTTAGAAACGGTAGAAACCTATAGAGAGATCAATTTAAGTTTGAAAGATGTATATCTCAATTCACTGAGTCATGAGATGAACAGGATCATGAAAGTATTGACCATTATTTCTACTGTATTTATTCCACTCACTTTCATAGTTGGTGTGTACGGGATGAATTTTGACAACATGCCTGAACTGAGATGGCATTATGGTTACTTTTATATTTGGGGATTTATGATCATAGTCACTTTGTTATTAATTGTGTGGTTTAGAAATAAACGTTGGTTTTAAATTATTGTCATTCAATATGTGACCGTTTTTAAAGATTAATCAATGTTGAGAGATATTAAAACGAATAAAATAAATTGATATTAGAAAAATTTATATATTTATTTTAAAAAAATGTTTTGCAGAAACAAATAAAACTATTATCTTTGCAGCCTATTTCAAAAAACAGTAGAAGGCTGTTATATCAATAAGATGTAAATCATTGATAGATAGAGACATAGGAAGTTGTAAAACGTACCGAGGCGCCGTAGCTCAACTGGATAGAGTACCTGACTACGAATCAGGCGGTTGAAGGTTCGAATCCTTCCGGTGTCACAAAACTTAAAAATAGGTAATTAAAGAAAAGTTTTTTTGCCTTTAGTACATTAAAATTTAAAAAAAAGCGAAATGTCAAGAGTTTGCCAATTAACAGGTAAAAGACCCATGAAAGGGCACAAAGTATCTCACTCAAATGTGAAGACAAATAGAAGGTTCTTACCTAATTTGTTTACAAAGAGATTTTTCATACCTGAGACAGGTCAATGGGTAACCATTAAAATTTGTTCACAAGCATTAAAGAATATAGACAAAAAAGGTCTTCATGCTTACTTGAAAGAATTGGAATATTCCGGTGTTAAAACTGGCGTAAAATTAACATAATAATAAAGTAAAAACGTAGGATAGCCATGGCAAAGAAAGCAAAGGGTAACAGAATCCAAATTATACTTGAGTGTACAGAACACAAAGCAAGTGGAATGGGCGGTACGTCAAGATACGTAACGGAAAAGAATAGAAAGAATAATCCTGACAGATTGGAGATTAAAAAATTCAATGCTGTATTAAAGAGATATACACTTCACAAAGAAATTAAATAATAATGGCTAAAGTATCGAAAAACGCGAGAGTAGCCCAAAGGGCAGCAAATGCAGGTTCTGGTAGAGATCACGTTAAAGTAGTTAAATCTATCAAAGATCCAGTAACTGGTAAATATTCATACAAAGAATCTATTATCCACAAGGATAAGGTCAAAGAATTCTTTGAAGAGAATAAATAATCTGTTATTACAAGATTAATAAAAGGGTTTTTCTTTCTGATAAAGAGAAAAGCCCTTTTTGTGTTTATTACTCAAAAGAGTTATGAAACCATTTCTAATACATTTTTACTATTGTTTTTTATCCTATCTAAATTAATATTATGAGCTTTTTTAAGAAATTTTTCTCCAAAGACAAAGAAGAAGACCTGAACAAAGGGTTGGAGAAAACAAAACAAAGCTTTTTCTCACAAATTACTAAAGCTGTAGCAGGAAAGTCTAGGGTTGATCTAGAGTTTCTTGACGAACTTGAAAATATCCTTATATCATCTGATGTAGGACTTGAAACAACCGTAAAAATCATTGAAAGGCTAGAAAAAAAAGTAGCTGAAGATAAATACTTAAATACGGATGAACTCAACCAAATACTTAAAAACGTAGTGGTTGATATTTTGTCAGAAAATAACACACAGGATATTGAAGATTTTGAAATACCAGTTGGCGCACATCCATTCGTTATCATGGTAGTGGGTGTAAATGGTGTAGGCAAAACAACCACGATAGGCAAAATAGCCAATCAGTATAGAAAAAAAGGCCAGAAAGTTGTTCTCGGAGCTGGAGACACTTTTAGAGCTGCTGCTGTAGACCAATTGAAAATCTGGGCGGATAGAAGCAATAGTGATTTCTATTCTAAAGGGATGAATACAGATCCTGCAGCAGTTGCTTACGAAGCTGTGCAATATGCCCAAAACAACAACATGGATGTTGCCATTATCGATACTGCGGGAAGGTTACATACCAAAAAACAACTCATGGAAGAACTAACTAAAATTAAAAGATCCATAGAAAAAAAATATCCTGAAGCGCCACATGAAGTACTCCTTGTACTTGACGCCACGACTGGTCAAAATGCCATCGAACAAGCAAAACACTTTACAGCTGCAACCAATGTGACAGCTATCGCACTGACGAAACTAGACGGTAGTGCAAAAGGAGGTGTAGTACTCGGAATCTCAGATCAATTTAAAATTCCTATCAAATACATAGGTGTAGGTGAAGGTATGGATCAATTACAAGTATTCAATCGTAAAGCATTTGTCGACTCATTGTTTTCATAAGATATATAAGTTTTGATCTTGTGGCAATGTTTCCCTATTTTGCATCGTTATTCATTATTAACCAAGCATGTCAAACGATTGAGTTTACCTACATTTATAACCAAGTTCAGTTTGTCTAAGTTATTTAACTTTGCGTTAATAATAATTTCGATATTGTCCAGTAGCATAGTTTACGGACAGTTTCTACCTAATAATTCAGGAAGACCTAATTACGGACAAGGAAATCCCAATCAAATCCCACAACAACAGGAAGAAGATTCAGGCCTCGACACTACCATTTATATGTATGTATTGCTTGACAATATTTTTGAAAAAACAAATATGGTGGACACGGCTGCAAATATTCAATTTCTACATCGTGATCCAATTTGGCGAGACGGAAATGAGCAATACAATACAGGCAATAGAGGATCTGCCACGTCCCCACTCCGCTACAGACCTGTAATTAACACTGGATTCAATACAGGTTATGATCAATACAACATATACAAACTTACCACGGACAACTTTAGATTTTATGAACAAAATAGGCCGCTCACTGAACTTAGTTTCACACAATTGGCCAATCAACAAAATCTTCATGTTGGTGCTGAATTTTCACGTAATTTTAGTGATGGACTTTCTGTCAGTCTAAACTATAATCGCATCAGCCAAGTAGGTATTTATAATAACCAAGCCACAAAATCTACTAATTTTGGCATAGGTTTCAGGTATAAAAGTAAATCAGATAAGTATAACGCGTTTTTGGTTTTTCTTCAGAATGCTAATGAAGAACAAAATAGTGGTGGTTTACAAAATATAAGTGATTTGGTAGATAACGAGTTTCGTGCCAGTATCATAACAAAACTAAATAATGCACGAACGAGGCAACAGGAAAGAACTTTAGCTTTGGTACAATATCTTAAACTAAATAATGCAAAAAGTAAAACTTGGCGTGTATATCTCAGAAATGATCTCGAATACAAACCTTCATACTTCATTTTTAGTGATAATACGCTGAATACCAATAATGATAGCACATTTTATGGCAATCTTAATATTGATACACGTGGTATCAGAAGATATGTTACCGTAAATCAAATCAGAAACACATTTTTTATAAATGGTGAACGAATCGCGGGAGTGCAAGGTCGTTTAGGTCTCACATTCGATCATTTTAATATCACAAATGGGAGTACACCGTCAAGTAGAACAGACTTAACTTTGAGATTTGATGGGAAAGTGCCTATTTTTAGCGGATTAGAAATGAATACATCTGCGAAACTAGGACTACTTAATAATGCTGGAAATTTTGATGTCAGTGGTAAGATAGATATCAAAGTATCTAAAATCGCTAAGTTAGCGAGCGGCATACAAGTATTCAGAAGTGAACAGTCGCTCCACACTAACTCGTTAATAATTAATGACCAAATTATATTTACTAATAATTTCACGCCATCATTCGGGACTATTTTACAAGCTGATTTGGATGTACCGACTCTAAGGTTTCAAGCAGGGTTTGCACAGAATATCGTTAATAACCCAGTATTTTGGAATAAAGACTTTCTTCCTACACAACTTACAGGTGTGTTGTCGAATACTTACTTTAGGTTAAAACAGAATTTCAGAATTTGGAGAATACATCTTGACAATCAATTTCATTATCAAGTATTTAGTAATAATTTGTACCCTTTGCCATCTTATTATTCAACCCATCAATTATACTATTCGGGCAGTGCCTTCAAAAAAGTAATGGATCTAAATATTGGACTAGATGTTAGGTTAGTAGATGATTTTGAAGGTGGTGTATATCATCCTGTTTATGGAGAATTTGTAAAAACTGACACTAATCTTCCATTTTTTCCAGCTGCAAACTTGTATTTGATAGCTCGTGTTTCATCATTTAGGGCAATAATAATGCTAGAAAATTTCAGCCAAAGATTCAGAAACGATATAAATTTTGACGCAATCGGTCATCCACAATTTGACTCTAAATTACGTTTTGGTTTATATTGGTTGTTAAAAGACTAGCCTATTTTCATTACCAAACACAAAACCAACCAAATGAAAAATAAATTTATTTATAGCGTTTTCTTATTTGTGATCTGTCTCACTCATTTAGTAGGTCAGAAAGGAAATATGATAGACGTATCTAACCTACCCTACTATAATTTTGGTAAGGGCGTAGGGATTACTTCACCAGATAGTTTATTCCAATTTAACATCAGATTCAGAATCCAAAGCAGATTTTCTTATTTCAAAAATGAAGATGATGAAGCTGCATTTGATGGCCAAGTCAGAAGATTGCGACTTAGGTTTGATGGATTCGTAGGAAATCCTAAGTTCTTATACGTACTCCAATTATCCTTTGCACCGGGCGACGTTGGAGAAATTACTGATGGTGAAAACTTGAATATCATAAGAGATGCCGTTGTGTATTATAATGCATCTAAACAGTGGAATTTTGGTTTTGGCCAAACTAAGTTACCCGGTAATCGACAAAGGGTCAATTCAAGCGGTGCCCTACAACTTACGGATAGATCTATTAATAATGCTAGATTCAATATAGATAGAGATTTTGGGTTTTTCATCAATCATTTCCATGACAAAAAGGATCAATTTTCTTGGAATCTGAAGTCAGCTATCTCTACGGGTGATGGTAGGAACTATACCAAATCCCCAGATAATGGATTAGCATATACAAGTAAATTAGAGATTCTTCCATTCGGTAAATTCGGTAAAGATGGTGCTTATTTTGAAGGAGATCAATTTCGTGAACCAACCCCAAAATTAATGGTTTCAGCTGCTTATCACTACAACCACAAAGCAAAAAGGCAGGCAGGCGTGTTGGGCAGTGAACTATATGAATCTAGAAATCTTCAGTCCATATTTGCTGACGCCATACTTAAGTACCAAGGATACTGCATTATGGCTAGTTATATGAACAGGAACACTTCTGACCCTATTACAATGAATGAAGATGGAGATGTCAGTCGAGTTTATATAGGCCATGGCATGGATTTCCAAACTAGTTATCTATTTAAAAACAATTTTGAACTTATCGGAAGATATTCAATTATCCATCCCGATGCAAAGATTGCTTTGGTCTCACCTGAACAAAAACAGTATTCCATAGGACTCACCAAGTATTTCTGGGAACATGCATTCAAAGTGCAGTTAGAAGCAAGTCTTGACCATCTAAATTTTGAAAATGGTACATCAGATGACAATGTGTATGTAAGATTTCAGGTGGAGATGGGGATTTAGAGGTAAT
>DAOLFJ010000265.1:0-6640 GCA_035326365.1 Saprospiraceae bacterium | reverse complement strand
TCATTTAGTGAGTAATTCTTCTAGCACTTTGCCAGCAGATGTTTGGGTGCCAAGTACAGAAGTTGTTAAACCACAACGAGGTATTCAGTATGCTTTAGGAGTCTTTAAAAATTTAGAAAACGATACATACGAGACATCTATTGAAGTTTATTACAAAGACTTGAAAAACCAAATAGATTATGCAGATAACTATGTCAATGACATCACCAAAGAAGTAGAGGATGCCTTTGTTTTTGGGAAAGGTAGGGCATATGGAGCCGAGTTTTTTCTCAAAAAAGCAAAAGGAAGATTGAATGGATGGATAGGATATACGCTTTCCAGAACTGAAAGATCTTTTGATGATATAGAAGATGGAAGATGGTATCCTGCTGTTTATGACCGTACGCATGATCTTTCGGTAGTAGCAAATTATAAATTAGGTAAAAAATGGGATGTAGGCGCAGTATTTATCTATGGTAGTGGGAAACTGTTTACACCTGTGAGAGGGTTTTTCTTTGTGGAACAAAATGTCAATCTTTTTTACGGACCTAGGAATAGTGCTAGATTGGATGCCTACCATAGATTAGATTTATCTGCTACCTATACACCTAATCCTGATGGTAAAAAAAGTTATTCTGGCAGTTGGACTTTTGCGGTGTATAATTCATACAATAGAAAAAATCCTTTCTTCATTAATTTTGACACTGAAACTGATTTTCAAACTGGTTCAAGTACCATAACTGGATCAAAAATTACCATTTTCCCTATTATACCTAGTATTACTTACAATTTTAAATGGAATCAAAAATGATGATATCAACATATATTAATCCAAAGTATTTAGTTGCTTTACTTCTATCCCTAGTCTTATTTTCTTGCGAAGAAGAATATATCCCTGATACCAATTTGC
The DNA here is from genome assembly GCA_035326365.1 of Saprospiraceae bacterium. Taxonomy (GTDB): domain Bacteria; phylum Bacteroidota; class Bacteroidia; order Chitinophagales; family Saprospiraceae; genus OLB9. Next base: position 5,751 of record DAOLFJ010000265.1, on the reverse strand, counting down.
AAGAGCAAGAAGTAGTCGTGGAAGGATATGTAGAAGTCGGTAGCAATAGTAATCCTACGTTTGTGATTCTGACAAAAAGTATCCCATTTATCTCAACGATTGAGCCTGATAAGTTTACAGAATTGTTCCTACGTGGAGCTACAGTTACAGTAAATGATGGAGATAAAACAGTCGCATTTACTGAACTTTGTTTAAGTGATATTCCAGAAGAGTTAAAAGCTCAAGTGTATGAAGTATTAGGATATACGCCAGATAGTAGTGCTGTTGATATATGTTTATATGTAGATCTTTTAGGGCAGCTAACCAAAGATTATGGCAGAAGGTATGACTTAAAAGTATTGATTGACGGTAAAGAAATCACAGCAACTACAACAGTTCCGTCGTTTGTCCCATTAGATAGTCTTAAGTGGGACGATACACCAGGTGAACCATCTGACACATTGGCACAACTTCTAGTAACGATAAATGATCCTGCTGGTGTAGCTAATTATTATAGATATCAAACAGCAACTGAAGGTAGTGGCTTTATAGCTCCATTTACATCTGTCATAGATGGGGAGATTTTTGATGGTAAAAAATTTGATGTACCCTTACAAAAAGCAGAAAGAAGAGGTGGTGATTTCGATCCTGATTCGTTTGGACTATATCTTAGGGGAGACACGGTTACTATCAAGTGGAGTACCATAGATAAAGCGCATTTTGATTTTTGGAATACCAGAGATTTTAGTGCAAATAGCGGTGGACCCTTTTCATCATATACACGAATAGCAAGCAATATCAAAGGTGGATTAGGCATTTGGGGCGGATATGCTACAGAACAATATAAATCGGTTGTTCCTTTTAGATAGACAGCTAAAAGTATTTATTTGTGTCTTAATGTAATGTAACTGACATTATGAAACTATAGCTATGGTAAATTGGAATTGTTAATTTTAAAGGGCAATGTTGTTGAAATAAAAAAAATGGATTAACTTGGCGTCGTAATGACATTAAGTTCACATTAAATCAATCATTATGCGTCAACATTTTACTTTCTTGGCTAGATTCTGTTTTGTTTTATTAACAATCGTTCCATTGTTTTCGAAAAGTCAAAATGCTATTGTTGGTAGTGGTTTTTCATCAGGTTGGGGAGGAAGCAATTGTCCTACAGGAAGTGGGAATTTTAGCTATTTAAGTGCTAATTATGGCTCAAGTTTTGGTGCTGAATTAACATCCAATGGAACAGGTAATCAATATTTTAGATTCGGAATTGATTGGAGTGGCACTACAGCTCAAAGAACTATAAATCTTGGCAGTGATCAAAACATATCTAAAAATACTATTTACACTTTAAATCCTACTTGTACCACAAGTGGCGCTATTTATTATAATGTACCATCTACTACTTATAGATATATATTTAAAACTCGAAATGCTGGCACAAACCCTACAGGTGATTTTGTACTTTTCGAAGTGCAAGGTTCGGTTAGAACTATATCTACAGTTTTGCAATCTCCAGTACCATCAAATGTTCCTTCTACATCTCCTGTCATAGTCACAGCCACAAGTTCTGGTAATGTAGAGATTGGTCAAGGAGTTTATTTGAGATATACAACAAATAATTGGACTTCTTCCACAATCGTAGCCATGTCAGGAAGTGGTAGCAATTTTACAGGAACGATTCCACCACAAGCACCAGGCACAAGTGTTCAATATTATGTATTTACTTCGGGAGATGGATTGACTATTTCACCGAGCAATGCAGATCTTTTTACCATCAATGGAAATAATAATGGTGGTTCAAATTACAGTTATACAGTTTTGGCAGCTTCACCAACAGTGAATGTCAGTCCATCTTTCCCAACAGATAACCAAGTAGTTACCATTACTTTTAATGCAACAGGGACAGCTTTGGCTGGTGCAAGTAAGGTGTATCTGCATTCAGGCGTTTCTACTAATATTTCTACACCAAATAGTTTCAATTACACAATTGGTAATTGGGGCCTAGATGATGGAATAGGACTGATGTCCAATACAGGTGGCGACAATTGGACGATTACTATCCCAAGTCTAAGGACGTATTATAATGTACCAGATGATAAAGATATATTCGGTCTCAATTTCCTTTTCAGAAGTGCCAATGGATCGCTCAAAGAAGATAACAACGGTGCAAACTACTACAACATCGTTGATCCTGGCAATTATTTTACCATCACATTTCCAACACAAAATACACATTTTGCGCTTGTAAATCAATCTTTCAATCACACAGCAAGTGCAAGCACTGCTCCAACTACTTGGACACTAAAAGAACTCGATCCTGACACAGATGCGGTCATTGCCACGATAACTTCAACAAGCGGTGGCACTACATTTACACATGCTTTAACAATGACTAGTACATCACTAAGGAAATTCAGGCTAGAAGCCGATTTTTCAGGAAATGTAAAGTTTAAAACTTTTTCTGTCATAGGTTACCTTGCAGTAAATGAAGCTCCTAGACCTTCGTGGACAAAACTTGGTATCAATTATCATGACAATGACGCCACAAAAGCAACTTTAGTCTTACATGCACCGACGTACAATAGGTACAAAAAAGGGACAGGTATCATTTCTGGATACAATACTACAGCTCCAAAGTCTGTGGTATATGCGATTGGAGATTTTAACAATTGGACGCCATCCGAAGCATTCAAGATGACAAGAGATGCAGATATTGATTTTGAAGATGATGACAATAACGGTATAGATGATGACCAAGGAGATTATTGGTGGATAGAATTAAATAATCTTGTACCCGGTCAAGAATATGTTTTCCAATATCTTATAGATGGTTCATTGCAAGTAGCAGATCCATATACACACAAAGTTTCTGATCCCGACGATTCACAAATTGAATCTACTGTATATCCTAGCTTGATCACATACAGACCACAAGCCATTGATAGAGCTTCCGTATTACAAACCAATCAGCAAGAGTATGATTGGAAAGCAGCGCCATTTACTAAACCTTCTATCAATGAACTTAATATTTACGAATTACATTTTAGAGATTTTACAGAAGAAGGGACCTACCTTGCTGCTATTGAAAGACTAGATTATATAAAAGGCCTTGGGATCAATGCGATTCATGTCATGCCAGTATCCGAGTTTGAAGGGAATAGTAGTTGGGGATATAATCCGAATTTTTACTTTGCTGCGGACAAAGCATATGGTAGAGAAGATGATTTGAAAAAGTTTATTGACGAATGTCACAAAAGGGAAATTCAAGTTTTTAATGACTTGGTGTTGAATCATGCCTTTTACTCTAACGTAATGGCTAGAATGTATTGGAATAGTGCATCAAACAAACCAGCCAATGATAACCCTTGGTTTAATGCTGACCACAGAATGGTAGCTGACCCAGCAGGGTGGGGGGGCGCAGATTGGAATCATGAGAGTGAACATACACAAAAAATGATGGACAGGATTCTTGATTATTGGTTGCAAGAGTTCAAATTTGATGGATTTAGGTTTGATTTTACTAAAGGAATAGGACAGACAGCACAAGATCCTGGAGATCCGTGGGCAAGTTCTTATGATCAAGATAGAATTGATTTACTAGAAAGAATCGTAGATGGTATGAAAACTAGAAACCCTGGATCAGTCGTTATTTTTGAGCATTTAGCTGAATCTGCTGAAGACAAGGTATTAGCAGACCAAGGTATTCTAATGTGGAGTGGTGTAGGACATCATAATGACTTGAAAGGATTTATTTTAGGTTATAACGGAGACAATACGAATATTTACGATTCAGGCGTATTTAATGCAAGTGGTAGAGACTTCACTTATGCCAATTGGATGAGTTATGGCGAAAGCCATGATGAAGAAAGATTGGGTTACGAAGTAACACAGTTTTTTAATGGGTATTCGACAATTGAGAATATTGTCAATAGACTCAAAATTGCCGCAGGATTCAATCTTCTACTTCCTGGGCCAAGAATGTTGTGGCAGTTTCAAGAACTAGGTTATGATGTCAGTATTAATTTTAATGGCCGTACGGGCGAAAAACCTGTGCGATGGGAATATTATGATGATGCAAAAAGGAAAGAATTATTCACATTAGTTTCTAGGATTCTGAAAATTAGAAATAGACACAATATCTATGCTACGACTCCTGACTATGGCAATATTGGACTAGGGGCAGGCAATATAACTACACCTAGAGTCATGCGTTTTTCCACAGGAACAGGTTCAGTTGCTAAACATGTAATCATCGTAGCAAATCTTGATCCGAATGTTGGCAATGATGTATTCCCAAATTACGATGTCATAGGCACATGGTATCGATATAATGGCGCTCCAAATGTAGATGGCACATCATTTTCTGTTACAAATACAGGTTCGAGTTATTACTTGCAACCGTCAGAAATGCTAGTATTTACCAATTTTGAGATCGATGCTTGCACAGATGTACGTGTCACGGCCAATGCTGGATTACATTCACTACGTGATGCCATCGATTGTGCAGCAGAAGGTGATGAAGTTGTCATAGAATTTCCTGTTTATAGCCAAACGATTACTTTAACTAGTCCGATCATTGTTGACAAAAATATAACGATTTCTGGATTTCCATCCAAGAATGTAACGGTAAGTGGTGCAGATTTTTCAGGTAGCGTCTTTAGTATCGCAGTAGGTAAATCCGTCAACATGAATGGCTTCAAGATATCTTGTGCTCAAGGGAATGCAGATGGAAGGTGTCTTGTAAATAGTGGTTCTCTGACCTTGGATGATATAAATATGTATGATAATAATGGTAGTAACACGCTGGGAAGTTCGGTTGTAAATGCGGCTACTGGTGTGATTACGATTGAGAATTCTGTGGAGATTAATAGATAAATAGTGACTAGGATTTACCTTTTTGGTGGAGTTTTGGTGTGAATGGATCTGACAGACTATCTATATCTATTTTAATAAATTTAAGTTAGTAATGAAGGAAGTGTGACCTATGAAACATAGATTCTAGTCTTATTTAATACTGATAATATCAAATAAACCATTATCTTTGCTTTACAAAAACATACATTAAATGGCACTAACCGATAAATATATAAATCCGTTTACAGATTTTGGATTCAAGAGACTATTCGGTTCTGAGCCTAACAAGGATTTATTAATTGATTTTTTAAACCAATTGTTGCCCGCATATCATAAAATTAAAGAACTTAGTTATGCAGATAAGGAACAATTACCTTTGACAGATTATGAGCGGAAAGCTATTTTTGACATTTATTGCAGCAATGAAGCGGGTGAAAAATTTATTGTAGAAATCCAAAGGGCGAAACAAAATTTCTTTAAAGATAGAAGCGTATATTACTCCACATTTCCCATTCAAAAACAAGCGCAAAAAGGAGAATGGAATTATCAATTGGCAGCCGTTTATACGGTGGGCATTCTAGATTTTGTGTTTGACGAAGATAGACACAATCCGGATTTTTTCCATTTTGTGCAGTTAAAAGACCAAGTCAACCAAGTTTTTTATGATAAATTGACGTTTATCTATCTTGAGATGCCAAAATTTACAAAAACAGAAAGTGAACTTGAGACAGATTTTGACAAATGGATGTATGTGTTTAAAAATATGCATTTATTAGAACGAATACCAGCTAAACTTCAAGGTAAGATATTTGAAAAATTATTTGGAGAAGCTGAATTAGCAAAATTAAAACCTGTAGATATGATAGCCTACGAAGAGAGTCTGAAAGTGTATCGTGATCTAAAAGCCGTGACAGA
>DAOLFJ010000264.1:0-6753 GCA_035326365.1 Saprospiraceae bacterium | reverse complement strand
TCAGAACCATAACCTATTGATTAGCAACTAAGAAAATTTTTAAACATACTCTTAACAAAAAATGACATGTGACTGGCTTAAGCTAAAAAAGGATTTAATAAAATATTATTTATGTATTCAAAATCCCATTATCTTTACCACATGGATAAAAAGATCATATATAGTCTGCTTTTTTTGATGTATAATATTGTAGGACATACACAAACTAATCCTGCTGATGTTACCATTTCAATATTGACCTGTGCTCCTGGGAATGAGATTTACTCTATCTACGGACATAATGCGATCAGGATTCAGGACCAATCTACACAATCGGATGTGGTTTATAATTATGGCACATTTGATTTTGATACACCAGGATTTACCTTAAAATTTATGCGTGGTAAACTTCCTTATTTACTGGCATCGGGTGATTTTGTGAGATTTATGAGAGAGTATCAATATTTTGAGCGAGCGGTGACGGAGCAAGTATTGGATCTTGATTCCATTCAAAAACAAAAGATCATGGATGCACTTGCTGTCAATATGTTACCAGAGAATCGAGCTTATAAGTATGACTTTTTTATGGATAATTGTGCTACAAGACTGAGAGATATCTTACAAAATAACGTAGCAGGGATCACATGGGATCAATCAAGTGCGTCCAATAAAACATTCAGACAAATCATCAAAGAATACCAAAAACCAATGCCATGGACCAACTTCGGGATTGACCTGATCATCGGCGCAAAAGCAGATCGGAAAACTACCCTGATGGAAGAGACCTTCATTCCAGATTATTTGGCCTTGGCTTTAGATAAAGTAACTGCTAGTGGTAATAAAATTGTGGGTTCAAAAAGGAAATTAATTACATTCCCTGAACAAGAGAAAACAAATCAGTTTATTGGTTTTTTATTATCACCCATTTTCTTTTTTCTATTTCTTCTGATCTTAGAAGTCAATATCCTAATGAGATATCTCAAAAACCAGCAGAATAAATGGATCACTAGATATGACCAGTTGTGGTTTTGGGTGCTTACGATTTGCAGTTTGCTTATGGTGTTTATGTGGGTAGGTACAGACCATATTCCAACCAAAGATAATTGGAATTTATTGTGGGCATCACCTTTGATACCTATTTGGTGGTGGATGGTGAAGAAACAAAATGGTAGTGTCAAATATCTTTCTTACTTCTTGTTATTAGGTATAGTAGTAAGTATTATAAATGCCATACCAGGCGCACAATTTTTGCCACAGTATTTCCATCCAGTGGTGATTTTATTGGGTTTGATATTGATCATGAAAGGTTGGAGAATTCAACATTCCAAAATGGACTTAACTACTGCTTGATTTGTTAAATGAGGCTTTTTTGACCTTCTTTATTGGTCAGATTTCTTAGTATGAAGAGTGCAATAAAAAGAAGTGCCATAGGTATCAAAGTATAATAAAATGCTTTGTCAGCACCCATGTTTTTAAAGAGCCATCCAATGATTCTAGAACCAATAGTACCACCAAGCGCTGAGAATATTACGATCAATCCAGTCATAGGACTGTGCAGTTTTTTAGGTAATGAACTCAGTACGACCGAGTTTATCAGTGGATAGATAGGCGCAATAAAAAGCCCTACAATCGGAAATGCAAACCCTATCAAAGGAATATCAAAAAGACTATTTATAACTCCAATTTCTGCATTTACAGCCGCAGGAAGCACAAAGACCACCATTGCCATCGCAGCAATAAGACACACTGAAAGCACTTGAATCCAAGAGAATTTTTGAGTCAGCACGCCAGCCAATATCCTACCTATACCAAGTGAAAGAGCCAGAATACTTGCCATCATGATACTGATGTTTTCTGGTAGTTTTAGTACTCTCTCATTAAAGGTAGGAAGCCATGTCATTATACCTTGTTCGATCATCACAAATAAAAATGCAGATATGACAAAGACGATTACTAAAGTTTTTACAACAAGATGTAACATTTGAAGTACATCGTCCTTCAAGTCAGCACCAGGAATTTCTGTTTTTGCTTCGAATGGGGAAATGAATAAAATACCTAATGAAATAGCACACAAAGCAGCTAATAAAAGATACACATTCAACCAACTATTTGGGTCGCTTTCATTGTTAAAAGCAGGAAAAAGAAAATACGCCAAGGCTATTCCAAACATAAAAACACCTTCTATCGAACTCATTAGACTATTGTGTTCTTTCTCGCCATTTGTAACCAAACCAATTGTAGCATAAACAGATACTTTTATCAGAGCAAAAGACACGCCTACTGAAGCAAATAACATCTTGGCAGACCAAAAAGAATTACCCCAATACATACCTAAACAAGCGAATGTCACTATAGCTAATGCAGCCATCATTGCATTTTTATAGCCAATTCTAGGTAGAAAAGACGCAATCAAAAAGGATACAATCGCTATGGGCATATCTTTAAATAATTCTAAAATACTCGCTTGGACTTCGTCCACGCCATACACTTTTTGTGATTTTAGAATGACAATACCCACACTATTAAGTAAGATGGCAAATACAAAATAGTTAATGTATAGTGAAAGTTTGATACCGAGCTTCATGATAATAAAAAATTTGATTGTGTGACAAACATAGTAATTTGATTTCTTATTTGTATCATTGTAGCCACAATACTTTGTAATAATGATATATCTGACATTACCCGAGGAGACATATCCAAGTTTATTTAAGGATGCAGCTATGGCAAGCGTCCTTGCTGATGGTAAAATCCTTGCCGATGCGATACCACTTTTTGTGCCTGATGAGATTAATCTTAACTATGAAAGTAGGAAGGATTTACTTGGCTTTAATTTACTAGATTTTCTAAAAGAACACTTCACATTTGGTGGTGTGAGCTCTTCGGATTTTGTCACCAATAAGTCTCATTCCATAGAAGAGCATATTGACACTTTGTGGCCTTTTTTGACTAGAGATGCTGATGTCCACATCGCAGGAAGTTCTCTGATCTCACTACCGTATAAGTATGTTGTACCAGGTGGTAGATTTAACGAAATATATTATTGGGATAGTTATTTTACTATGTTGGGATTGCGTGTGGCAGGCAAATATGATTTGATAGAAAGCATGATTGATAATTTTGCCTATTTGATATCTGAGATTGGCTTTATACCTAATGGTAATAGGTCGTATTTTCTGAGTAGGTCGCAACCACCTTTTTTTGCTATGATGGTGGCGCTGTTGGTAGAAATAAAAGGAAATGATGTCTACGCAAAATATTTAAACGTACTCCAGAAAGAATATGATTTTTGGATGGATGGAAGAAATAAAATTAGCGATATCAACACGGTTAAAAACCATGTGGTACGAGTCGGCGAAAACCAATATTTAAATAGATATTGGGATCAGTTAGCGACACCACGGTCAGAAATGTATCGAGATGATGTGCATTTAGCTAGCCATAGTCATAGAGAACAAGAAGCTTTGTATAGCGATTTAAGAGGAGCTTGTGAGTCAGGATGGGATTTCAGTAGCAGGTGGTGTGAAAGACCTTTAGAACTAGATTCGATAAAGACTTCATCCATTTTACCCGTAGATTTGAATTGTTTAATGTATAATTTGGAGGTGACTTTGTCAAAGGCATATGCATATGTTGGTCAGCAAAAACAGTCATTTAGTTTTGAAGAAATGGCAGAAATTAGGAAGGCACTTATTCAAAAATATTTCTGGAACGAAGAAGATGGATATTATTTTGATTATCAATTTAAGGATAAGGTGAATACTGGCAGTATCACAGCAGCGGGTATATTTCCATTAGCCTTCGGAATAGCAGATGATGCAAACGGCAAACAATGTTTAAGATACTTGAGAGAACACTTACTCGCTGAAGGTGGTATTCTCACAACAACTATAGAAAGCGGACAACAATGGGATGCACCTAATGGTTGGGCACCATTACAGTGGATGGCTTTCAGAGCTGCATTGAATTATGGGGATGATACTCTTGCTTCTGAAATATCAGACAGATGGACAAAACTTCTCGAGTCAACCTTTCAGAATACAGGCAAACTAATGGAGAAGTATAATGTCGTAAATACAAATTTAGAAAGTGGTGGTGGCGAGTATTCCGTCCAAGATGGATTCGGGTGGACGAATGGGGTTTATATGGCGATGGTAGATTGGATGAAAGGGCAATAGAAGTTATCTTCTAAGTTAAAATCTAACTTTTATAGTAATCTTAGTTGTCTGCAAAGGTCTCATAATATTAAATCATAATTTAGCTGTCTCTGTGAACGAAATCAAACATTCATTGTTCGAGTCGTCATGAATAGATCCTTAGTTATAAAGTCTTTGAGGCCAGAGTTGCCAAATGTCGTCAATGGTGCAGAAATATCAGAGATAGAATTGTTTCAAAATGAAGTATTGAGACCGATTTTGAAGTTTCAGAACGATGTCTTAACCACCTTATTTATCTCCAATTTGAAGAAAAGAGACGTAGACTTTTCCAAAATGAATCTTAACGGCAGGATAGCATATGTCACCAACGTCATCCACAAAGATCTTGGCTTACGTAATGTGCTCATCGGGATAGTATTAGGTTTACTGACCGCAGAAGAAGTCAATTTATACTACTTACATGAGACAGAATATCGTAGGCGCATCAGCAAGATGATCATAGAACGACTGGCAGATCAGCTGGTTGCTGAGTAGGTTTGAATATTTTTATTTGGATCTTGGAATGTATTCAATTTTTTTTTCTACACCCCCTTAAAGTTAATTGATTAGAGTATTTTAAATATCACTCTCACTCAGTTATTAACGCTTTTTTTTCAAATTCATTAATGTCCATATAAATGTCTAGAAAATATCCATCATTGGCATGTTTCTAGTTTCTTGTATCCGATGCGACATCTTTGCAGTATTATTTGGTAGGATAGTGAATGATAGGAATTTAATTGTATTTTTGTTGTAAATAAAATTAATTAAGTTCCACTAATATTTAAATACTTCCAAATGAAAAGAATAATTATTTTTCTAGTAACATGTTTTATCGCATCTTTTGTCAGTGCTCAAGGCAGTGAGTGGAAACCAATAGCTGCGCCAAAACTTTCTACCATAGATATTTTGTATCAAAATCAAAAGGGCGAAGTCTTGGCTAGGACAAAACCTTTTGTTGGATTGGTAAAATCATTGGATGGAGGCGATTCATGGAGTTTTGTAGATACATTGAGACAACAATACTCCATAGGTACTACAATTGAAAGGCATAATGGTGATCTTTTATTTTACGCTAACTCTCAAATTTTTAAATTTAATTTTTCGACAAATGAGATTTCAACAATAGCAGCTAAGTGGAATATAAGCCAAATAACGTTTATTGGTGATGAGACGATAATAGGGTACAGAGATAACAGCCTTTCTATATTTGTGAATGATAGCCTTATCAGTGATCGATTTTTATTTGGCAACAAAATTTATAAATTGCTCGATGCTAATCTACCTGATATAGCTTATTGTATTTATGTAAACAATAATATGCACTATCTCTACCACATCGATAAAGAAGGAACTTTGAAAAAGATCACAACCCTAAATATGAATGGTAAAAGATATTTCTACCATGATAATACATTGATAAGAGACAATCAATATAGTACAGATTTAGGTCAGACTTGGTCACAATACAACCTTCCATTCACAGAGCCAGATACTATATTTAAGTATGATAATATGTTGGCTTTTGGAAAGGGCGATAAAATCTACTATAAACCAAATAATGCCACGAATTTTAATGAAATTACTTTGCCAAATGAAACCAATCTTGCCAATACCTACGTGGGTAAGTTTATTATAACTGAAAATACGGCATTTGAAAAGACGGATATAAAGATACTAAGGACCAATGATGGAGTTTTCGAAGCAGTCGGATATGATTTGGCAAATTCGTATGTCGATTATTTTGCTGCTGGATTTAATGAGCAGATTATTGCATCTTACGATAATGAAGATGCTTATTTCAAAAGAGATAGCATATCGGCTTGGACACTATTGCCATTTAAGATTAGATATTTCCAACATGCATTTGCATTTTCTGAAGACAGGATTATAGATATAGTTGATGCTGAAAATAAAATATATTCTTCATTTGATGGAGGGCAATCTTGGAATAAAATCAAAAATCAAACTAGCTTCAGGTTATCATCAATTTATCCAAAAAAGAATGCAGTATTTTGTGTTTCACCGGATTCTTTATACTACAGGAAAACTAATGAAACTTCATGGAATGCTACAAAAATAAATCTGGGTAACGGAATTGAAATTGCGGGGATTTCAAATCAGGCTGGACTTTATAATCATTATTTTGGTATTGAACTTTTATCTCATTTGGATACTTTGGGACAGACCAAAAGTGTGAGAGGTATACGTAATTATAGATATAGAGCATGTACGCATTACGAAATGAATACATTTTACAATATTGCCACTTCTTCATTTTCTCAAGTTGATAGATCAGAGGGAAATCAACTTTCGAGTTCTTATGATGAAGGATTCACTTTTAATGTCTTACACGATTTTCCACCTTCAAAAGATCATATTAGTCATTTTACGACTACTAGGTCTGGTCATCTAGTTGTTGTTAAAGGCAATTTTTTGCTAATCTCAGGAGATGAAGGACAGACTTGGCAAGAAATTAAAGTAGATTTAAACACTCGTGATTATATCAACGGATTGTCTGTTAGTCCAGATCATTATATATACATCAGTACAGCCGAAAAGGGTATTTTGAAATATA
>DAOLFJ010000263.1:0-6777 GCA_035326365.1 Saprospiraceae bacterium | reverse complement strand
CCCGAACCACTATTTAATGTAGTATAGGCATATCCACTTGGTGTTTTGTTTTCAGACTCTTTGCATGACATTACTAACAATGTGAACATCACAAATAATCCTAAAATGTTGAACTTCATCTGTTTGTGTTTATTGAATTTATAAATAACTGATAAAAAAACTTACGAATCTAATTTTGGTAAATACTGAGGCATGACCTTCTTTATTTTATCCAAAATATCTTTTAAACTGGCATACACGCCTCCGCCTGATGCATTCTTATGACCACCACCATTAAAATACTTCTGAGCTATTTCCTGAACTGAAATATCACCTTTACTTCTAAGCGAAATTTTGATAATCGAAGGTTGTTCAGTTACAAAGGCAGCTACTTTGACTGTTTCCATCATGAGCATATAATTGACAATACCTTCTGTATCTCCTCTTTGTATATCAAAATCTAAATAATCCTTTTTTGTCAACCACATGATGCCTACACCATAATCTTTCATGATTTCCATGCGATTTGCTAGACAATGCCCGAGAAGTCTAAGATGTTTTTCCTTTTGAGAGTTAAAAATCTTATCTGACAATTTGTAATCATCTACCCCTAAGACCTTAAGTGCTCCCGCTACTTCATATGTATAAGGTCTAGTTCCATATCGGAATGACCCTGTATCTGTAATCAATCCAGTAAATAAACATTCACCTATTTCGGGTGTGATTTTATTTCTATCCCCTAATTGGTCTATTACTTTAAAAACCAATTCACAAGTACTACTAGCATCGGTTTCTGAAAACTCGATATCCGTAAATGGTTCAGGATCCAAATGATGGTCAATAAGTACCTTTTTCGCCTTGCTAAATTGTATATTCTCACCGAGTTTGTCGACTCGATCTAGACCATTAAAGTCTAAGCAGAAAATAACTTCAGCTTTATCGATGGCTTGACGTGCTGCATTCTGGTCAAGATCAAAAACAATAGATTGTCTGATACCATGGATAAAACCAAAACTTGACGGATATTCACTAGGAAAAATCACCTTTACGGAATGCTGTAGTCTACTTAAATATCCAGCTAATCCCCATGATGAACCAATAGCGTCGCCATCAGGATTTCTGTGTGCTATGATAACCACTTCCTTAGGAAATGACAAGATTTCTTTTAACTGTTGGATTTCTTCTGACATATTGGGTGCAAAAGTCTAAATAAAAAAGCAGATGTCAAAATTATTTTCTGTTTTTTCTGTCTATTTGAAATATGATTTCATACTTTTGTGGCGTTTTTAAGAAATATCAATCAAAATTATAATACAATGTCAGGAAACAGAACATTTACAATGATCAAACCAGATGCAGTTGCTTCAGGTCATATTGGTGCAATTTTAGCTCAAATCAATGAAGCGGGCTTCAAAATTGTAGCACTTAAATATACTAAACTTTCATCTGAAAAAGCTGGAGAATTTTATGCTGTCCACAGCGCGAGACCATTTTATGGTGAATTAGTAGAATTTATGTCTTCAGGTCCAATCGTAGCTGCTATCCTTGAAAAAGATAATGCTGTAGAAGATTTCAGAAAATTAATAGGCGCTACCAATCCTGCTGATGCCGCTCCAGGAACAATCAGAGCAAGATTTGCTAAAAGCATCGGAGAAAATGCAGTACATGGTTCAGATAGTGATGAGAATGCAGCAATAGAGTCAGCTTTCCATTTTGCAGGCACAGAAGTATTTGCATAATCATTGTTGATTAAAAAATAAAAAGAGCGTTGCAAGTGATTTGAAACGCTCTTTTTTTTATTCTAAAAAATTGAAAACAAGCTATTTATCCCAATGTTTCTTTCTACTGTAAATCCTTCACCATACTCTACATTTATTTCCCTAGCATAAGCCCTATTTTTGGCAATGACAGAATCAAAAAATGATTTACTTGAGATTGGTGTCTCTGGTTCATCAGAATTAGGGTCATAAAACTGTGAACTAAATGCCATGATACAAGCTATTTTCTGATCCATATACCCAGTTATATCTACGACCAAATCTGCTTTGATATTTCTATCTTGGATATAATGATACACTACTTTGGGCCTCCAAGCTTCTTGCTCATTACCTTGACCATCTGTAGTAGCTATCTTTTGTAATCCTGCATAAAAACAAGCATCGCTAATCAACTTAGAAGCCCTACCGTGATCAGGATGCCTATCTGTTATTGCATTAGCAAGTACAATTTCAGGTCTACATTTTCTGATGACAGCAATGATCTTCAGCACATTTTCTTCTGAATATTCAAATAGGCCATCTCTCATCCCGAGATTATCTCGAAAAACAGCACCCATAAGCTTTCTCGAATTTTCTGCTTCTATCATTCTTAGTTCGGCAGAGCCACGTGTACCCAATTCACCTTGGGTCAAATCACATAGACCGACTGAATACCCCATTCCGATATGCTTGATCAAAGTCCCCGCTGCACCTAGTTCGATATCATCAGGATGCACACCAATCGCCAAAATATCTACTTTCATCTCGTTAATTTATTGATAGGTGGAACACATCGTAACCTAAAAAGTTTATAAACTATTATTTGTTTTTTTATGATAGAAATCACCACCTTAGTAAAGCACTTCCCCATGTAAATCCACTCCCGAAAGCTGCAAGACAAACCAAGTCGCCTTCCTTGATTCTACCTTGCTCCCATGCTTCACACATGGCCAATGGGATAGATGCTGCGGTAGTATTGCCATATTTTTGGATATTATTAACCACTTTTTCATCAGGCAATTTTAATGCTCGTTGGACAAACTGACTTATTCTTAGATTCGCTTGGTGTGGCACAAATATATCTATGTCTTCAGTCGTATGGCCAGTTTTGTCAAGCGCTTCTTTGATCACTTCAGGAAATTTGACAACTGCGGTTTTGAATACCAATTGTCCAGTCATATTGGGTGCCAACATACCTTCGTCTACCATTTTTTGGGTAACAAATACACCGCCTGGTACAGAAGGATCTGGGTAACCAAATTTTTCAGTACCCAAATGATATCCTCCATGGGATCCAGGATTGATCATGGCTAGTTCTTCAGCATGTGTGCCATCAGCATGAAGGTGTGTGGTCAATATTCCTTGTCCTTCTTTTTCTGTAGGTTGTAATATTACAGCACCAGCTCCATCACCAAATATGACGGTCACAGCCCTACCCTCATCTGAATAATCAAGACCCATCGAATGCATTTCAGCACCTACCAGCAAGATGTTTTTATACATGCCTGTCTTAATAAATTGGTCTGCAATGGATAATCCATAAACGAACCCAGAACATTGATTTCTAATATCTAAAGCTCCTACTTCTCCACTTGTAATTCCCAGCTCTCTTTGCAACAACACACCACATCCTGGAAAATAATAATCAGGGCTCAGTGTGGCAAATATTATAAAATCAACGTCTTCTTTTTGTATTCCTGCTCTTTCTATTGCGATTTTTGCAGCTTCTGCCCCTAGTGTAGTGGTAGATTGTTTATGTTTTTCTGCATACCTTCTTTCTTCTATACCTGTTCGCTCTCTGATCCACTCATCCGTCGTATCCATTAGCTTGGATAAATCATGATTGGTTACAATCTTATCAGGCACATAACTTCCTATACCGGCAATTTTAGTTCGCATCTTATGATTACTTTTTGTGACTTTAATGTATAAACGCTCAAATATAGAAAGTATAGCGATATTTTTATATTATAGCCAAAAATAATTACAATTCAACCACTTTTTAAAACACACATTTCCAAGATGTTATTCAGCATTTGATAAAATAAATTGGAAAGCGATTATTAGTTTTATTTTACAAGATTCTACTTTTACAAAATAATCCAAAATATTTCATACCTTTATCTCCATAAATTCTTAAAATTATGATGTGGGATGTTTTGTCAAATGATGAAAAAAATGATGTTCTATTAAAATTATTGGTTTACATGTCTCAAACCGATAATGTTCTCAATGAAAATGAGTTTTCATACTTGATTTATGTATGTAACAATTTAAAAATAGATCCTGAAGAATTAAGAAAATTTGAAAATGTGCGCGACGTAGAAAAAGATATTTTGCCTACATCCGAACAAGACCGTGTGAATATATTATACCATTTATTATTTGTGATGAACTCTGATGACAATGTCAGTGTAGAAGAAGAGCGTGCTATTTATCATCTAGCTTTTAAACTTGGTTTTAGTGAAGAGACAACTAGAGATTTTATTGACCTCATGAAAAAGTATAAACTTGATGAACTGCCACCGGGAAGCATGCTTAAAATTATTAATAAATTTCAGAATTAATCCTAATTTGTCTGCTAAGAATCATTTATTGGTAAATGTTGCCTTTTTGACAAACTAAATACTTCATTTTACCGTTGTAAAGTTTTTAAAACAAACCATCATCATATGATTTTCAAAATTACTAATATTTTGATTTTGTGGATTTTATTTGTGTCCATTGCACAATCCCAAAACTTTGACAGACTGAATATTCCTGTCACGTCAGGACAAAAAACGCTCAAACTGCCACTTACAGGTGGTCTTAAAGCAGGTCAGTTTTCCAATATCGATTTTAATAATGACGGTATTATGGATCTTTTTGTTTTTGATAGAAATGGAGATCAGGTTTTGCCTTTTTTAAAGACAGGTGCAGTGGGAAGTCTTGACTATGTGTTTGCGCCAGAATATATTTCTATTTTTCCTAAAATGAGAGATTGGTGTTTATTAGTTGATTTTAACAATGATGGTGTTCAAGATATATTCACGGCATCAAACTCCTTACCAGGATCTACTGAAGTTTGGCGAGGTAAAAGACAAAATGGAATATTATCATTTGAATTAGTCACATTCAACCAAGATTTGAGAGATGTTTTAATATTTGAGTTTGGCGGAGGGACATCACAAATTTACGTCAGCTCAGAAGACATGCCAGCAATTGCGGATGTGGATGGCGATGGTGATATCGATATTGTCACTTTTGAACCAGATGGTAGTTATGCATCATATTTTCAAAATGTTAGTGTTGACCGAAACTTGGGTTTTGAAGCTTTTAAATACATTAGAAAAGATCTTTGTTGGGGCAAATTCTCAGAAAACCAATTTAACGAAGAGATAAAACTTAGCGACGACCCATTTAGTTGTGCCGATTATTTTCTTACTGGTGGCAATCAAGGTAATAGACATTCTGGATCTTCGTTGTGTCTAATGGATTATGATGGTGACAAAGACAAAGACTTACTTATAGGCGATTTGGGATCATCTAGAATGAAACTTTTACTTAATGGTGGTACCAGAGAAAATGCCCATGTGACTTCATTTGACGAAACATTTCCTAAAGATGATAATCCTGTGTTTATGGATATATTTTTGGCAGCATACCATGTAGATGTAGATGGGGACGGAGATAGAGACATAATAGTCACCACCAACAATGAATCAAGCGGTGAGTCAGAAAACCATATTTGGTTGTACAAAAACATTGGTTCAGACGATACACCTCAATTCAAATTTGAGAAGAAAAACTTTTTGATAGACGAAATGTTAAACTTTAGTAATGGAAGTCATCCTGCTTTTGCAGATATTAATGCTGATGGATTGTTAGATATTTTGGTCGGAAGTAATGGAATTCAAAAGACATTTGGAGAGAAAGAAAATCGACTTTACTTATTATTAAATACTGGAACAAAAGATGCGCCTGCTTACGATCTTGCAGATGAAGATTATCTTGAATTTTCAAAATATGATGATTTAACTGGACGATTTGGACCAGCATTTGGCGATCTCGATGGGGATAGTGACTTAGATTTGCTGATTGGCGATGTAAGTGGATACCTATTTTATCTAGAAAACATAGGAGGAAAGGGAAATCCCATGGAATTTAAAGCCCCAATCTACAAGTACTTCGATATAAATATTGGTCAAAATGCCAAACCACAAATCGTTGATTTAGATGGTGACGGACTCCTAGACATTGTAATCGGAGAAAACAATAACAACCTAAATTTTTTCAAAAATACAGGAAGCATTACTTCTCCACTTTTTTCAAATCAAGCTAATATTTTACCCAATACAATAGATATGGGAAAAATATTTGGATTTGCATATCCAAAACAAGAATCACAAGCAGGATCTCCTTTTTTCATAAAACAAGACAATAAATGGGTCTTACTTTTTGGCATCAGAAATGGCAAAATACTTGCCATCGATGACATAGAAGGTAATATTTATACCGGTTTTAGTCTGATAGACAGTACTTGGGGCAACTTCAACCAAGGTATCAGGGTCAATTTTTCATTAGCAGACATAGATAATGACGGATATTATGAAATTGCAATTGGTAATGAACGTGGAGGTTTAGCATTTTACAATACGATGTTTAAACTCGATGGTACATCTAGTAGTGTAGATATTGAAAGCATTACTACCACAACCGTTTACCCAAATCCAGCAAGCAACATTGTATTTATTTCAAGTAATCATTCATCACAAAGTTATACCATGTACAATACGAATGGTACACAAGTTATGAAGCTAGTAGAAGGGACAAACGTATTAAATCCTGAGCTTTCAAACGGCATGTACATCATTGAAAGCATTAGAAATAATGGTCAAAAAACATACAACAAACTAATTATTAATAAATAACGTTGAGCATCTCAGTTAAAAGACCTGACTCGAATGTATAAAAAAGCCTGACTTTAAACGATATAAAGTCAGGCTTTTTTAGAGTATGTTTAAATTTTTATTGCCTTATAATCAATATCTTATGAACCTGA
>DAOLFJ010000008.1:0-36242 GCA_035326365.1 Saprospiraceae bacterium | reverse complement strand
GTAAATATTCTCTTTATTTACAAAATCTGGTTCTTGATTTGCCTTTTCTGTGAGCGCAGCAATATCTGCATCAATATCTGTAAGGCTATTTTTGATTCTTTGCCTGAATTCAGTTGTTTTATTTCTTAACTCATCGTGGCTAAGTGACTGATAAGCATCATAGTGCGCATTTATTTGGCTTACGATTGCAGAGTACCCTTTTACGTCTCTCTCATACTTAGAACCAAAAATATTTTTTATAAAACTAAACATTATGTATATATTTTCGTGATTGATATTGCTTTAAAGCGGATTTACGCCACTTTTATTTCAAAAGAATGGCAAAGATATTAAATATTTCAATGTAAAGATAGTTGACCAAAACTATACCATTCCATCAAAATAGACAAATTGGCATAAAAATGATGAATATTGCTTTAAATTGACCAATTTTGACAGGAAACCTTTCAGATATAAGTTTAAAAGTAAGGTTCGAGTTTAATATATTCCTTATTAATAAAAACTGCCAAAATTGAAAATTCGAAAATATAATTTGCCTACTAGGCATAAAATAATTATTAATATTGTAAATTATTTTTTATAATTTTACGTCGAGTTTATAAAATAAATATTATCATTACTGCCTAAATCATTATGCACATGGGGCAAAAAGTCTTTTTTGGTATAACTGCTGTAGTTACCATAACACTCATACTTATATTACATGGCACTGTATCTATCCCAAATAACCCGTTACCTCCTCTTGGGAAATTCCTAAACCCTTTTAGTGGCGCATGGACATCAGATAATAGTAGTGAAAAGATGAATTATGATCTTTCGCAAAATGGAATTAAAGGAAATATTGATATTATTTATGATGAGCGTAGAGTTCCCCATATTTTTGCCGAAAACCTGAATGATGCCCTATTTGCCCAAGGATATGCAGAAGCACAAAATAGATTATTCCAAATGGAGTTTTTGGCAAAAGTTGCAGCAGGAGAATTATCATCTATTTTCGGACCACGTACCATTGAACTCGATCTAACAAGTAGGCGCAGGGGAATGAAGTTTGCTGCTGAAAATGCAGTCAAAGGTTGGGAAAAACAATCCAATTATCACCTTGTACTTAGTTACATCGAAGGAGTAAATGCATATATCAAAAGTTTAAATTCAGAAAATCTTCCTTTCGAATATAAGTTATTTAATATTGAACCTACAGAATGGACACCATTAAAATCTGCTTTGATATTTAAGCAAATGTCACTTACTCTAGCAGGTAGAAATGATGATGTTGAGTATACAAATCTAATGCAATTACTTGGAAAAGAAGACTTTAACCTTCTTTACCCAGAAAGACAATTAACAGAAAACCCTGTTATACCTACTGAAAAACCTTATGCTTTCGATACGCTTTATGGAATGCCACAAGACACAAAAGCTTTCTTCAAAAAACCACTTTTAAAATCATTTTATGAAAACAGAAACAAAGGCGTAGGTAGTAATAGTTGGGCAGTTAGTGGAACTAAAACTTCGACTGGTTCACCTATCTTTTGCAATGACCCACACTTAAGTCTTGGGTTACCTTCTATATGGTTTGAAGTACAAATCCAAACACCAGAAATTAATGCATATGGCGTTTCTTTCCCTGGATTCCCAGGCATTATGATAGGTTTTAATGAATATATAGCTTGGGGAGAAACCAATGTAGGACAAGATGTTGAAGATATTTATGTCATCAAATGGGCAAATAAAGAAAAAACCAAATATTATCTTGACGATAAGGAAATGGACATAACATCAAGAATAGAAACAATAAATATCAAAGGTAGTCAATCCTTAATCGACACTGTAAAATATGCACATTGGGGACCAATATATCGTACATCGGAAGATGGGAATCATGACTTAGCTATGAGATGGCTTGCACATGATGAACCAGATACAGACGAATTTAATACGTTTATTCAGGCATTGTCTTGTAAAAATTATGATGACTACCTCCAAGCAACTGGTAATTATATAGCGCCTGCCCAAAACTTTGGGTTTGCTTCGGTATCTGGTGATGTGGCACTGCGCGTCAATGGTAGATTCCCAGCAAAATATGACCAAGATGGACGATTTGTAGAACATGGAGATGTCACCAAAAATGGTTGGCAAGCATTCATACCACGCCATCAAAATCCACAAATTCTGAATCCTAAACGTGGCTTCATCTCATCCGCAAACCAAGTAAGTGCAGATGGTAGTTATCCTTATTATTTTACTGGAAAATTTGAACGTTATAGAAATCGAAGTGTAAATGATAAACTTACATCGATGACTGGAATTACAACGGACGACATGAAAAAAATGCAACAAGATGCTTATTCCATAAAGGCAGCTGAGTACATAACTACCTTAAGACCAATTGTAGATAGCTTATCACTAAGAGATAGTCTGAAAACAGGTTGGGAATTATTAAATATATGGGACTTTAGATATCTGGCTGATCATGAAGCTCCTACCCTTTTTGATCTCTTTTATACTAAACTAGTGAATAATACATGGGATGAAATCGTCGTTGAACGCAAAAATATGGATGTAAAACTACCTGAACCTTGGGTACTCCTAGAGTTCATCCAAAAGTATCCAAGTCATAAATATTTTGATATAAAATCAACTCCAAATATTGAATTAGCATCTGATGTAGTCCTAAAATCGTTGCAAGAAGCGATGTCAGATTTTAGTACTCGTACAAAAGAAGGTAAAAACAATACTTGGGGGCAATACAAACCTTTACATATCTATCACTTGACTAGATTACCTGCTCTATCAGCGATGGATCTTGCGGTGGACGGATGCCCAGATGCAATTAATGCAACGGGACAGTCGTTTGGCCCGAGTTGGAGAATGGTGGTAAGTTTAGAAAATAAAATCAAAGCATACGCTGTATATCCAGGTGGTCAGTCAGGTAATCCGACAAGCAAATACTACAAAAACATGATACCTGCTTGGTCAAAGGGTGAATACTACACTCCAAATTTTGTATCCAAAAAAGATGAACTTAAAGATAAAACAACCCAATCCATCCAATTAATTGCATCAAAATGAAAAACATAGTTATTATACCAATCATTATAATTATCACTTACATAGTACAGTTGTTTTTGCCATGGTGGATAGTGGCTGTCATTTGTTTTGTAGTGTGTTATTTTGCCAATCTGTCCAGATTTATTGCATTTGCATCGAGTTTATTAGCTATATTTGTACTTTGGTATGTCAAAGCTTGGATGACTGACGGAAATTTTGATGAGCCTATGTCAATACTTTTAGGAAATGTTATGGGTGGTATTTCTGGTGGTGCAGTATTGTTTTTGACTGCTATGGTAGGAGGCATTGTAGGTGGATTGAGCGGATTATTAGGGGCTTGGAGTCGTTTACTATTTTCAAAAAAGTAATTTCATTATGCTAAAAAAGATAGGAATCACTGGTGGAATAGGTTCTGGTAAGACAACGGTTTGTAAAATATTTGAGACCTTAGGTGTTCCTATTTATTATGCCGATCTTGAAGCAAAAAAAATTATTAGCATTAATCCTGCCGTAAAAAGACAAATAAAGGAGTTATTAGGAGCAGAATCCTACTATAAAAACGGGAAACCAAACAAAACATACATTGCTACCAAAATATTCAACAATACTGACCTATTGGAAAGTATGAATAAAATAGTTCATCCTGCCGTGCAAACAGATGTAGAAAGATGGTATGAAAATATTAAATCAAAAACAAATGCCACATACGTTTTAAAGGAAGCTGCCCTTTTGGTTGAAACTAAATCTTACAAACATCTTGATGCATTAATTGTCGTAACTTGTCCAGAAAACATTCGAATAAAAAGAGTAATGGAACGTGACCAAGTATCTGAAGAAGCAGTGACAGCAAGAATAAAAAATCAATTGCCAGAAGATGAAAAAGTGAGAGTATCGGATCACATTATTAAAAATGATGGCAACACGCCACTGATACCGCAAGTCTGGGAAATCCATCGTAAATATTCAGGACATAATTAATCAATATCATAAACCTTAATCCAGTGAAAATTTTAAAAATTTTATTATTCTTTATTATACTACTTGGCATAGTTGGATTTATGGGGCCTAAAGTCACATTTGAACCTGCCACAATCTTAGATACAGAAATAAATGTGCCAATACAGTCAATAGAAGACTATGTAAAATCAAAAGAATTTAAAACAAAGGATATTAAACCTGGTAATGAAGCAAAAATTGTTTGGGCAAATGACAGCTTCCAACAAAAAACACCTTATAGTGTAGTTTATCTGCATGGATTTTCAGCTAGCCATGAAGAAGGTGCTCCCTTACATAAGGATTTTGCCAAAAGATATGGGTGTAATTTGTACCTAGCACGACTGGAAGATCATGGAAGGTCATATGATGATACGTTCAAAAATTTGACGCCAGACAATTTTATACAATCGGCAGAAGATGCCATTGATATCGGTAAAATACTAGGTGAAAAAGTAATTGTGATTTCTTGTTCTACAGGTGGAACATTATCAGCGATACTTGCTGCCGCAGGCGAAGATATACATAGTATGATCATGTACTCACCGAATATTGATATTTATGATACCAATTCTGAATTACTACTATATCCGTGGGGAAAACAACTTTCATCCATTGTAATGGGTGGAGAGTACAATAGAATAAACTACACTCCAGACCAACAAAAATATTGGAATTCAGTCTACCACACAAACGGACTTTTTGCATTAAAAACCATAATTAAGGATTATATGCATGAAGAAACTTTCCAAAAAATCAAAGTCCCTGTTTTTATGGGTTATTACTTTAAAAACGAAGAAGAGCAAGATAAAGTAGTCTCAGTATCTAGAATGTTAGATTTTTATAATCAAATAGGTACACCCGCTGATCAAAAACATAAAGTAGCGTTTCCTACTGCGGGTCACCATGTCATTTCATCTTACTTAATGAATGAAAATATAAATCTTGTTGCAAATGAAACATATCAGTGGGCTGAGAAGGTACTTGGTCTAAAACCAATTTAAAGACATAATCTGTAATTGAATATGCCTCCAAAGTGTCTTAACTAAAGGCATTATCTAAGACTAAAGCCCGAACGTAAATATTTTTTAATATTTATCCAAAATGCAGTAGCCAGATAAAAAACTATAGGAGAACCAAATGCAACGAAACTGCTGTAAATAAAATACAACCTAACTCTTGATTCATTTAAGCCCCATTTTGCTGCGAGATAGCTACAAACTCCGAAACTATATTTTTCTACAAAAGGTTTTACAGTATTTTCAATGATGGACATAAATAGAATTATTTGGATTTGGTACTATAACCAATGCAAATTTAAATTGTTTTTATATCAATTCCAAATTATTAAAAAAATGAACCATCATTTATGATCAAAAGAAATCAAATTGCCAATTCTTGATGGTTTGTTAAAAGTAATAAACAAACCCTTACAACACTATTAAAATGCTATATGATAGATAGAAATCTACTTTCAATATGACAAAAAGAGCTTAAAAGTTTTTATTTGACCTTGATGCTTTTAGTACCTATCAATTGGAGTAATCCGCTTTTTAATTCTTTAAGTTCAATAACGTATTTACCTGGTTCAGCGTATTGGTATTGAAGACTTTTTTGGGTAACAATAAGTCTGACACCATCGCCCATTTCCATAACATAACGTGAAGCTTTAGGATCTTCCAAAAACTCAAAATTGAACTTAGTACCTGCTTCAAGTTTGCTTTCCATTTTGACATAATCATCAAATTTGTTAGATCCATCTTCTTCTGGCGAAGCAAATAGGATGCTAGCTAGAGACGTTTTTTCTGGGCCATTATTAATAGAAGAAACTTGTGATGAATCACTGCCATTAAGTTGCTGTCCAAAAAGATAAATTGAACCAATGATGCCAGTAAGAACCAACAAACTCAAAAGCAAAGGCTCCAAATGAGTTGTTATCAAATGTGAAAAATTAGTAGCACGCTTACTAATACGAACAGGAGTGTAATGATTTACATTCATAAAATCGGATTTGGGTTAATTAATAATCGGTTACACAATCAGACAAATCGGTATCTGAATGGAACTGTAAAGGTATATCTTATTATTGAAATAAAAAATATAAAATTCAATTAATATATCATTTTCATCATACATAATAGACTTACTATCAAGTATTAAGAAAATCAAATATAAAACTTACTCATAATATGTGACTTATATAAACCCAAATATTATATAAGAAAAATAAAAATATTTTGTCTACAGAAATTTAGATGCATCAATTTTAGAATGATATCTTTGTGTGACTTAAATCGATTACTTAATTTTACACAAACTTGTAATGAAGTCATTTATAAAAAACACTTTACACAAAATACTTTTGCCACGTGGACGTGCTTATCAAGAAGACAAAACGCTATTAGACGGATGGAATAAGATAAATATGGCATCAGGATTAAAAAGTATTTGCGCAATTCATAAAGAAACCACTTCTATCTCTCCAAAAGGTGTTGTATTCCTTTCTCATCCATATCTTGCAGATGCAAAACAATTTTTCTTGAGAAATGGTCATGCTCAGATGTACTTAGAAGGAGGATTTCATGTGACTATTTTTGATTACAACGGATTTGGCGAAAGCAAGTTTAGTGATTTTAACTATGCAGAAGATTTCAATATTGTTGTGAAATATTTTCGAAATATATTTCCAGATACTTTATTTTATGGACATGGGATTTCATTTGGAGCATCAAATTTGATAAATTATACTAACGATTCTTCTCACCAACTTAATAAAATAATCATAGAAAACTGCTTAGATAGCAACCTTACATATTATAAAAAACGTAATATAAAATTATATTATCTAATGAGAGCTTTAATGAAAGTCTTTCCGTTTGCGAATAAAAACCACGATTACAGCAAAGGTGTCCAATCAATAAAAAACGTTTCAGATGCATTATTTCTATACAATACCGAAGATACTTTGACCACCATAGAAATGGGAGAAAAACTACAAAAAAACTGCATTGTTCCTTCCCAAATGGTAATTTTTGGTGGTAAACATCTAGAAGCTTTTGTCACCGAACCAGAAAGATACAAGCTTACAGTCGCTAATTTTATAATTAATAATTGACATAGGACAAAAATCACCTTTGTACAATGAAATTATGTCGAATTATTGACTGATTTTAGATGAAATATCAGTATATTTAATACATTTGTGGACATCAAAACAAAATTAAAATGATAGCATTAAATTTTTGGGTAGTTTTAGCGACAGGCCTTATTCCTATGGCAGTTGGTGCACTTTGGTATGGTCCACTTTTTGGAAAAGTATGGATGAAGGAAGCTGATATGAGCATGGAAAAAATCCAAGGGGCAAATATGGCTGTAATTTATGGTGTTTCTGTAGTCCTTAGCATTTTGCTGGCTGGTGGTCTTATGCCTATTGTTATTCATCAAATGGGTGTTTTTTCAACTTTAGCAGATTCTGGATTGGATAAACCGGGTAGTGAAGCGCACACTTTATTTACTGACTTTATGGCGAAATATGGAACAAACTTTCGTACTTTTAAACATGGTGTATTTCATGGTTTTTTAACTAGTATCTTTTTATTCTTACCAGTGATCGCAACAAATGCACTCTTCGAAAGAAAAAGTTGGAAGTATATTTTCCTAAATCTAGGTTATTGGGCAGTTTCAGCGATGATTATGGGTGGGATTATTTCTGCATATGCTTAAATATAAAATTCCATAAATACCTATAATTTTAATAAAAGTAAAGCGGTGTCATTATACAAAAAATATAGTGATACCGCTTCTTTATTATAGATAACCAAAACATTGACATCAGAGAAAAAACTAGTTTAACTATTTGATATATCACAAACCAATAAAATCTGATTAAAGAAGATTTAAGACAAATTATTGAATTTTTAACACTTTTATATTAATTTTGACCGTTTTAGAAGTCAAATAATAAACACTAATATACGCTAATCAAACCTGTTGATGGTTTTTGACATAGATTGCTTGCAAGTATTAGATTAAAAACAACTTATCAATGAAAGTCTATTCAATCTTCTTTTTCCTTCTTATATCCATTTTATCAATAAAAGGTCAATCTTACGAATATAAAGATAAAATTTATGATGAGTTTATAAAAACTACCACTGTAGAAGTCAATAATTTACCTACCAACTTTCCTGTCTTATCCTTAAATTCTTCTCAATTCATCATGCTAAAATTCGATGATTTGCTCAATGAAGAACGCACATTATATTATAGAATTGTACATTGCGACAAAGATTGGACGCCATCAAGACTCCGAGAAATAGAATATATTTCAGGATTCAATGATGAGAGATTACGAAATTACTCTTACTCTATCAATACTAGAGTGCCATACATGCATTATTGGCAACAATTCCCAAATAAGGATACACAATTTAAAGTCTCAGGCAATTATCTACTAATTATCTATGAAGACAAAATAGATTATCCATTATTGACCAGAAGATTTATTGTATCTGAAAACAAAGTGATCTGTGATATTCATGCCATATATCCTGGAGACGTAGAAAATATTAGATTTAAGCAAGAACTCCAGGTTAATATTAATTTTGAAAAATTCAAAATGCGAAACCCAGTCGATGAGGTCAGTCTTGTGGTGTTGCAAAATGACAATTGGTATAATAAACAAGAATCAAAACCATCTTTTTTTAGCGGTGTCAATCTGAAATTTAACAGATTAAGAACCTTTGATTTTTGGGGATTAACAGAATTTCGCGATTTTGATACAAGGACACTAATGAGATTAGGTAGAGGAGTGCAATTTATAGAACGAAATAAATTCAGCACAGACGTGTTGTTAATGAAAGATGAACCTAGAAGAAATAAGGTTTATTTAGCTAATTTTGACTTTAATGGAAAGTTTGTTATTGACAATTTTGAAGGACTAAATAATAGGTATGCTTATGATGTTCTCGAAAATTTTATAGGAAACGAAAGTAACAGTAACACTCAGCGAGCAAGTTTGAGAGATTCTTTACTTAATAACCTGAGTTCTCAAAAATCATTGCGAGGTAGCGAATATATTGTAGAAGAACGTGACATTAGATCTGATTATGCCAAAGTAATTTTCTCTCTCCAAGACGATCATCTAAGTGGAAATGAAAATGTATATATCTTTGGTGGAATGAATAATTGGACACCATCAGAAGAATACAGGATGAAATTTGACAACAGAGGTATTTATACCACAGAAGTTATGATGAAGCAAGGATATTATAATTATGTTTATGGCATTGTAGATGACGAAGGTAATGTAGATTATCGTATTATGGAAGGCAGCTGGTCCGATACCGAAAATGAATATCAATCAATCGTTTATTACCGTGGGCTTGGAGATATATATGATAGAATCATTGGATTTAGTTCGTTCAACACAAGCTCGCAACCTTTCCCTAGGTAAGTGTAGATTGTGATGCCTTATATTCATTTAGTATAAATAATCCTAAGATTAAATATTCGAAAAATACAAACCAGTTATTTTCACTATATACTAATCCTGAATAATTAACGTATGTCATAAATATCAAATATGACCATAAAACGGTATATCTGACATTCAAAAAAACAGTAAAAAAAAGCAGGGAGATCACATACCATGGGTGCACTGTTGTACTCATTAAGAGATGTATAGTCCAAGCAAAAAGTGCATATTGCATAAAAGATGTAATGGAATAATGTGACTCCTTTCGTGCTTTATTGACATTGAGATAAATTACTAATAGACCAAGGATAGGGCCAATGTATTTTATCAAGTTGTAGCCAGAAAATTGATAACCAATCCATCTCAATATATAATATACACTTGCGTTAAATTCAAATTTACGAAAATATAAATCTACACTTTTTAAGAAAGTTCCGAAGGCAATTCCACTCGCCATTGGTAAAAAGATGACAAGACAAAATGTACCCAACAAACTGAAAAAAAAGACTCGCTCTTTGCCTTTGAGTTGAAATAAAAAATAAGGTAATAACATCAATGGAAGAAGCTTGATGCCAATACTTACTGCAAAAAAGATACTTCCAAAAGCATGTCTTCTGGTAAATAAAAAATATAAACTTCCTGCCAAAAATGAAATCATCACAACTTCAAAATGTAAATTTCCAATGCCTTCGATGATAACCAAAGGGTTCAGAAAATATAAGATACTATAATTCCTGTCTAACTTTGAAATATCCAATAATTTTATAATAAAAAACAAACCCATTATTTCGGTGAGAAATATCAAGGACTTCATGATAATAGAGAAGCCATAAATGTCGTCAGCTATTGCACCCAAAGCAAAATAAACCTGATTAATAGGTGGATAAATGGTGTAATAATTTGGAGAATTGAGCTGATCAAAAATATCTTTTGACAAACCACCTATATTGTAATTTAGTGCATCAGTAGGTAAGATTCCATATGGGCTGTACCCATCCAAAATTAACTTCCCATCCCAATAAAATCTGTAGATATCATCAGAAAGATTTGGAAAACAAAATATTAGACAAAGCCTCACCACTACTCCAAGTCCTAGTAGAGTGTAAAGTGATTGATTCCTATCGAAAACTAAAAATAAATAGCTCACAAAAGCTAGTGTGTAGAATGGAAAAACTGCATAAAAATCTGACTGCGAAAAACCAAACATGATAATAAAAAGCGATGATGCAAAAGTTAACATCATCAGCATCGCTAAAGGTCTGTTTATGGCATCTTTACTGAGCAAACTTACTTTTTATGGCATATCCAAAAAGTATCAAATATCCTAATGCTAACAATACATGCATAGCTATAAACTCAGGCATATCATAGGCATTAGCCAAATAAATAGCGCCCAAAAAGTATAGACACAAAAGTCCTTCTCCTACTGCCACCCAATCCATTTTCTGAGAGAAATAAGATTTCTTTGAGATAGATGTGGACTTGCCTTTCGTTCCGTACTTGGGCGTACGGACAAAGGCGGACTGTTTACCTATCCAACCCTGAAGCACTGCTAATGAATTATGAAAAGCCAATCCCATAGACAATGCTAGAAATATAGGGAATAACAAAAGAAATTTTAAGACCATCTTTACTACATTTTCCCTTGGCCAAGCTTTCCCTACATTGGCTGCAAAATACACCATAATGATAGAAAGTAATGATACTAGAAAAATAGTAAATGATTCTGGTTTGATACCCAATGGATTTATAAAAAACAACAAAGGCACACTGAAAACGCCGAGCAAAAAGACGAATATAAACACAGAGCTAGATAATAAGTGTACGGTAGCTTGGACTTTTTTTGTCCAAGCAATATTTGAAGCCCAAACTTTAGGTAACATTTTTTTGGCTGTCTCTGCACCACCTTTCATCCATCTGAATTGTTGTGATTTGAGACCATTGATTTCTGCCGGCAATTCAGCAGGAGCAGTGACATCTTCGAGATATTTGATCTTCCATCCTTTGAGTTGTGCACGATAACTGAGATCTAAATCTTCCGTAAGTGTATCCGCTTCCCATCCACCTGCATCATCGATACAAGTTTTGCGCCACACGCCTGCCGTACCATTAAACTGCAACATATAGCCTGCCTCGTACCTACCCTTCTGTTCGATGGTAAAATGAACATTTAGTTGGAAGGCTTGCATTTCTGTCAGCAAAGAATAATGTTGATTGAGATGTTCCCACCTAGTCTGTACTACGCCAATTTTAGGATCATCAAAGGACGACATGGTCGTTTTCAAAAAATCTGGCTTTGGCAAAAAATCAGCATCAAATATGGCTATAAAATCTCCTTTGGCAAATGCTGTTGCAGCCTTGAGCGCACCAGCTTTAAATCCGCTTCTATCTGTTCTTGCTAAACAAGCTACATTATAACCAAGAGACTGATAATGAGCTACTTTTGACTTAGTAATATCGAGTGTATCGTCTGTAGAATCATCTAAAATTTGCACTTCATACCTATCTTTTGGGTAGTCGATCTGCATGATATTATCTATCAATCGCTCCACAACATATTTCTCATTAAAAATGGGTAGCTGTATGGTGACGAAAGGTATTTCCGTATTTCCAACCTCATGATCAAAGTTGAATTTTGTCCCACGACTTAGTCTTTTGCTATAATATCGATAAAGCAAATGCAACTGCATCAGACAAAAAATAGTCACAAAAACCAACGATATCAAGTAAACCAATAATATAAAATATCCAACTATCATCATGTCTCCTACCCTATATTAATTTAAATATTGTCCAAAGTATTTTATGGCCAGCCAAAATGGTGCCTTTTATGGTGCCTGAGACTTTAGATTTCCCTATCCTTTTGCGATATCTTACGGCTACTTCGGTTGTTTTAAGTTTCATTTTGGCAGCTTTTACTTGCATTTCTACAGTCCACCCAAAAGTTTTGTCTTCCATCTTCATTGCCATCAAAACTGGATATTTGACAGCCCTGAATGGACCTAAATCAGTAAATTCATATTTATATATTATCTTAATCAATGTAGTAGCCAACCAATTACCAAAAATTTGTTGTGGCATCATCGCACCTGACTGCATCTCACCCAATGCTCTCGATCCTATCACCAAATCTACATTATCCGCCACAATGGGTTTTATTAAATCCACCATTTCGCTAGGATAGTCTGAATAATCACCATCCAAAAATACAATGACATCAGGTTTTATTTCCAGATTTGCGATATATTCCATGCCTTTCAGACAAGCATTGCCGTAACCTTTTTCGGGCTGATGGACTACAATGGCACCATGTGATTCAGCCACAGCTGCTGTACCATCTTTACTGCCGTTATTACAAACGACCACGTGCCGCACCATCGTATCAGGAATCTCAGAAATCACTTTCCCGATGGAATCTTCTTCATTGTACACAGGAATAATGACATCTACTATGATACCCACAATTATTTACATTTTTGAATAATGGGTCAAATATAGTACTTTTGCAATTTGTAACTAGACAAGTTTGGAAAATGACTTGATTTTCTTTAAATTACTAATTATGAATTACCAATTATTAATTACAAATTTCGAATTAAGAGTTTGAATTTACAATTGACAAATCACATAAATACAATAAAACATCGCAAACATTTTTAACTAAATTATATTTCATATTATAATAAATTTCAAAATATAATATTTTCGTTTCAATGAAACGACAATTCAGCAAGATTCATTGTCAAGGGATAATACTATCAAAAAAATTCAATCAAAGTAATATATCAAATACTTGTCTCTCTTAATCTAGATAAAATCGAAGGATAAAAATAATTTATGACACTAAATAAAGTGAAAATACGTTAATTTTGTGATCTTTTGCATTACAATTGAGTGTTTAATTCTAAATTATTATAATGTTCGGTAGAGTATTACCTGTTTTTTTTATAGCCTTGTTTGTGCTAATCATTTCTTGTAGAAGAGATGACTATTATGAGGGAAATGATGTAGTAGTGACCTTTTCGGAAGATACCCTTCGATTTGATACTGTTTTTACGAGTTTGGGTTCTGCCACAAGATTTATAAAAGTATTCAATCCTAAGGATCAGCCAATCCTAGTAGATGTGGCACTAAAAAATCAGACAAACTCTTACTTTAGAATAAATGCTGACGGTATCAAAGGTCCTACCGTCAATCAACTTGAAATAAATGGCCGAGATAGCATCTATATTTTTGTAGAAGTGACTATAAATCCTGATCTTCCTACGAGTATTTCTCCTTTCATCATCGAAGATGTGATAGAAGTGACTGCCAATGGTAATGTCTCTGTTGCCCACCTTGAAGCCTTCGGTCAAAATGCAAATTATATCCCATCTAGTAGTGGAAAAGGTGGTGGCGCATTATTGTCCTGCAACCTTGGTCAAGTCACGTGGAATGACCCGAAACCTTACGTCATCTATGGCATTCTCTATATCGACAGTTGTACGCTTGTACTTCCTCCAGGCACGCGTATATACGTACATGGTGGCGTAGTGAGAAATGAAAACTCTATCTACAATGATGGACTCATCGTATTTAACAAACATGGCAAACTGCTCAGTCAAGGGACATTAGACCAACCTGTGATCTTCCAGGGTGATCGTCTTGAGCAGGAATTTCAAGACATTTCTTCACAATGGGTAGGATTATTATTTTGGTATGAAAGTCGAAATAATAGATTAGACCATACCATCATCAAAAACTCCATCATTGGTATGAGAGTGGACTCACTTGCAGATGTATCTCTTAATAGTGTACAAATCAGCAATACAGGCGGACCAGCAATCATAGGCAGACATGGAGATATCTATGCTGAAAATTCACTCTTTTATGACAATGAAGGCAATGCATTACAACTAACTTACGGTGGAAAATATACATTCAATTATTGCACTGTGAGTAATAGATCTGGTCAAAGAGAAGCAGTTGTGATGACAGATTGGTTTTGTCCATTTGTCCTTTGTGGAATCAACGATTATCAGATAAATAGACTCGATGCAGCATTTATAAATTGTATCTTTGCAGGGACAGATCGCGATGAAGTTGGCCTAAGTCAATTAAATGCTGATGATAATAATTTTCAATATAAATTTACCAATTGTGCTGTCAAAGTTGATGAATTATTACTTCCCGACAATACGCCGAATTTCTTTGACAACTGTGAAAACTGTATCAACCTCAAATTTAATGATCGAATATTTC
Organism: Saprospiraceae bacterium; assembly: GCA_035326365.1. Lineage (GTDB taxonomy): Bacteria > Bacteroidota > Bacteroidia > Chitinophagales > Saprospiraceae > OLB9. Next base: position 21,484 of record DAOLFJ010000008.1, on the reverse strand, counting down.
TAGATCAAAATGAAAATGATTACCGTCTTGACACGATGTCTGTAGCACTCGGTAAAGGTATCAGTATTCCAGGTATTAACACAGATATCCTAGGCAATCCACGCAAATCCACACCAGATTTAGGCTGTTTCGAATTTTAAAAAAGCATTGAAATGCAGATATTAAGCGACCGAATCTTGGATTTTTATGCCAATGTACATTTTGAAGGATGCCTTCCTGATGGTATCAAGATCATGAACCCGTACAGAGAAAGTGCTGAGATTAGGGATATTTGTGGTAAGTTTTACAGCAAATATTACAGTGACCATAACCCACGAAAACTTATATTGGGCATCAACCCAGGACGACTTGGCGCAGGTGCGACTGGTCTGCCATTCACAGATACCAAACGACTGAATGACCACTGCGGCATCCCTTATGATGGTTTTGTGAGTCATGAGCCATCATCGGTATTTATTTACGATGTCATTCATGCTTTCGGTGGGCCTGATGCGTTTTATCGCCAATTTTATATAAACTCTGTGTGTCCACTTGGTTTTACGATAGATAAGACGGATGGTAAATCCGTAAACTACAATTATTATGACTCGATCCCACTAGAGAAAGCTGTCAGAGATTTTATCATAGAAAACATCAAGGTGCAAATATCGCTTGCGGGAAGAAATGACATATGTTATTGTCTTGGCACAGGCAAAAACTATACATACCTTTCAAAATTAAATGAAAAATACAAATTCTTTGGTACCATTATACCATTAGAGCATCCGAGATACGTCATGCAGTACAAATCCAAATCAAAAGAGAAGTATGTGGATGATTATTTGGGAAAGTTGAGTTTGTTTGCGTAACCCTTTAACCTTTACTTCATACAGTAGCTAAAAACTTATATGAAATATAAGGCATGGAATTCCTTATATCTCGATATTCATCCTTATATTTGTCACTAAATTAAAACTTACACATCATGAGAATAGGAATGATCATATTATGTCTTTTTGGGTTTATTGGAGCTAGTGGTCAGCGGTATAGTAATTTGAATTTATTTGAGGGTGATGGAGGTCAAGATCAAACTCAAATATTGGTGGACCAAAATAATTTCTATTCTCTAAATTATATATCAAGAGATTCCTTATTTCTAAATAAAACTTTTATAGCAAGGGTTGCGGAAGGAAATAATTCCAGTTTAGTTTTAAGCAAATTTGAACATAATATTGCTGTAAAACATATTCATTTGGAATCTCATGTGACTTTTGGTCGAATTCATTTTGTGAATGATAGAATTTGGGTCACGGGGTATAGACAAAGTGATTTTTTTATTGATGGTGAACTAAAGTATCTTGCAGACTCGATAGTGCCAGGTGAACCAAGAGATAGAGGAAATGGTTTCATTCTAGTATATGATAAAGATTTGAATCTGGAGAAAAGTATATTACTTGGAGCAGGTGAATATGTAAAAGACGTAGCCCATGCGAATAACAAATATTATTTAGCTGGTAACTTTGGCCTCCACTCTACAGAAATGACATTAGATGGAATAACCATCTACGATAATTTTTCTTCTTTGAGAGAAATGTTTCTTTTTACCTTGAATGATACAACTTTTAAGGCTGAAACTGGAATTTCTTTTGGAGGGCCTGGAAGTGATAGTGTTGATAGGCTCCATGTAGATGATGATGGCAATATATTGTTATTGGGTTCTACTATATCTGGTGCGTTTTTTTATGGGTCAGAAATATACCCCACTTCTGGCAATCCAATTTTGCCATCAGTCTTTTTAATTAAAGTTAACAAATCAGGTTTACCTGTATTTTTTCACTTCTTTGATGCAGGTGATGGTGTAGATAATAGTAATAACCTAGCGTCAGAAATCACTGTGGATGACCAAGGTAATATATATGTAGGTACTCGTAGTCCTACTTCAAAATTTAGATTAAACAACCAAGTTTTATATGAAAGTCCTAATCAAGCGTATCTTTTGGTGTTCCTATGTTTTACACCTGAGGGTCCTTTAAAATGGTCAAAGGAATTTGATAGTAAAAAAAATGTAACAAGTATATATAGGAGAAGTATATTAGTTGAAGATGAAATAATATTTGGTGGTTTTACTAGTCGTAATTTATTAATAAACGATGGAGAAATAATTCAAAATAATGACTCATTAGCGATATCAGGGATGATAAAACTGGATAAAGAAACAGGTGATTTTAAATCTTACCAAGATATTGTAACAAATTTTGGCAGTAGATTATATAGTTTGCATAAATTATCAAATGATAATTATCTAATTTATCTGAGAAGATTTGGCCCAATTACAAATACAAATTTTGATACATTTTTTGTAAATCATAATATACCATCAGCGACACTTATTTTTGAATTCAACCCAGAAATACCCCAAATTGTCAGAACTTTGGATGAAGAAGCAACAGATAGTAATTCGGAAATTAATATCTTTCCTAATCCCATACAAAAAGAAAGTAAACTTTCTATTCAATCTAACGAACCAATTAAAACCATAGAACTATATGATATAAATGGAAGACTCATAGAGCGTATTTCAGCAGTAGATGAGACGACTACTATGGATACAAATCATCCATCTGGTACCTATATTCTGAAGTTTCTAATGGAAACGAATAGATCTGTTTATAAAAAGTTAATTGTTGAGTAAAAGGAAGGAAAAAACAATTTTACAAACCCTAAATTTTCAGGGCTTTTTGTTTAGCTAAATTTCCTTAACTTTGTATCATGGCATTACAAAAATATCCAGTTGGGCTTCAAGATTTTGGTGAGATTCGCAAAAACGGTTATGTATATGTTGACAAAACGCATCATATACACAATTTGCTTAATTCAGCCAAATACTACTTCCTAAGCCGTCCACGAAGATTCGGTAAATCGCTACTTATCAGCACATTAGAATGTGTATTCAAAGGAAAAAAAGAACTTTTTGATGGATTATACATTTCCGACAAGTGGACATTTGATGAGTATCCGGTGATCAGAATATCTTTTTCGAATATTGGATATAGGACCAAAGGGCTACAGAAAGCCTTATCGGACGAATTAATGCAAATTTCTGAGCAATATGAGATAACATTAAGATCAGATAAAGAAGATATTGCTAATTGTTTTGATGAATTAATTAAGTCCTTACACAAAAAATACAACCAACAAGTCGTCGTCCTCATAGACGAATACGATAAACCCATCATTGACTATCTAGATAAAGAAAACATTCATAAAGCCCATGAAAATCGGGGTGTAATGAAAACTTTTTATTCTATCCTGAAGGATGCTGACCCATACCTAAAGCTCGTCTTCATCACAGGCGTGAGTAAGTTTACCCAAGTGTCTATTTTTTCGGATTTAAATAATTTGAACGATTTGACACTTAAGCGTGACTACAACGAAATATGTGGAATAACTCAAACCGAGCTAGACACTTATTTCCAAAAGGAATTGGAAATCTATGATAAAGAAAAATTAAGACTTTGGTACAATGGTTATCGTTGGCATGTAGATGGGTCTAAGATGTATAATCCGTTTTCGATTTTAAACTTTTTTTCGAGTGGTGATTATTTTAATTATTGGTACACCACGGGCACACCAACTTTCCTCATCGAAAAAAGTAAAAAAGAACAATTTTACGAAATGGATGAAGTAAGAATCAGTTCGTTCAAACTCCAATCCTTTGACATAGACGCACTAGATACTATACCTATTCTTTTCCAGACCGGTTATCTGACGATAGTGGGTAAGGATGAGATATTGGATGATTTCATTTTATCCTATCCAAACAAAGAAGTAAAACAGGCATACCTCGAGAGACTCACCGATCATTATATAGGAGCCATTAATTACTCTTCCAAAAACATTTTGGATCACTTGCTCAAAGCGTTGAGAACAAAAGATGAAGCTAAATTGACCAAAGCTATTAATGATGCCTTTGCGCATATACCCTACCCGCTTTGGCAAAAAGAAAATGAGCACTTCTACCACGCCATCATTCACTTACTTTTCAGCCTGCTCGGTGTCTATATCCATAGCGAAGTGCACACTAAGGACGGACGAGCAGATGCCATCATTCTTTTTGAAGACCATGCATATTGCCTAGAATTCAAACTCGATAAAACTGCAGAAATAGCTTTACAGCAAGCCAAAGACAAAAAATATCTAGAAGCGTATCGCAATAAAGTAAGTCATTTATATATTATTGCAATCAATTTTGAAAGTAAAAACAAAAAGGTGGAAGGCTTGATTTGGGAAGAGATTTAATGCCTGAAAAATCGCCAAAGGCAAATTAGATTTCAACAAAAGCGGGAGTACCGAAAAATAAAAATTAAAAAAAATCACGAAGTATTAAAAGTAAAATACATCAATTAAACTTGTAATACTCATATTAAAACACATCAAAATCCATCCACTATGAAATCAACCATCACCCTAATTCTCATCATCACTTGCTTTTTTGCTTGCAAAGAAGATCAAGCTTCAGATGGTCTAAAGAAACTGACATTAGAAGCATCCATAGCTAGACTGAACAAAGGTGATCATCAGTACTATTATGCAAAATATAAAGATTCTGTTGGTCAGGAGCTTTCTCCCGAACTCAAAGAAAAACTGACCAAAGGAAAACTGGCAAGGTCTTTTTATGTAGACAGCAACGACTCTATCAAGGAGATCAGGGTAAAAATCTTACAGGAAAAAGATATCTTTGATGAAATTCAACTCCGATGTGCGATGACTTTTCCACTGAAAAATTTTAAGTTTGAGAAGATAGATTGTAGCAAAATAAAGGAAATTATTGGCACTTCATACGATAATGATCAAGGTACTCGACAAGAAAATGGATTGTCAAGTGAAATTATAGATGTTGACATCGAAAACAAAAATACCATCATTTCCATCATAGAAAAATGTGGTTGGTCTGCTATCGATACATCACAGATTAATGAAGTTTTTCTCATTGTACAGCATATGAATACAGAGTTTGTAGCTAGATATTATCCTGTTTTTATGAAATACTATGATGAAGGTATTCTAAGTAATATCAATTATGCAAGAATGATAGATAGATTACTGATGAATAATGCATTCCCGCAAATATATGGGACACAGGTGGTAAATCTGAGTTTTTATGATATCAAAGATGAAGAAAATGTCAATGAAAGACGCAAAAAATTAGGCTTATCTACGATAGAAGAATCTGCCAAAAAATTCGGGTTTGCATATAAGCCTATTGCTAAGCCATGACAACACTGGTAATCGGCTCAAAAGGTGCCAATTTTAATACTATGTCATTATTATAGAATAAAAAAAGCCGAATGACAATCAACTCATCATTCGGCTTTTATTTCTTTGGATTAAATCCAATATTATAAGAACTTCTGCACTTGTGCTTCTAAGTCATTTCTAGGGTTGATAGCTGCGATTTTGCCATCTCTTCCTACTAGGAATGTTTGTGGAATACTTCTTACTCCATATATTCCTGCTGGTGCGCTCTCCCATTTTTTAAGATCAGACACATGTCCATCCCATGCCAATTGGTCCTGCGCAATTGCAGCCAACCACCTATCTTTTGATCCATCCATTTGTTGTTTTAGTTGCTCAGGATCTGTAAATCTCTGAGCTGTACGGCTATCTATACCATCTAATGATACACTAAATACATCAAATCCTTGTCCTTTATACTTGTTATATATCTCGACTACATGTGGATTTGCCTTACGACAAGGTCCACACCAAGATGCCCAAAAGTCTATTAAAACTACTTTCCCCTTATAATCAGAGAGTTTTCTCACCTTACCATCAGGTCCAGGCAATGCGATATCTGGTGCAGGCTCACCGACTTTAATATTTGCTGAAGCTTGCTCCATAGCCAATTGTTGACCTAACTGAGCTGTTATTCCTGCATATTGAGTCGTGATGTCCAATTCAGGATATTGAGTATTTAGCCTCTGTGATACTGCTTTATGAACTTCCAAAAACTCAGGTCTGAATGTGAACAATCTAGTAGCCAATTGCAAACCTACCAATGGATCAGAAGTCTGTGATGTGTACGTCGTTAATGATGGTACATCCATTTTTTTAGAGATATAATCTTTAACAGTATTGATATACTGCTCAGACAATTTAGAACCTGTCACCGTGTAATTAAACTCATTAAGGCCTTTCAAATCAGCATTAATTTCAACATCTTTTTCAGTACCGTCCATGACCAAATCAGCAATCTGCTCGCCGATACGCAATCTGTAAATTCCTTTTTTCACGCCATCTGGCAATACCAATTTAAATTTGCCACTTCCATCTACCTTTTCAGTTAGTAGAATAGTACTTTGAGTCGTAAGTGATACTAAATCTAGGAATATTGACATATTTTCGGCACCTTTAATAGTACCAGAAATTTTAGTTCCTTTAGTAGCCCCACAAGATGCCATCATGGCTAGCGGAAATAATAAAATGTAGAAATGTTTTAAAAAAGCCATTTTACTTTTTGATTTTAATTAAATAATTTAATACCTATAATTTATTTGAAGCAGACTTTAGAGCCTTATCTTCATGCAAAATTATACATTTAACCAATAGCTTACATATCTTGTTGTTAAGAAGACCTGATTAACTATGTAAATTATGAATTTATTAACAAAATAATGCATCAAGTGCTCTTTTTAAGCACTAAAATGGACATCACATTCTAGATGTGGATATTAATTTGTGATGATCGCTTTTTTACTACTCTTTTCTCCTTTAGCACTTATCGTAATCACATATACTCCGGGCATTGCATCCATGTTTAAATATTGGCCATCTTGAGTAAATGAAACTTCTCTACCATGCACATCAAAAATAGATATTTTGTCTATGACTTGCGCAGCATCTATCATAAATCTACCATTATTGGAAGGGTTAGGCATTATTGACCAAATTAAACTTTCAACATCTTTTTTACTATTTCGCAATGTTACCGTATGATAATTTGGCAGCAAAATTTTAGAATTTTGTTGGACTAAAATGTCTGATTTTTCTAAAAGCGGCGCAGAAGTAGTTATTGCAATAAATGGCTTGCCTGTTTGAATTTCTATATCCTTTAACATTACGATCTTGATAATACCATTTGCCTTATCTTTTGTTAAAGACGTGTTTGTCACTTCAAAATATGGAGATGAAACAGTCATTTCATCTATCAAAGCTGGATTTACCTCAAAGATTAATTCTACACCTTCCGTATTGATATCTTCATTTAATGTAAGTTGATATTCGTTGCCTTTAACTTGATCTACTACTTCAATGGTAGATCTTAAATCCGTATCTTTTTTATTTGCCCCTGTGATATCACCCATATAAACAGCCGTAAAATCTATACTTCCATCAAATTTCATAATATCAAAAACTTCTTTGACCTTGGATAAATCCGAAACAGCTTTAATTTCAGAAACATCCACTGCAAAACGCCACATTTTGGTACTATTTTGCGAAGGTCTCAAGATATTTTCTCTAAGTACATTCAAGTCATTTATTCTGATCTTGTTGTCTCTATTGAGATCTGCAGCCATAAATTCAAAATCGACAAGTGTATCCCTACCAAATAGGTAATTCTGGAGTTTCTTAAGATCTGCAATATCTACCCTTCCTGTTTGTACTTGATTAAAGTCAGGCATTATTTGATAATCACTATACAACGAAATATTTTCCCAGCCAAATTGCCCTATTTCATTGGTAGAAGTTATTTTTTCATTTTGCCCTTGGCGCATGAGTGACATGCTTACATTTGGCATATTGGCTCCATTAGATTCTGTAACTGTGCCTGGGAAAGTAGCAGTCATACTACATGATCCATTATCAAAAAGCAATAAAAATGCTTCTACAGATTCTTGATTACCAGCTAGATCAGTGATATATATGGTATAGAACTGAAATCCTGCATTTGAACAATTAATCGTTCGTAAAGTGTCATTAACATTAGGTGAAAACGAATATCTCAACTTAGATTGTGGTGTGCAATTGTCAAATGAATTTATATTAAACAATCGTGGCGAAACCATAAAATCCATCACATTGCCTTGAAATGCTGCCGTCAAAAACTCATGCATGTATGGTGTAGGTTTTTTAAGATCCTTTGTTTCTACAATGGTGTGACAAGATCCAAAATTTCCACATTTATCTCGTACAGACCACTTGATTTTGTGTCTGCCTACCTGAACTCTTTCTGGCAAAGTAATGGATATTTCCTGGCCATTTGATACAGGATTAATTTTGAACTCACCGTTTTCATTAAAACCATATTTATAATCTACATCGCCATTTGCCCAAAGATCTATTTCTACAACCCAACTCAATGATTCTGTAGCACATATTCCCAAATCGACAGCACTGTTTTTTATGGTAAATGGTGCTTTACAATCAGATTCTACACCGATCACTTTGTCTGCACAATCGCGAATAGTGGGTGGAGTTGATTCTATAACTTTTACAACTTGCGTATGTGTCCATATTCCTGAACCATCCCAATTTGGATCTTGTGGTCTGTATGTACACCAATTTATCACCGTAAAGTTTCTGTATATTTTGTAACAAGCATCTGGGGAAACTTCAAATACTTGCTCCATCACATTTACGCCAAGCACATCACAAGGACCCGTAATCCATGTCGGAGAGTCACTCTGGATATCATCTTTGCAGCCATAAATTTTATCTGTAGGAAAATTAATAACAATTGGTTCGGGATCAGCTAGTAGCGTTATTCTCTGAATACAACTAGATTCTGTTGGTTGGTGTACATTGTCATTATTTAAATCTATGTACCATTTTCTGTCTACGTATCCGACTTTACATTGATTTAAGAATTTAGCATCTACATATTTGGCTACTGTCGGTGGGTAACCAAATACTACGGGCATACCTACTACAGGTAAGTAATGAATATCGTCATGACAATATAAGGTTATATCTGGTGGACAGTAAATACTAGCATGGCAAACATTAAATCCCATCAGTAAAACTATTGCAAAAATTAATCGAGACAACATAGCTAAAGATATTTAGAGTTAAAATCCTTACTTAGGAAATTCTTAACTGAGTTTAAACACAAAACATATGCAAAAATATATAAAATGACAATTACTTGTATCATATTTAACTAAATTCAATGATATCGTACTTATTTTAGTCTTTTTTTCTGAATATTAATAAAAGTCAGGAGCGTTTTTCATTTATTTGCAGTCTTATAAGCAGAAAGTAAAATTCGATAGCTTAAATCAAAGTTTTGCTCTCCATATTTGAATAGATATTAAATTTTAACACAATAAAGAGAAAGAATGAATTCTAGAATTTTAGGTATCTTGGTTTTGCTGTTTTCATCAGTTTTCAGTTTTGCGCAGTGTAATATTGCTGGTTTAAACGTGACAGCAACGGAATGTAATAATAACGGAAAGTTTTTTGTTACCATAAATTTTGACCATGTGGGTACATCCCCAAAGTTCAGAGTTTTGGGAAATGGTAACAATTATGGAACTTTCGAATATTCAAATTTACCAATTACAATAGGTCCTCTAGATGGAAATTGTACTACAAACTATGAATTTGTAGTAAGAGATATCGAATTTGAGTCATGTAATGCTTTCAAGACTATAGGTACTAAGTGTTGTACAAATGAATGTAGTATTAATTTCCAAAACGTGGAAGCTGGGAACTGTGAAGGTATGCTGTATCAATTATCTTTTGACTTAGACTATTCAGATGATGCCAATAATGGCTTTGATTTGTTTACCAATGGCCAGTTTTTTGGTTTCTACCAATATGAAGATTTACCTTTAAACATAAACAATTTTCCGTCTAGTACCATAGAACCATATAATCAAATAGTAGTTTGTGCCAATGACAATTCGAGTTGTTGCGATACTATAAGCATCCTGAATCCTTGTATATGCAATATTTATAGATTACAAGGACAAGTCATTGATTGTAACGAAGATACAGAAACTTTCTCCATAAAATTAAATTTTAAACATAACCTGACATCAGACAGCTTCCAAGTTGGTGGTAACACTACAAATTATGGTACTTTTGGGTATAATCAGCTTCCGATTACGATTACAGGATTGAGTTTTAGTGATGTGACGCAATACGAATTTTTGATAGTGGACCAAAATGATGCTTTTTGTTTTAGTTCGTTTGAACTCGGCAAAGTCACTGAATGTAATTTTGACTGCAATATTTCAGAATTAGTGGTGGAACCATATGCATGTGAAGATGGACAATTTTATGTAGACATAGCTTTTGATTACGAAAATACCAGTATAGCAGGATTTTCCATAGTGGGAAATGGTCAAACTTATGGTAATTTTGAATACGGAGAAGATTTTTATACACTTGGACCATTGGAAGCAGATTGCGAGACCCTTTATGAATTTATTGTCAAAGATAATGAGCTCACTGATTGTAGAGCTGAGAAGGGATTTAATGAGCCTATTTGTTGTGATGCAGATTGCGAAATTGCAGAGTTTAGATTAGATGAGATTTGTGAAGAAGGCAACCTAGTCGGCTTTTTATTTAACTTTAACCACACTAACACTAGTGGAAATTTTGTGATCAAAGCAAATGGCGTAAATCTAGGAACATACTCGTACGCTTCCTTACCGGTAACAATAAATAATATAAATTTCAATACCCAAGTAGTCCAATTTGTTGTTTTCGATAGTGAAGACGAATCTTGTAGTCTAAGCAAAACGTATACATTTGAGTGTTCTGTAGGTGAAGATTGCAACATTAGAGATATGATTTTGACAGTGACTGACTGTAATGAAGAAGGCCAGTTTTTTGCAAAATTAAAGTTTAAGGTCACAAGTCCTGGCGAACAAGGTTTTATAATCAAAGTCAATGGTGTTATCTTTGATACATTAGCTTATGGACAAGATATATACGAAATCGGGCCTTTGGAAGGTGATTGCAGTACTTTGTATGAATTTTTGATATACGATGTAGAAAATCAAGATTGTGGAGCAGCATATAACTTTACTGAAAAAATTTGTTGTAATGAGTGCCAAATCTCCAACCCTGTTATATCGTTTTTGCCTTGCGAAGAAGGTAAATTTGACGTAACACTTAATTTCGACCACGAAAACACATCACTTAGATATAGAATAAAAATAAATGGAGAGTCAAAAGGTCCATTTTTATATACGGATCTTCCACATATCCTTGAGAACCTGTCAGAGAGACAAGTTTACGAAATAATTATCTTTGATGGTGAAAATGAAGCGTGTAGATTATCTGTAGTAATTCCTGCCATTGAGTGTCCATCAAGTACAAACGATGACCTTGCGAAAAGTGTTCAGATTATCAATAAAAATGAAAAAGTAGAGTTATACTTAGACGAACTTTGGGGCAAAACTGAAGTCAGTATCTTTGATATTACAGGTAAGTTACTGAAAAGTGGCACCATAGAAAATAATTTCGGAACCATTGAAATCGAACAATTGAATACTGGAATTTATTTATTGAGACTTGATAATAAAAAGATAAATTACACTAGAAAATTGATCAAATATTAAGCTCTACTTTATTGAAATAATATAATCAGAAAGCCCTTACAAAATTGATTTTGCAAGGGCTTTTCTTTTAAATCACATATTAAGAGTCTACTCCCAAATGTCCTTATGTCAAATAAAAAGGGAAAATATTAATTTCTAGATTGATAATCAGACGTTTCTCTTCAGTGTCAGGGTGAAAAACGGTTGATTATCATACGAGTTGTGTTTTCGAAGCAGACTCATATTACATAAAATAAAAAAAGCTTAAACATTTGTTTTCCAAATATCTAAGCTTAATTTTTGTGGAGATGCAGGGACTCGAACCCTGGTCCAGACAAAGCAACTGAAGGCTTTCTACATGCTTATCTTCTAATCGAATTTTCGTAATCTGACAGGTCTAGAAGCCCACGACGTCATCATCTTATCTTCTTAATTTCGGATCGTGATCGAAGCAACTCACTCACCTAGTCCGCGGGTCTGTTGAAGTGCGGCTACCGGCATATATCGGACGTCAACCGGGCGGCACTAAAAGCGTTGTAATCCTAGATTACGCAGCTAATGCGAAGTTATTATCGCCATTTGTTGTTTGATCATCATTTATTACGGAGTGAACAATCGTGCTCCGGCATGCTTACCAACCGATCATCTTTCCTGTCGATACCAGTCATCCCCATGTAAAAAATGGACCTTTCCAGTAAATTTTAAGACAAAATAATGGTTTGATAAAATCCATTGTATCTTTATACATAATGAAAACGCAATCATAACGCGATTTGTTTCACAACTTACATAATATCTGCAAAATTCAAGTTTTAAGAATATCACATAATAGTAATATAATATATGTATTCGACATAAAAACAACTATTTATTTCATTCTAGTAAATAAATAGTTTAAATTATTAAATTACAAAATCATTCTTTACTCTCTAACAATTACATCAAAGTAAAATCAAATATTACTAAATGAGAACAATTATGATCCATAAGACAAAAAATTCATCCTTTTTTGCGTTAATTTGCATCATATTCAGGAAAATAGAAATTTTAAATTCATGATATTAATCACAAATGATGATGGCATCGTTGCACCTGGCATAAAAGCACTAGTAGAAGTCGCATCACAATTTGGCGAAGTCCTTGTAGTCGCACCTGATTCACCTCAGTCTGGACAAGGTCACGCAATCACCCTAAACAACCCATTAAAACTAAGGAAAGTAGATATTTTTGAAGGCATTGATGCTTACGAATGTTCAGGTACACCGGTAGATTGTGTAAAGCTCGCAAAAAACGTATTGCTCAAAGGTAAAAAAATAGACCTATGTGTATCTGGTATTAATCACGGAGCCAATTCTTCCATCAATATCATTTATTCTGGCACGATGTCGGCTGCGATGGAAGCAAGTATAGAAGGGATCGATTCTATTGGTTTTTCACTACTAGATTTCAGTTTTGAAGCAGATTTTGAAGCTGCAAAGGTTTATATAAAAAAAATAATAGCTTCTGTGCTTAATCAACCTATGCAAGATTGTAAACTTTGGAATGTCAATATTCCTGCTTGTCCATTGAATGAAATAAGAGGCATCAAAGTTTGTAGACAAGGCAATGGTACTTGGGTTGAAGAATTCCAAGAAGGAAAAGATCCACGTGGAGAAAAATACTATTGGTTGACTGGGAAGTTTGTTTCTTACGAAAACGATGACTTAGACAATGATATAAATGCCTTAAAAAACAATTATGTGTCTATCGTTCCATCAGGTCACGACTTGACACATTATGCTCAAATTAATAATCTTAAATATTTAGAAAATATATAATATGATAGAACGTGATTCTGTAATCTTTGGCATTTTGCTTGGCGTAATTGTACCCGTATTGGGATTTGTAGTAGTAGAATTTATTTTTGAATTACTTACTAGTATGGGCTGGATGGCGGAAGTTAGTGCATCCACAGCCGAGAGGAGATTTCGTACTCTTGTTTTAATTGGTATCTGTTGGAATTTGATTCCATTCAATATTGCTAAAAACAGAAGATGGGACCAAACAATGCGAGGTATTGTCTTCCCTACCCTAATATATGTTGCTGCATGGGTTTATAAATTTGGCGCTGGCTTAATCGGATAAAATATTAAATGAAGTATTATATCATAGCTGGAGAAGCTTCTGGAGATCTTCATGGGTCAAATCTGATGTCTAGTTTGAATAAAAAAGACATGAATGCTCAATTTAGATTTTGGGGTGGAGACAAAATGCTTGCAGAAGGTGGAAATTTAGTGACCCATTATCGCAATATGGCATTTATGGGTTTCCTAGAAGTGGTAAAAAACCTAAGAACTATTCTAGGTTTTCTAAAGACGTGTAAAAAAGATATCCTCACCTACCAACCTGATGTACTTGTCTTAATAGACTATCCAGGTTTTAATCTGCGAATAGCAAAATGGGCAAAAAAACAAGGCATAAAAGTTGTTTATTACATCACACCACAAGTTTGGGCTTGGCACAAAAGCAGGGTTTACGATTTAGGAAAATATACAGACAAACTACTTGTCATACTCCCATTCGAAGCTGATTTCTTCAAAAAATATGGTTTTGATTCTGTTTATGTGGGACATCCATTATTAGATGCGATAGAAAAATTCAAACCTAATGATGATTTTCTTTCAAATATAAACAAATCTAAACCGATCATTTCGCTACTTCCTGGAAGTAGAAAACAAGAGATATCAGTGATGTTACCAATTATGCTCGAAGCCATCCAAAAAAGTGAAATGAACGTCATTATTGCAGGCGCATCAGCAATAGAACCTGACTTTTATCAACAAATTATTTCAAAATATAGCTTTAGTACTACAGTACACCTTATTAAAGATCGTACGTATGATATCCTTTCTTATGCAGACTTTGCTTTGGTAAGTAGTGGAACGGCTACTTTGGAAACGGCACTTTTTGGTGTTCCGCAGATTGTTTGTTACAAGGGAAATGCTATTTCGTATTTGATTGCTAAACAGCTTGTAGATTTAAAATACATCTCTTTGGTCAATCTTATTGCGGATAAAGAAATTGTAAAAGAACTCATTCAAAATGATCTAACAAAAGAAAATCTTCTTACTCAACTCGACCTTTTACAAAAAAATAAATCTGTCATCAAAAATGGTTATGATCAATTAAAAGTCATGTTGGGCAGCAAAGGTGCTTCTGATCGTGCAGCTTCTGAAATTTATCAATTATTGACTACATGATAGATATTCTTAGCGGACTTCAAGAGAAATTTCTAACTGATATTCAATACCTTAGGTGGCAAGAATGGTTGAGTACCATACTACAAATAGCTAGTGTATGGTATGCAAGAAAAAATAATATTTTGGTTTATCCTACTGGAATAATGGGTGTATTATTGGCAGCTTGGGTATATTTTTTTATATCAAATCCTCCTTTGTATGCTGACGGAGTACTCAATATTTACTATTTCATCATGAGTTTATATGGTTGGTACAACTGGTCAAAAGTGGATCAAAGTAAGGCTTTTGTTTACAAGATCACCTGGTGCAACAAATCTGAACTTTTATATGGTTTCATAGGGTGCATCGTTGGCTGGGCAATAATCTACTTTATGCTTCTTGAATTTACTAATAGTGACACACCGATTTTAGATGCATTAGTTTCTGCCACGGCGTTAACGGCAATGTGGTGGATGGCTGCTAGAAAAGTAGAAAATTGGTTGGCTTGGATTGTGTCAAACATTGTAGCTATACCGCTTAATTTCTACAAAGGATTTATGCTTTTTACCGCAATGTATGTTCTCTTTCTAGCAATGGCATGGGCTGGATATCGAACATGGAAGCGACAAGCAGTGGAATTAAGTAAGACATAATTCACACAATATCAAGGGCAAGGGTGATCATCTCATGAAAAGACTCTAACCTTTCTTGACTCGTCATAGCTTCTTCTGTGATCAATGAGTCAGATATAGTACACATGACTAATGCAGATGCTTTAAGAGACATTGCTGTAATTAGTAATGCATATCCTTCCATTTCAAGGCAACTGATACCCATGTCGGCCCATGGTTGCCAATCATTACGACCGAAATTATAAAAATTATCCGTAGTCAATATATTGCCAACATGGAAAGGAAGTGATTTCTTACGCGCTTCGTTTACCGCAGTTGATAGTAAATGAAAATCAGAAAATGCTGATACTTGTCCTTCCAACTTGAACTGATTGCCAAAACTGGAAGTAGTAGATGCACCTTGAGCTATTACGATATCTTTAAGATTAACGTGTGGCTGAATAGAACCAGCCGAACCAACTCTAATAAGTCTTTTGACACCATAAAACTTTATTAATTCATAGGCATAAATCCCCATGGAAGGCATGCCCATACCTGTGCCCATGACAGAGACTTTTTTATTATTGTAATATCCGGTATAACCCAATATATTGCGTACAGAATTAAACTGGACACTATCGGTCAAGAAATTTTCTGCAATATATTTTGCTCTGAGTGGGTCTCCAGGAAGAAGTATAGTTTCTGCGATTTCTCCTAATTGTGCTTCTATATGTGGTGTGGGCATGTTGAAAATATTGGTAAAGAAACGTAAAGATAATAAAGCTGTGAAGATGTCAATCTTAAAATTTCACAAGACGCCTATCTAAGACCGCATCTTCTATCTCCAAGACTTTCAAAAACTCAGCTTGTTGATGATGTGGATTGATAATAATATTAAATTCGTTTGGTACTAATACACTTGGCACTCTGATGGCAAACTTGTCTTTTTTTAAAAATAGATTTTCTGTGATTGCCCAAAGTTTCGAATTATTGAATGAAATAAAATCTTTTGGCAGGTCTTTTAGTGGGATATTCTCTATAAACGATTCATCTATCTCCAGAGAAATAAACACATAATCCATCTTTAGAGAAGCAGCACTATTAAAATGAACAATTAACTCCAGCAAAGCCAATGATCTCGCTTCACTTGTATACAATGCGGCTACTCCTGGTCTATTCCATCTGCCGCCATACAATCTTGCACCTTCTCCAGATAAGTCATCCTTGTATTTGCTCCTTGTAATACGATATACCTTTTTCACGCAAAAACACCATGCTCGATCCTACCTAGAATCTGATTAATAAGCTGAAATCCAAATGGTGTGTCTAAATAATCTAAAGGAGCCTTACCTTCTAAAGATGACATTGGCGCCTTTAGCCATTGATTAAAACCACCAGTATCTCCAAATACTTCAATCCCTCTTCGTTGTAACATAGCAAGCTGAATGACCTTTGACGAAGCATCTGAGTCTAGTGTAAAGTCAAGTTCATATCTTTGTAAAGTGCGTAAAGAGATATGTAAAATCTTGCAAATCTCAACCTGAGTAAGCCCCATTAAATCACTCAACTGTAGCAAGTACCCAACTTTTATACCTTCTCGAGCGTGACGAATAACCTTCAGATCTGCTCCCTGATAATCACCAGATTGTGAACTGATTAGGTAAGCTACTGCAGGCTCGTTTATAAGATATGAATCATTTGATATGTTTTGATACTTTTTCATAAAAGCGTTATTTGTCACAAATATAACGACATTCTACATGCTTGTCAAGTATTTTTTGACTTTTTCTTAAAATAATTCAGCAAATATCTTAATGTCTAAAGCTACTCTTTTCCTTTCTTAATCCTTTTTACAATTACTGCCAATGACAATCTTATCTTATGAAATTCCATCGGTTCAGTAAGATGCTCAGCTATAGCTGCCAAAGCCATTTCTTGACCTGCTTTTTGCCATGCTTTTTCTACAAGATTCACTTCAGATGCTGTAATATATTTTGAGAGATCAATAGGTTCGTCTTTTGTATAAAGATATGCAAAATGGGAATAAATTGTGGTTTCAGACATATCGCGTTTCTTACCAATTTCAGCGGGCGTCAAACCTTCGTTATAATATTGTAATGTCTCAAGATAAGTTTGACCTTTTACGTTCTTAACTATATCTTGAGATGTCAGAAAACCCTGAATAATGGCAAGAATATCTTTACCATATTGTTCCATTTTGACTTTTCCTATGCCTTCTATATTTAATAAGTCTGCCGTATTCGTTGGTTTTGCGTGAGCAATATTTTCAAACACTTTATCACTAAAAATAACATATGCTGGCACCTGTTTCTGTCGAGCTAAGTCCGAACGCCATTCTTTTTGCTTCTTAATTAATTCATCTTCTAGTAACAGTGTTTTTTGTTTTGGTTTTTCCTTCTCTACTACGAGATCTGTGTAAGTAAGGTCTACGAGCCTGACCTTTTTCCCTTCAAATAGAACTGATTTTGTCAATGGCGTAGTTTTGAGCTTAAAATGATCTGTATAATCGATTCTAAGATAACCTTGATTTATCAGCTGAGTAATATAGATTTTCCAATTTATAAAAGTAATATCTTTGCCTTGACCGAAAGTTTTAATTTGGTCATATCCGCCTTCCCTTACTTCTGCCCTGTACGATCCTCTTAGAATCTCAATTAACAAATTTAAACCAACTTTTTCGTTACATCTGATCACTGCTGACAATGCTTTTTGAGCTGTTACCGTCGCATCGATGCTTTTAGGTGGTGAAATGCAATTGTCACAATGCATACAAGGTTCAGATCTAAATTCGCCAAAGTAATTAAGTACCAAATTTGTTCTACATTCATTCGCCGATGCAAACTCCCACATTCTATCTAGTTTGGCATATTGGACGGCTTTAAAAGTCTCTGTTGCAGGACTTTCGTCGATAAATTTTTTGAGCATGACATAATCTCCCCAACTATAAAATAGAAGAGCTTTTGCAGGTGTGCCATCCCGTCCTGCTCTACCAATCTCCTGATAATAACCTTCCAGATTTTTGGGCATCGCATGATGAATGACCCACCTAATATTACTTTTGTCGATACCCATACCAAAAGCTATAGTAGCACAAATGAACTGCAATTTATCATCTTGAAATTCTTGTTGTACCCTCTTGCGATCGTCAGGTTCCATACCTGCATGGTAAAAATCACAGTTAAACCCATTTTGCCTTAGTTTGAGTGACATTTTTTCTGTTTCCTTCCTACTTAGACAATATATAATGCCAGATTGATTCTGAACTTTTAGCAAAAACTCAACGATTTGCCTGAATTTCTGTTCTGCAGGTCTTGCTTCTGTCGTAATATTTTTTCTTTCAAAACTAGACACAAAAGTTGTAGGAGCCTTGAGATGTAACTGATTACATATGTCTTTTTGTGTGGCATCGTCAGCTGTTGCTGTGAGTGCTATAAAAGGGACATGTGAAAATTGATCCCTTATCTTATTTAACAATACATAGTCAGGTCTAAAATCATTCCCCCAAACTGATACACAATGCGCCTCATCTATAGCAAACAAATTTACATTTAATCTCTGCAAAAAGGCACTAAAACCTGAAGAATTAATACGTTCTGGAGAGATATAAAGTAGCTTTATTTCACCCTTCAAAAGTTGGGATTCGACCTTTGCAAGTTCAGATGCAGACAAATTAGAATGTATAGTAGCTACTTGGACACCTGATATTTTTAAAGCTTGGACTTGATCATTCATTAGAGCGATGAGTGGAGAAACGACCACTGTAAGTCCTGAAAACAGCAATGCTGGCAACTGAAAACACAAAGACTTACCTCCTCCTGTTGGCATAATTACGAGTGTATCTTGCCCTGCCAATACATTATCAATGATCTTGCTTTGATCTGTCCTAAAGGTCGTGTAACCCCAAACTTCTTTTAATAATGTTAATTTTTTTTCTTCTATTTTTTCCATTTCGCATATATTCAAAACCAAAAGTACTATATTTTTCCTATGATAATAATACTTACTTAAAAAAATAAAGCTGTCAGTTGATTTTATATAAAAACAGAAAGGGCTTACGACCTTATTCTTGTATTATAGCTTGCTCGCTCACATCCTTCGTTTTTTCATTTGTATTAAAAAACCTTCTATGGAACAATAAAATGGAAAGAACACCAACTGTAATTGCAGAGTCCGCAATATTAAATACTGGTCTGAAAAATTCAAATCGTTCGCCGCCCCAAATAGGAATCCATTCAGGCAAAATCGTATCTACCATAGGGAAATATAGCATATCGACCACTTTTCCAGTCAAAAAACTACCATATCCACCTTCTGTTGGGAACATTGTAGCAAGTCCTCCATGAAAAAATGATTCAGAGAATATTAAACCATAAAAAGCACAGTCAATAATATTGCCTACAGCACCAGCAATGATCAATCCGAAACTAATGATTAAACCATAAGTCTCATTTTGATCTAGCAGATTTTTCAGAATATAAAGTAAAAAAGCAGCCATGATGATTCGGAATATACTCAAGATATATTTGCCTGTCACACCACCGAAACTAAGTCCAAAAGCCATTCCATCATTCTCAATAAAATGTATTTTTGCCCATGACAATCCTAACATATCAAAGCCGTCACCATATAGGATATTGGTTTTTGTATATATTTTTAATGCTTGATCAATGATCAAAACTATCAAAATGGTAAGAATGACTGCTGTGCTCTTCTTCACTAAAATATTTATTTTAAGGTGCAAAAATAAGATAAATTCAAACTAAAAACCGAAGTTTGGAACATTTTTCAAAATTCTTTAACTTATTTTTGACTTAAATGTTGTTTTGACTGTAGTAAGAGATAAGGTTTTCCTACATTTGTTTTATATTTCTATATCTTAATTAAATTCAATAAAATGATGCGTTTTGTTCTTTTTTTAATGATCACAATAGTTAACTCTATAAATTTAATGGCAAACGATGACTATCTCACTAAAATAGATAAGTCTTTGATGAACAAATATGATCAGAAAGTAACAGCTGAATACGTCATATTGCTAAAAAACAGAAAGTCATTTGATAGCCCCCTTACTTTCAAAACAAAAAACGAAAAAGCAGCCTACGTATATAATAGTCTATTATTACATGCTAAAACCACTCAAAGCCCAATTATAAATATTCTAAAGCAAAACAACCTTAGCTTTCAGTCATTTTATGTAACGAACGCTATTAAAGTTAGCTCTGATAAAAAGACTATGATTATGATTGCAAAACGTGACGATGTAGAAAAAATAATTGACAATGCACCATTTAGAATGTTGGATTACACCATAGAAAAAACAAATATAGGTAGCAGAAATGCAGATCCTGAATGGGGTATAAAAAAAATAAAGGCAGATAGTGTATGGCTTCTTGGTTTCCGGGGGCAAAATGTGGTCATCGCGGGTCAAGACACAGGTTATGAATGGGACCTAAGCCCATTAAAATCAAAATATAAAGGTTATGTAGATAGTTTGACTGTAGATCATAACTATCATTGGCACGATGCTATTAAATCTAATAGTCCAAATTTTCCAGATACATTGCTAAACCCTTGTGGATATTCCACCAAAACACCTTGTGATGACAATAATCATGGTACACACACAATGGGAACTATGGTAGGTGAAGATGACGAAAACAGTATAGGTGTAGCTCCAGCTGCAAAATGGATTGCTTGTAGAAATATGGATCGTGGATGGGGACAACCGTCTACATATATGGAGTGTTTTGAATGGTTTCTTGCACCATACGATCTTAATGAAAACAATGCAGACCCTAGCAAATCACCACATGTCATAAATAATTCGTGGTTTTGCTCCGAAGAAGAAGGTTGCAACGCTTCTAATGTTGGACTTATGGAAGACATCGTAAAAAACCTAAAAGCTTCAGGAGTTGTAGTAGTAGTTTCTGCAGGTAATTCTGGTGGTGATGGATGTGGTAGCGTGGTAGGGCCACCTGCTTATTTTGAATCATCATTTTCAGTGGGAGCAACTAATAGTGAAGATCTCTTAGCGGGTTTTAGTAGTCGTGGACCTGTAGTCATAGACAGTAGTTTCAGATTAAAACCAAATGTTTCAGCTCCA
>DAOLFJ010000564.1:0-1426 GCA_035326365.1 Saprospiraceae bacterium | reverse complement strand
AAAACAAGCTACAAGTTTGGGGTACCTACCCTTTTATTATTTTTGGCAATAGGTATGCAAGCAGGTTCTGATGGCATTGGTGGAATAAATTTTAACAATCCACAGTTGGCACAATTCATTGGTATTGTTTCACTCAATTTTATATTATTTTCTGGTGGTTTGGATACTAGTATGGATACGGTTCGTCCTGTGTTAAGGGTCGGATTATTACTTTCTACTGTTGGAGTATTACTTACAGCAACAATACTTGGCACATTTGTATGGCTGATCACGGATTTTACATTTTATGAAAGCATGTTACTCGGGTCTATTGTTTCTTCAACAGATGCTGCTGCCGTCTTCTCCATTCTAAGGGCCAAAAGCTTGGCATTAAAGAGCAATTTAAGACCAATATTAGAACTCGAAAGTGGCAGTAACGATCCTATGGCCTATGTTTTGACCATTGCTTTCTTGACTTTGACAGTCAATCAAGACAAAAGTATATTTAGCGTGATTCCTGTTTTTCTAATTCAAATGATCTTTGGCTCTGTATTAGGTTTTGTTTTTGGGAAGTTAAGTAAATACACTATCAATAATATCAATCTTGACTTCGAAGGACTGTATTCAGTATTGGTTATTGCCTTAATGTTTATTACGTTTTCTTTTACTGAATTTGTAGGTGGGAATGGATTTTTGGCCATCTACATATGTGCCGTATATCTTGGAAATCAGGATTTAATTCACAAAAAAACTATACTTAGGATGTTTGATGGATTGGCTTGGCTCATGCAGATCGTATTATTCCTTACCTTGGGATTATTGGTATATCCTAGTCAGATTGTACCTATTTTTGGGATAGGGATGATCATTTCACTTTTTCTGATCTTTGTAGCTCGACCGATTAGCGTCTTTCTAAGTTTGATGCCGTACAAATCCAAGTTTAGGAAAAAAATGTACTTATCTTGGGTTGGACTTCGTGGTGCAGTGCCTATTGTGTTTGCAACATATCCATTATTAGCGGGAATTGACAAGGCTAATATGATTTTTAATATTGTATTTTTCATTTCAGTGACCTCAGTGCTGATTCAAGGCACGACACTTTCTGTGGTCGCAAAATGGTTACACGTTTCGCTTCCTGAAAAGGTCAAACCATTAGCACCAACAGAGATGTTTCTTTCCGAAAAACCCAAAACAGCTATGGTAGAAATTACCTTACATC
Source organism: Saprospiraceae bacterium (assembly GCA_035326365.1). Classification (GTDB taxonomy): domain Bacteria; phylum Bacteroidota; class Bacteroidia; order Chitinophagales; family Saprospiraceae; genus OLB9. The sequence continues at coordinate 228 of DAOLFJ010000564.1, read as the reverse complement.
CAAATATTCCAGCGATAGGTAAAAAAATAGTAGACATGCATTTCCCAAATAATGCTGTGATAGCTATGATCAAACGAAATGAAAAGTTTATTACGCCGAATGGTTCGACCGTGCTTGCCGAAAATGATATTTTATTTGTACTTTCTGACAAACAAGAAATAGTAGACAAAGTCCATGCTTGCCTTTTAGTTTAACACTATACTATAAATTATTTACGGCTTAAAGGTC
>DAOLFJ010000262.1:4386-6815 GCA_035326365.1 Saprospiraceae bacterium | reverse complement strand
TTATGTATTAAAAAAATATCAATTAATGCTTGGTTGAACCATAGAAAACCAGCATGGGAGTATTAAAGGCACGAGGTGCAAACTCGCGCCAGCTTAGAAAAAAAATTGAACTGCTTAGTTATAAATAATACAAAAACCCTAATTGATAGAAACTACATAATCCCCATCAAACTAATTTTATATTTTGTTGTTACTACTAATTGTTGTTTCCAAACAATGTTTAATCTGCCAAATACTTTTTTAGTTTAAATTTATTTGGTGGCGTAATCTTTTAAATCTTTTACTTTGAAACGTAGTGAAACCATATTGGTAGCTTTATTGGCACTATTAAACTTTACCCACATCCTTGATTTTATGATCATGATGCCACTGGGAAATATCCTAATGCCAAAGTGGGAACTCACCACTTCTCAGTTTGCCGTTATTGTGTCTAGTTATTCTTTGGCTGCTTTTGTGAGTAGTTTTGCCGCTATATTTTTTGCTGACAAATTTGATCGCAAGAAGTTATTGTTAATGTCATACTTTGGGTTTTTATTAGGTACTTTTGGCTGTGTATTCGCGACAGGACATTACACCATGGTATTAGCTAGAGTGATTACAGGTATTTTTGGTGGATTGATAGGTGCACAGGTATTGAGCATTATTGGTGATGTCATTCCTTATGAGCGACGTGGTCAGGCTATGGGATTGCTCATGGGTGGCTTCGCTTTGGCATCCGTAGTAGGCGTTCCATTCGGACTTTTTTTAGCTAATCATTTTGACTGGTATTTTCCTTTTATTGTTGTCGCTGTAGTAGGAAGTTGTTTATATCCTTTTCTATTAAGATACATCCCAAATGTGGATGCACACCTAGCCAATCCAATCGACTTCAAACAAAGAGTTCAGAATTTTTTCTTAATATTCAGCAATAAGACACAAGTTACGGCATTGACATTCAGTATGTTGATGATTATGGGCCATTTTATTATCATCCCATTGATCAATCCTTACATGGTCTATAATGTCGGCGTCAAACAAGAATATACACCACTTATTTATCTGTGTGGCGGACTCAGCGCTATGATTACGGCACAGATTACAGGTAAAATAGCTGATAGATATGGCAAGCGGCAGGTGTTTGTGGCGTCTGCTTTAGTATCTACCATCTTTATATTCTTTATAACCAATATGCCTATGATGCCACTTTTTATTGTCTTGCTCACTTTTGCATTATGGTTTAGTACGGCTACAGGTCGTACGGTACCAGGTCAAGCTATGACCACCCAAGCAGTCAATGCAGAAACAAGAGGTAGTTTTATGAGTCTCAATTCTTGTGTACAGTCACTCGGTTCAGGATTAGCTACCCTTGCTAGTGGTTGGATTACTTATAGTGATAGCAATTATGCCATACACAACTACAATATTTTGGGATATATCAGTATCATAGTCATCTTGTTATCTGTAGGGATGGCATATAGATTGGATAGATTGATTATGTTGCACTTTACAGTGAAAGCTTAGGATTTGGATATGAATCGCATCAAAAATTATAAAAACTACACCACAAAACCAATAACTTAACATTGGAAATATATCCTTAATATTCAGATATTATTGATTTAATACTAGCACTATACCTTTGGGTTTTAACCTGAATGTACATGCCAATATTAACAGAATCTGATATCTCACGCAGTCTCCATTTGCAAAAATTTGGTGTGGCTGGTGTGTCTTTAACCAAGGCAATGATGAGATTGTTGCGTATTGACCAGCTCAATCATATCTATGATAAACACAGACATCTACACGGTCTTGAATTTGTTGATGCTATTTTATCTGCATTAAATATTACTATAGATATTTCTGATTTTGATCTGAAAAGACTACCCAAATCTGGTCCATTTATAGTCGTATCCAATCATCCACTTGGAGGTGTAGATGGTTTGATTATGCTCAAAATCCTACTCACACATCATCCAGAAAGCAAGATTATGGCCAATTATTTATTGGAAATGATCGAACCTTTAAAGCCACATATTTGTGCAGTTAATCCATTTGAAAATAATAAAAATACTAAAAGTAGTTTGTCTGGCATTAGGGCTGCATTTTCTCATTTAGATGAAGGTTTGCCACTTGGGATTTTTCCAGCAGGCGAAGTTTCGACCCTACAGCATAAAATGGTATGGCAGATAGAAGATAAACCATGGGATATCAGCGCTATCAAATTTATCAAAAAAGCTAAGGTTCCTGTCGTTCCCATGTATTTTCATGCACGGAATAGTGATTTGTTTTATATTGTTTCTGCGATGAATCAATATCTACGCACTGCAAAACTACCATCAGAAGTCTTCAATAGTGCACATAAAAAGATTACCGTCAGAATAGGCAAATCTATACCCGTTTCACATCAAAATAATATATCAGATATTGACCAATTCTCGGACATCATT
>DAOLFJ010000262.1:0-4286 GCA_035326365.1 Saprospiraceae bacterium | reverse complement strand
ATCGTTGGAGCGTATCGTATAGGTATGGGCAGAGAGATTATAGCCGCTCATGGCATGAATGGCTTCTATTTGAACAGTCTTTTTTATATGTCAGGTCCGATGCGTAATTTTTTTAATAATGCCATCGAAATAGGCCGTGCATTTGTAACCAAAGAATACCAACAGCGACCGATGCCATTATTTTTGCTTTGGAAAGGAATATGTGCCGTAACAAAACTCCATCCCGAATACAAGTACATCATTGGCGCTGCAAGTATTAGTAGTCATTATTCTCCATTTAGCAGATCACTTCTTGTCCAATATCTGACTAAATATCATTTTGATAATGAACTCTCATTATACGTAGCACCCAAAAGAGCGTTCAGTGGCATTATGAAATTAAAAGTGGCAGAAATACTAAGTGATCCTACACATCAGTGCGTCAAAGCCATCGACCAACTCATAGAAGATGTAGAACCAAGTGGACTTAAAATGCCCATTTTGATAAAAAAATACTTGATGCAAAGTGCACGATTGCTGTCTTTTAATGTAGATGCCGATTTTAATGACGCCATCGATGGACTTATGTACATAGAAATTAAAAATATCAATTTAGAGAAACTGAGTTGAATTTATGTTTACCCAATACCTGAATTTTTTATGATACCGAAAATAAAAGTTGCATTTTTTGCCGAGATTTTAATAGAAGATTTTGATGGTGCTTCGCGTACCATATTTCAATTGATAAAAAGTATTCCTAAAGACCGTTTTGAGTTTTTATTTTTCTGTGGAGTAGCTCCTACAGCTGATTTTGAACATGAAATATTCGAAGTGCCTACCATAGGACTACCATTCAATAAAGGCTACAAAATGGCCATCCCTTATTTCCACAAAGATCAACTCTATCGAAAGCTAGATGCATTTGCACCCGATGTGATTCATATTTCTACACCGTCGCCTTTGGGTAATGCAGCCTTAGATTACAGCACAATGGAAAATATCCCTGTGATCAGTATTTATCACACCCATTTTTTATCTTATGTGGATTATTATTTGGAGCATTTTAAAGTTCTCGTACCATCTGTAAAACAAATGATGACTACTATGTTGAAAAAATTTTATCATCAGTGTACATTAGTTTATATGCCTACACAAATTATGATTTCTGAACTCGGGAAACTAGGTTTTTCTGATTCAAATATGAAGTTATGGCCTAGAGGACTCGATACAAATAAATTTGACGTTGCCAAAAGAGATGTTATTATTCTTCGAAATACCACAAAAAATAATAAACCTAATTTATTGTTTGCAAGTCGATTGGTATGGGAAAAAAACCTAAAAACGCTTGTGAAAATATACCAAAAAATAGAAGACGAAGGCAGCCAATTTAATCTGATAATTGCAGGCGATGGAATGGCATCAGAAGACTTAAAGAAAATGATGCCGAATGCTTTCTTTTTAGGAAAACTATCACATGATGAATTGGCAAAAGTATATGCTTCTGCAGATGTTTTTGTATTTACATCTATTTCAGAATCTTATGGAAATGTAGTTGCCGAAGCGATGGCGTCAGGATTGCCGTGCGTCATAGCGAATGGTGGCGGATCTGCTTCATTTATCGATCACGGAATGAATGGATATCTATGTGATCCCGAAAATGAAATAGACTACCTAAACCATATCAAAAGTGTGTTGCGAAATGAAAATCTTCGTAATCAATTTATTCAGAAAGGGTTAGAAAAGACGAGAGCGTTAAAATGGTCACATTTGACTGCTACATATTTTGCAGATTTGGAAATTTTGGCTTCTGTTCACTCATCAGTAGCTATTTAAAAAAACAAATTTTGGCAGTACTTTTTATTACCCATAAATATCCACCTGCTACGGGCGGTATGGAAAAACAAAGTTATGAATTGATAAAAGGATGTCAAAATCATATTGATGTATATTCTATATTTTTTGATGGTAGTGAATCTATTTTTGCTTTTATTTCTAAGCTCAAATCTAGGGTTTACCAAATGATAAAATTACATCCTGACATTAAAGTTATACACCTCAATGATGGACTTATGGCAACAATATATTACCTGCTCAAAATTAAAATAAATGACATCAAAATTGCGGTTACATTTCATGGATTGGATATTGTGTTTCCATTGAGTTTGTATCAAAAATATCTATTACCAAAACTTACTAGATTTGATACATTTATCTGCGTGAGTGATGCTACAAAACAAGCTTGTGTAGATAAAGGATTTGAAAAAAATAAACTTTTTGTAGTAGATAATGGAGTGGAAGATGCACTCAATCCAACATCAAATAAATCAGAGATTTGTATTCTAAATAAATACGGAATAAATGACGATTCCATCATCATTTTGGCTATCGGCAGACCTGTTAAACGCAAGGGTTTCAGTTGGTTTGCCCAAAATGTCATGCCATTACTAGATGATCGATTCAAGTTTGTACATATAGGTGATGTCACTGTTTCGGATTCGTTTTGGTTCCGCCTATTGCCTACAAAGATGCAAGAATTAATTTCACTATTTTTGGGAAAAGCGACTGATGCCAAGGCACTTAAAGATGAATCCAAAACAAATAAAAATATCATTTTGTGTGGCAAAGTATCAGATGATGATAAAGTCGCAATCATATCAAATGCTAGTGTGATGGTCATGCCCAATATCAAAGTAAAAGGTGATATGGAAGGCTTCGGTTTGGTAGCATTAGAAGGCTCAATCTTAGGGAAAACTGTTTTGGCAGCAAATTTGGAAGGTATTACCAATGCCATTCATGATGGTAAAAATGGATTTTTATTAGACAGCGAAAAACCTGAGATTTGGGCAAATAGAATTAAAGAAATAAGTCACAATAAAGTTTTATTTGACGCCCAAGTGCGGGATTATACACTACAACATTTTTCGTGGGAAAGGATGTGTTTAGGATATGTTCAAGTTTTTAAAAATATCACGAAGGTCTAAACATAGCTTTTAATTTAATAATTCATTAATAACTAATATACAATGAATTAACAACACTTAAAGACTTTTGTGTATCAAAACATCAAACGAAATTGTCTTATGATACGTAGCTGTCTTTTTACACTTTTTTGTCTTTTTATTACATTAGGACAATCCATAAATCTTCCTAAATTTGAAACTACACTAGCATTAAAATACTATGAAGATCATACCTTATCTATTCGTCAAAGCCAAGGTATTCTTGATCTACTAAGTTACAATACATGGGGATTGCCTATAGAATTATTTGGCCATGACCACGACCGAAGATTTTCAAGTATGGCAGACAGTATTTTAGATTTGAATAAAGATATCATTTGTTTACAAGAAACTTTTCATCCTAGATTAAGAGACAATTTATTGACTCAGTTAGGAAAAAAATACTATACTTTTAGCGATTATAGATGCTCAAGTGAGATTGTTCCTTTTATAGAAAAAGATTGTAATGGTGGTCTGATGACATTGTCTATTTATCCTATCATAAGCGAAAAATTCTTTCAATATCCTACTTCTGATAAAACATCGATAATTGAAAAAATAGGGAGTAAAGGTTTTCTCTTATCAGTAATTAAATATGGAAATCGACACATCAACATTATTAATACCCACCTTTATGCAGGAGATAACAAACATGCTGAAATGATGAGATTGGAGCAGCTTTCATACATGAATACAATCTTAAATACAGAATTCGTTAAGGAAAATCCTACGTTTATGGTTGGTGATATCAATATTCATCATCCAAATGTGGCACCATCTGACGCATATCAATTTATCCAAAATTCGATGTCGTTTACAGACTCAAAATCTACACTTGAAGACCACGATTTTACTTCTGATAGCAATTGCAATAAATACGTGTCATCAAATGAACGACCATCAAAACTCGACTATATCTTCTATAAATCTTACGATAACAGATCTCCAAAAGTAATTCACCAAAGCCGATGTTTAGACGGCGAAAATCCAATGTCAGATCACTTTGGCTGGTCAGTGACGATGAAGATTTGATGTATATTGGACAATCTTTTGCAGAAAAGCCTTGATTTTATGTAACTTTGTGTCAAATAAAGAGCAAATGTTAAATCAAGCATATATTGTAGGTGGATTAAGGACCGCCATACAAAACATTCATGGAGATATGACCACACACAAAGTAATAAAAATAGACTAAGATGCTGCGGATTATATATTTGATCTTTTTAGTCTGGATAATCAATGTAGCGACCATCTACGCTCAAAAACACGATTATGTATGGTGTATGGGCTATGAAAGCAGTGGGGATA
>DAOLFJ010000261.1:0-6816 GCA_035326365.1 Saprospiraceae bacterium | reverse complement strand
AGGTTGCAAGCATCCATTACAAATGCAGATGGAGCGCTCAAAACGATGACAGACCAGAGACTGGACACGGTCAAAGGTAAGACAGAACTCATGACATCTGCATGGGAAGGTTTTATACTGTCTGTAGACAAAGGCGATGGTGTATTCAGTAGATTTGCTAAGAGTGCACTTGGTACGCTTACGGATTTGATAGATGATCTACAGGTTATAAATGACAAAGGACTTGATGGATTGCTAGAGAAAGGTAGAAAGAATCTATCTGCATCTGTCAAAAGTGACCAACTCAATAAGCTAAAGGAGTCTACACAATTGGGTTCTGTACGTGGTAGTGGTTTTGGGCGTTCATTCCAAGATGATCTCAAAGGCGCTACGACTGTATTGGATAATCTGAAAGAAAAGTTAAAAAATACTGCTGTAGGATCATCTGAGTTTAAACAGATACAAGAAGATATCGCAGCATCTACCAAAAGAGTAAATGATCTTACTGGCAACTATACCACTATCCTAGATGATAATACTAAGTCTAAAAATAAGAACACAGATAGTACCAAAGTTGCTGCCAAATCTATTCCTACACTAGAGCAAGAGATCAGCACGCTCCAGGAACGTATCAAAAGGCTAGCAGTACAGTATGAGACCAATCCAAGCAACTCCCTACTAAGCAATCTCAATAATGAGATATCAAAACTCCAAGGTAAGGAATCCATACTAGAGAGATCGGAGACATTGATCAAGAAACTTTCGAATCTGCCAGCGACATTCCAGATAAAAGGTAGTTTGGATTTTCCTATAGATGATATCATCACAGATGCCAATAGGAAACTTGGTGAGATAGATGCTCAGGTAAAACTAGGTGTCAATACTGATGCTATCAATGATAAGGTAGGTATATTGTCGTCGTCTATCACAAGCCTAATCTCACAAGGTCTAGATGAGACAGATCCAGCAATCCAGAACTTCCAAGCTAAGCTATCTGCTATAAAGCCACCTACATTCCTGATAAGTGGATCATTAGAAGATTTTAAGTTTGGGGATATATTATCTGAAGTACAAAAGAAATTGGAAACTGTCGATCTTAATATATCATTAGGATTGCAAGCGGATGGAGTTGCTGAAAAGATAACTATCATAAAAGATGCCATGCTCCAACTTAGTGAAGCAGGACTAGCAGGTAGTGATTCATTTGCAAAGTTGAATGAGCAATTGAATATGGCTACTAATGCTCAAACTTCCATGGTAGATGTAGGTGAGATACTTGGCCAAAATTTAAGAGCTTTAGCATCAGATACATTAGTCCATTTAGGGGAGTCTTTAGGAAATATCTTTAGTGGTGATGGTGGTGCTGCTCAGTTCTTTGGTGGTATGCTTAATATAATTGGTGACTTTTCAGTTAATCTTGGAAAACAATTAATAGCTATTGCAGTAGCTGCTAAAGCGGCACAATCAGCATTTTTAAATCCAGTAGCTGCTGCTATTGCAGGTGTGACATTGATCGCACTTGGTACAGCTGCCAAAAACTACGTTGCCAAAGGCCTTCCATCGCTTGCCATCGGTACGGATTATGTCAAAAAAGATGGTATGGCTATACTTCACAAAGGGGAAAAGGTCGTACCGGCCGACGTCGTGAAAGGTGGATACAGTCGTGACAATAATATCGTAGAGCAGATATCACTTAATATCCTTACAAGACTGAAAGGACCAGATCTACAATATGCGCTTAATTATTCTGCACCTATCAACAAAAGATTTTAACCATGCCTGCAGTAGTATTATCAAATCTGAGTTATAGCACGTATGGTAAAGCCATATTTACAGAGATCATCGAGAAAAGCAACGATCTAGAGATATTCCCAATAGATTTCACCATATTTAAGGACCAGACTTACTACGTAGAGCAAGGTGTTAATAATGACATCTTTAATAATATCGTCACGTCACGGTATCAGATATCTATGAAGCTCGAAGAAAATACGCAATTCTTATTCGATGCACTCACAGATGATGAAGCTGAGGAAGGAGAGTTTTTCGTAAGGGTAAGAGAAGATGGAACGATCAAATTTATAGGTAAGATCATGCTAGAAGCCATGGAGAAAGAAGATAGGATAGAGCCAGCTTTTACATTTACCGCAATAGATACACTCACCGATCTAAAAAATATACCATTCAATTATGATGGTCCACAAGCTTCTGCCCCATACATACGCAATGTGATAGCTTATGTACTGAGACAGTTACCTACAGACTTTTTGCTAGATGATAGTACTATCAGATATGCATTTAGTAGTGATATAGTACCTAACAATAGTACATTCTACACAGACAATCTGCTAGAGAACATCTATAATATCAACTATTATAGTGAGATAGAGAATAATGTCACGGTGCCGCTCAATTGTTGGGATGTGCTGGTAGAAGTATTATCTAGATTAAATCTACACTGTAGGTATCAGATAGGTTTATTTTACATCATAGGACTAGAGACTATTCATCTAGGTAGTGAGACAGCAGTACACTATTATGATAAAGATGGTGACCTGATCGCTTCCGATCCATCATGGACATCAGGCGTGACAGATTTTAATTTTAACAACAAATGCCTGGTAGGTGGTAAATATAACTTTGAGTCAGGCTATAAGGCTGTCAGGATAGAAGGAGATAGAAGATTTAGCAATAAAAAACAAGGTGCAGAGCGTGTGGTCCTACTAGGTGTGCCTACACCATCAGATAGTTTGTTTAATTACGTAGGTGTATTGTCTGCCACTAGACCGTACAAACTACGCGTAAAAGTAAAGGTCACAGAATCCACGGTGCCAAGTGGATCATTATTTACTTTCCTACTATCTACAAGGACCACGATCAACGGTGTATCGACCAATCTACTGGTAGATAAGACATTTTTATTCCCATTAGAAACATCTGAGTACATAATCACTGAAGATATAGCGGTAAATGCTGCTGACAGACAGCTTGATGCAAGATTTAAGCTATTAGGCAGTCCTACATTTAAGGTGACAGTGGATGCAGTAGTAGCAGAAGATCTACTCGAAAATGATAAAGTAGTCATAGAGTCCACACTAGATGATACAAGACTTATCAAGACAATAGAGCGGCCAGTATTGGCAACAGATGTATTTGGTACAGAGTTCTGTAGATTTTATTTCTGGGACCGAGACCCATTTACCAATAGACAAGAGACAAGACAGTGGAAAATCTATGGTAGCGCTACATGGAAGTCTCTAGAGCGTGTCATCACAGAGCATCAGGTCAAATATATGGGTAAGATAGAATCTCTCACCCTTACATTAAACAATATAGACAATTGGATCGTAACATTCTTTAGTACGGTCCTATATGATAGTCTCCCATACTACATAGCAGGGAGACAAGACAATCTCTATACAGACAATATAGAGTTCAATCTGATAAGAAAGAATATAGCCAAGTCCAATACTATCACCACAGTAGAGACAGCACCCACAAGAGACGCCACAGATGGCAATATCAGTAGTATCACAGGCAATGTACTCCTATCACAGAAAAAACCCATCAGGATCTACGATCGGAATCTGAATGGCAATAGTTATGTAATAGCCTACGACTTTAATCCAGACGCTACGCTATCCAGTGTACAGCGTTCTGTAGTAGTTTATATCAATAGCCAAAAGCAAATATTAAAAGACACAAGTACACTGAGTGCTGCACATCAAGCAGAAATATATCTAAACCTATCTACCAATACATTGACATTCCCTATCAGCTACGTGAAAGCCAAGATAGAGATATACATCACTGATTTCTTTGAGATAGGTATCACAGCGTAACCAATAAAATACTTAATATATGTTGACCATAATTTATGTTAATCAAAAATTAGTGAGTGAAGCTCAGCTTAATGTCTTTTCTGAAAAATTATTTAGTGTAGGGATAAAAAAGGAAAACATATTAGTCATTACGACAAATGACACTATGTGTCCGATTAGAATAGATCAAATACAAACAGATTATTAACATGGCTTTAATATGGCCCGAAATAGAAGATAAATTTTTCACCATGGAATCAGTATATATAAAACGTACAATGCCAGAGAGTAAGCAAACTCTTGGCGAATTATTGTACAATGGTAAAGTCTTGTGCAAAACATTGGAATTGCCATGGCTAAATAATAAGCGTAGGGAGTCATGCATCCCTACAGGTACATACGAAGTAATAAGACGCACAAGTCCGAAATATGGAGAGCATTTCCATATACTCAATGTGCCGGATAGAGATGCTATACTTATCCATAATGCAAATTATGTAAGAGAACTCAAAGGATGTATTGCACCTGGTGTAAATCATACAGATATAGATGGAGATGGTCTCAGAGATGTGACCAGTAGTAAAGCCACTATGAAACTACTCCTTAAAGTATTACCTAAAACATTTAAACTCGTTATATCATGAAGTACCTAAGTACATTAATAATTTTATTATGGTCCATAGCAGCATTTGCACAAGACCCGACACAAATATATCCGTCTCCATACAAAAATGGATTTATGCGCGCGATCATACAAGTGACAGACGATAGTGACACATCTTATCTTTACCAGCATGTGGATAGTAGTTTTCTGTTATCATTAGGGAGTACTAAGTATGTAGACTCTATCTTCAGAAGTACATCTCATCTAAATTATGTCAAAGATGGTGACACAATATTAGTCTCATTGATCAAAGTAAAGACTAATGAAGACCCTTTCGATAATCCCACAGCAAATGAAGGAGATATTATTACATCAGATTTTTATGGTGAAACCTATATTCACAATGGTGTAGAATGGAAGACCTTAAATTATGACAATAATCCACAAAACGAGGGTAATATTACATTCGATGATTTTTCTGGATATCGTAGGGCTTCTTTTAGGAGCAATACGAATTTTTTTGCAAGGAAAGATATTATATCAGACAGTACCATTCAGGTATTTATTAATTCTAACAAAGTAAATCTAAGAGTAGATACCAATTATATAGGCACTGTTTACGACATTAGTTTAAAGCAAAATACATTAGTAAGCGGTACGAATATCAAGACGGTAAACGGAAATAGTTTGTTAGGTAGTGGCGACGTAAGTATTTCAACAGTAGATAGTACTAATGTATTAAATTCATACGGAACTATAATCACAGAAAGCCCTGCAAACACTTTTAATGTGAAAGTAGATACATCATTGATTGGTACTGTTTATGACATTAGTTTAAAACAAAACACATTAGTGAGTGGTACGAATATCAAAACGATAAATAGTAACTCATTACTAGGTAGTGGAAATATAACCATAGATACATCAAAATGGAACATAATATCCGGGAAGATTACAAGCAAAAATAGTGGTGGCGTAGTCATAAATAAAGGTGGATATCCAACCGATATCCTAGAATTAAAAAATCCTAATGGTGGTGAGTACGGTGCTGGTATTAAATTTACCGACTCATATGGCTCTGGTTATTTATTCAGAAACGGAGCGCAAGGAACTTACTCATTAGATGGTGCAGGAAATGCAGTCACTAATAAAAAACTTCACGTCGATGGTGGTGTAACGATAGGTGGTGGATATGACGGCACTGCCATTGATGCAAATAGTTTAAAAGTGGAAGGGAGTATTACTGTAGGAACAACGTCAGGAACTGCTGTAAGTAATGCGGCACTTGATTCAAATGGTAAGATTGTAAGTAGTACTTTGGCAAGTGGCACAGTGACAAGTGTAGGACTTACAACAGGGTCAAGTGGCACAGACGTAAATGTAATTGGCTCACCTATCACATCATCAGGCACTATTACTTTAAATTTACCTAGTGCTAGTGCTTCAAATAGGGGATTGCTTACATCTGCAGATTGGACTACATTTAATAATAAGATAGGTGGTAGTCTTACAAGTGGATATTTGCCTTATGCATCAGGGAGCGGTACTCTTTCAGATTCTCCATTGTATCGTAATGGTAGTACACAAATAAGTTTAGGTACAACATCAAATGCCAATCTAGCAGGGAGATTAGGATTAAATATTATGAGTGCAGACCCTGCCTTCGTTATTGGTAAATCAACAAGTCAATACTGGTACCATTCTCTTAATGGCAATAATTATGAGTTTTACAATCCAAATTTTGGAGCTGTAGCGTTATGGCAGACAGATGGTAAGCTCAAAATGATAAAATACTCAGGAACTGGTAACAGATATCTTTATGCTTCATCCACCGGTGAAATAAATGTATCATTATATGATGCTATGGCTGGTGTTGGTTCTACGGGGTATGTACCTAGATTTTTTAATAGCACTACAATAGAATCTACGGGTTTATATAGCCCTGCCGCAAATAGCAATATGCTAGGATTAGGAACGACTACTCCAAATACATATTTATCGGGAACGGTTGGTCTAGCTATCCACGACAATTTAGCATCATTAGCATTTAGCACTACTAGCAATGGATTTTACACATTATATCGTAGCTCTACGTCATTAAATCTATACAATAACTCATTCGGAGAGCTTGCAGAATTTCAGTCATCGGGTAGAACTATTTTTAAAGGTAGATTAAGAGTTAATGGTCTTGCTTCAGGTGGTGCCGCTCCTTCTATTAGTGGAAGTACTAGAATGGTGGTAAGTGATGCAAATGGTGACTTATCATTTAAAACAGAGCCAGTAGGAGCTTTTACAGTAGCAGCAAATGGAACAGCAGGAAGTCAAGTTGTTACAACAGATGGAACACCAGTTTTAAACTTTAACGGCGGTACAAATATAGAAGTAACTAGAAGTGCTGACGATTTTACATTT
>DAOLFJ010000260.1:0-6828 GCA_035326365.1 Saprospiraceae bacterium | reverse complement strand
ACGAATATGAGTACGAACTTAGGATGGATATCATTGGCAAAATGATCAAACAAGCTCGCCAAGATCGAAACCTAACTCAAGAACAATTAGGTGAACTAATCGGTGTTCAAAAGTCACAAATTTCCAAATTGGAGAGCAGTGCAAATAGTGCAAGAATAGATACAATTATAAAGGTTTTTAAAGCACTTAAGGCTGAAATAAACTTTCGGGTAAAACTTGAAAATGAATTTGTCCAATTAGTGTAAATTGAAAGGCGAGAGTAGAACAACGGCTATGATGTTAGAATCACTATCGCTTTATCCATCACATAGCCTTGCAGTTACATATAATATGAGAAATGAATAAAATGAAATACTTGGTATTAATATTATTATACTTATCCTGCAATCAAGATAGAATTAATAATAATGAATCAATTGAAGAACTAATTCAAGCAATTAAACACCAAAATAACTACGTTCTAAACATAAATAGAGATGCTACTAATTACATATTAAGAACGCATTCGAATCACAAAGAAACATGTGAATCTAACTTAGAAAAATTAGATCAACTATATAGTCTAAATAATTCCAAAAATCCTGATTTCCAAAAGCTAAGAGAAATTGTAAAAGAATATAACGAAAGTGTTAAGTCCGATAAATTCATTGGTATTACTTTATTAGATAAATCAAGTAAAGTTGATTATTACCTCTCTGTATATAAAATCATTGAACATGGTAATTATTCAATTGGGTCAGTAAATGAACCTAGATTTTTACTTCCTTATGCTATAAACAAAAATGAATTCCATGCATTTCATGGCGACACGATAAAGGTCCCAATACAATCATTTGTAAAAAGAGATATCATTCAATCAAGATTTGAACTTGTTGATACGTTAAATTTCACTAAAACAGATGTTGATAAAGGTTACTTCTCAGTGAAAACAGAAAATATGAAATTAGGAATTACAAATAAAAAGTTAATAGTATATGGAAGAAACATTTATACTAACAAAATTGAACAAATAGGTACTTCAGTGATCAAATGTATTATAAGCGAAAAAAGATAAAACATTTAACACTGCATATCAGATCAGCCTCCCAAAAGGTCGTCCATCGCTAGTGCTGGATCGTTAATAAACCTCAACCAACTAAATAGCAACCATAAAATCCATAAAATCTGGAGATCCTATTTAACTTATTCCTAAATTTAAATAAGATCTCCAAACTAAAGAAAAAGACAATTCCTTTTCAATTAACTATAGAAACTTCTTAAAACATGTAAGTCAATTTACCTTTCACAAATAGTGGCGTACCAGGCGTAAAGTGAATTTCCTCTACGGGTTCAGCTTCGTTTCTCAATCTCGATTCTGTGGCAAACTGTGTTTCGTTCCATTCTGTATTTAATAAATTATTGATTTCTATACCGAACATGACCTTTTTGATGGTGTAATTAATATTGAAATCTAACACAGTATATCCTATGGCTACGATGGAATTATCTTCATTGGCAGGTCTGTCCGCAACGTGTCTGTATCTCAAGCCACCACTTATGTTTTTAGTGGGATTGAAAGAGATTCCACCTGTATTGGTCAAAGTCGGTGCTAGTGGAATGAAGTTTTCCCCTTCTGCATCTTCTACGCTTCTAGGGTTAGCAATATTTAAGTCGGAATACATAAACAACCAATGTAAAGGCTGATATCTGAATCCTACATCGATACCTTGTCTTCTTGACTTGCCACTTGGCTCTACTATGCCACCATCTCCTACATAAACAAACTCTTGGTCTAAATGCAAATACCAAACAGCTGCATTGATGATCAAATTTCTATGCGGTTTGAATACACCACCAAGATCAACACCATAAGCAGCAGGTAATATTTGACGTGCTTGATCATCAGCTACGACACGTGTATCGTTGGAATGAAACCCTTTACCAAACTTGGCAAACAACTGTGTATTATTATTGAATGTGTATTGGAAATTCAATTTTGGGCTGATGGCAGTTTTTGTAGCCGTACGAAGATCATACAATGGAGACAAGTTGTTTTCATAAATATAATTAAAATAATCGGCTCGGATACCTGCATTCACTTGTAAATGTCCATAATCATACGTCGCATCGGCATATCCAAATACATTGGACTCATCTACCTGACCCAATGCTAATGAACTTAAAGTGGTGATACGATTGACCGTATTAGAAAGTTCTACATCATTCACGTCATCATATCTCAATCCTGCACCGAGTCTAAACAATAAATCATCAGAAATATCACTTGACTTATAATTCAACTCTGTGTCAAGTCCATAAATATTTCTTTGTTCTTTTTGTTTGATTTGATCTCCATTGATGCTATCATTTAGAAAAAATGTGAAGTTGGAATACAACAAAAAGTCGTAAGCACTCACATAAGCTCTTGTTTTAATAAAATTGTCGTTGCTCAGATATTTTGCGTATTGTAGCACGATATTACTTCTAGAAGTATTGCCACCTTCCGTATCATCTATGGCGCCAAATCTAGTGATCATACCACTTTCTACGGCACGATTTGGAATCTGTCCTGATGCATCCCATCTACTCGTAAATCTTGATGCCCAAATGGACAATTTATCATTATTTTCAAGTCTTTTAGTATATTTTGCAAAGATATTAAATCGATTAAATGCTTGGGTACTCTCAAAAGGACCATCCGTCAGTAGATATTCAGAAGCTATGTAGGCAGATTCGTTTTGAGATGAAATAAGATTGTATAATCCTGCAGTACGACGTGTATTAAAACTACCATATTCTGTAGAAAAAAATGAGTGATCTGGATTATCTTTGGTTTTGAAGGAGACATATCCAGCTGTCGCAAAATTGCCACGATCCGCATCATAAGGACCTTTGCCGTACGTTACATTTTCAATGATTTCTGGCATAATAAAGTGCATATCTGCGTATCCTTGACCATGTGCATGAGAAACCATATTGACAGGTAGGCCGTCTATAGATAAATTAATGTCCGTACCATGATCGATATCAAACCCTCTGAGAAATATCTGTTCCGCCTTGCCGCCACCTGCGTGTTGACCAATGATGAGACCAGGTACTCTTCTCAGCAATTCTTGGGATGTATTGACAGGATTTGTTTCTAGGTCAATGACAGAAATGGTCTTTAATGCTTGTGTCTCAGGAGAAATCGTCACTTGATTTAACTGAAAATTTTTCTGAACCAAGGATGTATTTATGCTCGTATTTATTTGGCCTGCACTTAATACAATCATCGATGGCTCATGAAACATATGTCCGAAATGAAGTGTATCTCCATCCATAACATCTGATAATGTGTATCGACCAAATTCGTCGGTGTGTGTATGTTTTGTAGATGAATTTACAGTAACCATGGCAAAATCTATTGGATTACCTGATCTATCTGTAATGATTCCCTTTATGGTTTGGGCATGGACAACAAAAGAAATGATGATAAGTAGTGAAGTGTATAATAATCGCATTGGTTTGGTTTTAGAAAATGTTAAAAATATTTTGGAAACTGATTTAAAGATACATACGATGATGCATGACATATTGGATTTTAAAATGGTTTCCAAAATGCAAAAATAACGATCAAAGGTAGGGTAAAGTAGTATTATAGTGGAAAATTTACTTAAAGTTAATACCAATCCGAATAGGTACAAAAACTACTTGTTGCATAAACAAGATTCCAGTTTGTAACTGCATCTTAAATCGTTGATTTATTCTGTACGACAAACCTCCATTTAGTTCCATCATAACGGTTGATGTGCCATCTTCATAATGATTATTGATGTGAGTGTATCCACCTTTGACACCGAAAAGCGGCCTTATTCCTGTTTTTTCTGATGAAAATTCCATTTCGCCATAGATTGCGTGACCTTTTATCCCTTGGAATTCAAGATAGGAAGCTCCGATACCTAGGAAGAAAAAATCTTTAAATAGTAGCCCATTTACAAAACTGAATGCTTTTCCGTGTTGACCATCATTTAGATAATAGCCATTCCATTCAGGACTTGGATCGATGCTGATTGTTCTACCAATATAATTCAAATAAGTAAAATCTGCTTTGACTTTGTAATCAATTTGACCATATAGATTTTGTGTCAGAAACAAAGTCATCAAAAGGGAAAATACATGTTTCATTACCATTAGTTTAAATTATCTAACAAATGTAATGATTTTCACTTAAAAATGGTCAGATTTTTAATACCAAACTAAAAAAGGGCCACACCATCTCTAGCGTGACCCCAATTTCCCAAAAAGCAGGTGCAATGCCTTTGAGATAAAATTTTCTTTATATCCAGTCTGTTTGGGCTTTGAATGAAATAATAAATAATACTCAAAAAGGGTCGCACTATCTCTAGTGCGACCCACATTTCCCAAAAAACCAGGTGCATACCTTCCAGAATTGAAACAAATCCCTTTAATTCGTAACGCTTTTATTTCGATTTGAACTTTTTCAAATCAAAATAATCGCTTATTGTTACAGTTTTACAATTCGGAAGGATTTGCTATAATTTTTGTTGCCCAAAGACAATACATATACGCCTGACTGAAGACTAGTCATATCTACTTCGTAATTGTCTGAAATCTGATTTTGTCTCAATATCAATCTTCCAGTCAAGTCACGAATTTCTAATGAACTATTTTCATACAATCCACTTTGACCATCAAATGAAATCTGCACTAAAGTAGTAGCAGGATTTGGATAAACTTCGAGTTCAAATGTCGAACCGTCTACATCAACCACTGCACTTGAGAATGGACAATTTGGTGTTTTGACCAACTGACCACGCACTTCTCCGCCTGGATTATTAGCAGTGTGCACATTGACATATGCATTGCCACTCTGAACAATGGCTGCTAAGTCTGAGGTAAATTCATCTGTTACGTAGAAAAATGCACCATTATTTGTCCATCTTGAAGCAAAATCAAAGACAACTGGTCCATTACTACCTACTGCACCATTATGTATATGAGCACCTTGGAAGTCTGAACTCAATTGATTAACAACTGCCATTAGGTGTGCTTCGTCATAATCTCTATTAAAAGCAAACATACCTGAACCACTTGCATCACCTGCATTTACTGGTGCAGTCACTTCTTGTGCTTGACAAAGATCATACACATATCCATCTCTTGCTACTCTATATATTTGACCACGAACTTCGCCATTTGGTGCAGCTGCCGTGTGAACATTAAAATACAAGTCACCCGTCAAGAAATCACCCAAAAATGCTGGCGTAATTGCAATACCTTCATTAAATAAAAACTGACCTGATATATCATCGTCAAGATCTAATACGACTCCACCGCCTTGACCTAAAGCAGCTTTGTGTATATGCGCTGCTACAAATGGTCCCGTAGGATTATCCACTAATAATGCATAGCTCATTGCCGAAAGGTCTGAAGAAATGGTACCTATTGCTAATCCAATAGCATCATTAGTTACTGCAGGAACTTCCTGATCCCCATCTAACCAAGTATCAAAATAAATACCTTGAACTGCATTAAGTTGACCACGAATTTCTCCGTTCGGATATGCTTCAGTATGAATATTTAGGTAAATATCACCTCTTCTCAATGCAGCTATGTAATCTCCAGCATTCAATTTTACGATGACGGTATTTCCTACCACATATTCTTCAAGATTCTGAACAACAGGTCCTGTAGTGCCCGCTGCGCCGTTATGTAAATGGAAGCCTGTGATAGGTCCCGACAGATTGGTAGCTAGGATATTTAATTCTAATACATTTGTATTCGATGTATAAATAGCACTTGCTAATCCTGTGGCTTGTGTATTTACTGCTGGAATTTCTTCACCACCATCTAGGATAGCTGAGTATGTTTCACTAGACTCTAGAGCCAGTTGACCTCTCAATTCACCATTTGGATTATTGGCAGTATGGACATTAAGATAGTACGCTCCATTAATCATTGCTGCTACATCAGCTTTCGTTACCGCAAAAGTAGCCGTAGCTCTACCGACTGAAAATTCGTCAGTAAGATCAAACAATATACCACCGTTTTCGCCTGCGATACCATTATGTATGTGCATACCTGTGAAAGCAGATGAAAGATTGGAAACGGTTACATTTAATGTTGCTTCTGTATAATCTGCATTAAAAGTCACCGTAGCCACACCGATAGCATCCGTAACCACAGCTGGAACTTCATTGCTACCCAATAATCTAGAAGCTACTAATATATCGTTAGAAAAATTAGGATCGAAAACAACTATTTCTGGCTGAATTACTTCTTTAACCCTTAAATTTCCTAAGTAAATAGCAGATGCTCCTGCAAATACTTCATTGAATACTGGAGCAGCATCACCTAAAGCCGTCGGCATATCGAAGCCAAGCACTCTTCCACCATCTTTTGCCCTTTCTGCGATGTAAATCCTATTGCTCGGTCTGTCAAATGCAATATCTACTGGATTGCCCAATAATGACATAGGACCTTCTACAATAATTTGTTCTGCTTCCGTGATGACATTGTCTGAAGCTTTTGTATTATAATTTCGGATAACTGTAAATGCACCATCCGTTGCCGAAGCTGCAGCTGCCACATCTGTCAAAATCATAACATCACCTTGTCTATCATAAGTAATACCATGAGTACGTACCATACTCTCGATAGCTACGACTTGATCAGGCGTGATCATACCTTCAGGTAGGTCAAAGAAATTGTCAAATCTCAATACCCTGTCAGACAAATCTTCTACAGCATACAAGGTATTACCATCCAAATGAATGCCCCAAAGTGCTTGACTCACATTATAAGATTTATCTAGCGTGATAGCAGTAGGACTAATCGTGTAAACTACAA
>DAOLFJ010000259.1:0-6829 GCA_035326365.1 Saprospiraceae bacterium | reverse complement strand
AGGAGTTTTATACAGACAGCAATAACAATCCTACATTTAGATTTAACAAAGTAAATAGTTTGCAAACAGCAACAGTATCCGTAGGTACTAAAACTGTTTTATTAGAAAATTATTTCTATACCGAAACACCATCAATATGGTTTGCAAATGGGGACTATTTAGAAGGCAATAATTGTTATGAGTTAAAAAGTATTTTACATCCATTCTCAGCAAATGAAATTGAAACTTGGGACTGGACAGGTGTTGATTTAAGTGTAGAATCTCAAAAACATAATCCTAAAATTCAGAACTCAATCCAATTCAAGGTTATTGAAAAACTCAAACAACAACCCTATGATATAATCTTTGATGATGATGGTTCAGGTGAAATAGCTGATGTTGTGACATTAAAAGTAGAGAGTGATAAAATTAATGTCGAATTGTATCATCTTAAATACGCCATTGATGGCGTTGCAAGTAGGCAAATCAAAAATCTATATGAAGTTTGCGGGCAAGCTCAAAAATCGTTGAATTGGAGATTTAAAAAAGGAAAAGAATTTTTAGAACACTTATTAAGAAGAGAATCGTTGAGAATTGGAAGAAGTCAAGATTCTAGATTTGAACTTGGAGACGAACAAAAGCTTATAGAAATATTAGATTTAGTAAATAACAGAATTCCACTTGAATTTCAAATCTACATAGTTCAACCAGGTATATCCAAACAAAATGTTACTGAACAACAACTTACATTACTTGGAGTAACTGAAACATATTTAATGGACAGAGCAATGACAAAATTAAAGGTAATAGGCAATGACTGAAAGAAAGCGGATTTACTTGGCGAATATTTATACTAGATTTATAATCACGATCAATTCCTTTTTGTACATTAGTAGGATTATTCCAACCCTATATTTACGAAGCTTAATAATTTGTCTTAAAATATTTTAGTATTAATATGAAGGTGACAAAAAAAAATTGATTCGAGTAAAGCAAAAGTATGGTTTAGATTAATGGCAAGTTATGAGTTAGGATATGACAATAAAACAAAAAATAAAATTTCATCTTGACAACAAGAAATATTGCAAGGTCAAAAGACAAGTTGCTAATGACTCTTTTGAATATAGTAATGGTTATATTGTTGATGAGTCTGACAATTTTGTTTTAATGCAAGAAGCCGACGAATTTAGAGTATTAGGTTATATGGTTTTTCATGTTTCCACCATTGTTCAAATTAGATTTAATAACAATGATAAATATTATGATAAAATAATGCTATGGGAAAAAGAAGTTGACAATGTTTCAAAAAAACATAAAATCGATTTGACGGATTGGACAACTATATTTAGAACAATCAAAAAGGCTGGCTTCAATGTAATTATTGAAAATGAAAACCCAGAAGATTATTCGTTCGACATCGGACCAATTACAAAAACCATACAAAATGCTGTTTACATTAAATATTTTAATGCCAAAGGATACTTAAACAACCAATCAACTAAAATAACTTTTGATAAAATTACCATTGCAAAATTTGACGACCATTACATAAACGTATTTAGTAAATATTTAAGACAACGTAAACCAAAGGGGAAGAAAGCATAACCCTGATGGTCGCAGTTTTCAACTTCGATCCTAAATTTTTATGATCAAAACAAATTTACAATCCACATATAATCACCATCCATTCCTTTTTGTACATTTGTAGGATTATCTCAACCATATATAGACGTAACTTATTAATGGACTTTTGGATCTACAAAAATGTAAATTGTGTAATTATTGTGGAGTATAGAACAATTTGTATAAACTCCCAAAGAGAGTTAAGCTTTGGGGCAAAATGAGTTGATGAGTATATTGGTTTTAAATAACTTATAAACAATCAAAAATAAAATATTGTATAGGATTTTTTAATTTTTTCAAAAACAAACCAAATCAAGATGATATTCAACAATCAGAGTCAAATCAGATAGATGAATCTCAAAGGGAGTTTATCCAAGATATGACAAACAATGCAGAACGAATTGTAGAAGCATATAATGACGCACTTGGAGGAACATTAGATTTTAGTGTGAATAGTCTCTATGTTCTAGATGAACTACTTGAACAATTCCATCAGAACAAAGACGAAGTGGATGAAGAGATGTTAAGTGATTTAATAGGACAAGCGGGTGGATATATTTTTGAAGTAGCCCGCAGGAATTATGGTGGTAAATATTATTGGTATGAACAAATGAACCAACCCATTTTAGTTACTGGTCAACCTAAATTTGAAATTTCAATTATTGCTTTTGATAAGGTAAAAATGCGACTTGAAAACGGACAAGAAGACAACATTCCTTTCTATTTTAAAGGATATGAAGAAAGAGTGATACAAGGAATTGAAGGAGATAATGCTTTGATTAATTAAAAGCATACATGACATAAAATGAATTTGAGTCCAATCATCATTGGAACGAAAAGACTAAAGCTTACTGGTTTTTCGCCACAAGACATGACCCACATTTTTGAAAATAACAGTAAAGACGAGATTAAAAGAATATTAGGTCATCGTACAGAAGAAGATTATCAGAAGGCTGAATTCAAGTTTAAAAAGGGTTTTGCATCCTATAATAGGACTTTCATACTTTTTTTATTATCAGAAATAGCTTCAAATAATATCATCGGACAATGTGGATTTCATAATTGGAATGAAGAACATAAACGAGCAGAAATAGGTTATCACATATCAGATGAGCGTTATAAAGAAAAAGGATTCATGACCGAAGCAGTTGGCGCGATCATTGATTGTGGATTTAAAGAATTGAAGCTACACAGGATTGAAGCATTAGTTGGTAGTAATAATATTCCTTCTTTGAAAATCATCAAAAACCATCACTTCACACAGGAAGGTTTATTAAGACAACATTACTTAGTAGATGATAAATACGAAGATTCAGTTGTATATTCATTATTGTATGATGAATATTGTGACCTAAAAAATAGCAAGACAACAAGTCGATAATAGCTCCTTTATGCGAAGTATTCAGAAATCCTTAAAATTACTTTGATTATTAAATAGAGTTTCATCCAATCCTTTTGTACATTTGTATGAATTTTTCTAAACTTATTAATAGTCTTTTGGAAAATTTTAGGATTAATGTGTGGATTGTAAACAAATGGGTATGAGAGCCGATGGAGAAATGCAGTTTTGGTCATTACCAAATTGGCAAAGATTCTAAATAGTACAAATCAATAACGAAAACCATGACAAATAATTTAACCTTTATTTTCTTAGCAATGATTTTGGGATTGACTATTTCTTGTAATAGTAGTTTATCTGCTCAAATAGAAAAACCTAAAATTTCATTTACATTTGATGATGGTCAAACAAATGACATAGGCGAATACAAATTGGAAACTTGGAATCAGTTACTTTTGGACAATTTAAAAAAACACAATCTAAAAGCCATTCTATTTTCATCAGGTGCAAATAAAACAAGTGAAAAAGGGAAATATGTTTTGACATCATGGAACAATTCAGGACATTTCATTGCAAATCACACATTTTCACATCCAAATTTTAATAGTAAAAATACAAGTTTGGAGAGTTTTGAATTAGAGCTTAATAAAAACGATTCTATAATTAAAGGCTACTCAAACTACTATCCATATTTTAGGTTCCCATATTTAAAAGAGGGAAATACGCCTGAAAAGATTGAAGGATTTAGGTCTTTTATGAAGGAAAAAGGATATAAAAACGGACACGTCACAATAGATGCGTCAGACTGGTATATTGACAGTCGCTTAACGTTAAAACTTAAAGAAAATGGCCAAATTGATATTTCTGGCTATAGAGATTACTATATAAAGCATTTGTTAAATCGTGCATTATACTATGACTCATTATCTTACCAACTTACCAATAGACGAATAAATCACGTTGTCTTGCTGCATCATAATTTAGCAGCAGCATTATTTTTAGACGACTTGATTTTAAATTTTCAAGAAAATGGTTGGGAAGTTATGGACGCTGATAAGGCATACGAAGATGCAATTTATGATGAAGTCCCCAAAAATATTCCAGCAGGAGAAAGTTTGATCTGGGCATTAGCAAAGCAATCGGGAAACTTTGAGAAAATATTAAGATACCCAGCAGAAGATGGCGATTATGAAAAACCATTAATGGACAAATTAGGACTCTAATAGTATTGTTAAGAAGAAAAATAAAGCAATTAGCGAATATAAGTAATTGTCGGTTCAGCAGATACATGGAGTTCAGTTTTTAATGAAAATTTCTTGTAAATTGACTTTATTATTCGCTGAAATCGCCAACTTCTTGTATCTTCAAATCGTTAGTTACAAATTCTCATCCCAACCATCAAACCAGACCCAATGACCCATTTTCCAGTCACAAATTCTAATCTTTCGGCAACACATTTAGGCCTGTTTTTGCAGGAAAAATATGCTTTGACCAAAGATACCAAATGCCAAATCATAAAAGCAGGGATCAATGACACATATCTAGTTACTGACGATATTGACAAATATGTATTCAGAGTGTATAGTTGTGGTTGGCGTGCCAAAACGGAGATAGAAGAAGAAATCAGATTGTTGCTTCAACTCAAAGAAAATGACATTTCTGTTTCATATCCATTATCAGACAAAAATGGCAAATACGTACAAACACTCTATGCTCCAGAAGGAGATAGATTTGCAGTGCTTTTTTCGTTTGCAGCAGGTGAAAAACAACACATCATATCTGAAGATACACATTTCCAAATCGGAAAACTCATCGCTCGGCTGCATAAGATAACCATTCATCAGAGATTAAATCGGATAGACTATACGCCCGAAGTAATCTTGGTGGATTCATTAAATAAAGTATCTGCTTTTTTGAAAAGTGATACTGAAGAAATGCACTTTATGAGATCGGCACAATCCTACTTGCTAAAGGAATTTGAGTCTGCCGACATGTCGCAAATCAGGCAGGGCATTGTACATCTAGATATTTGGTTTGACAATCTAAACATCACCCCGGACAACCATGTTACGATTTTTGATTTTGACTTCTGTGGCAATGGCTGGCTTTGTTTAGATGTGGCCTATTATATTTTACAGCTGCACAATATTGAGAAATATGAAGCCGAAGATTATCAGCCCAAAGTGGATCATTTTCTGAAAGGATATGATTCTGTGACACCATTAAGTGCAGAAGAAAAACGGCTGATACCAATGCTAGGTGTAAGTTTATATTTTTTCTATTTAGGTGTGCAATGTCAGAGATATGATAATTGGTCCAATTCTTTTTTGAATGAAAATTATCTTAAAAGATTTATTAATGGACTAGTAAAAAGGTATTATGACATTTATGGACCTGGATGCTAAATTGCTGATTAGGGAAAATTGCTGAATTGCTAAATCGCATCCTTCCAAGATACCGATAGGCTGTCTTGGAGCCAGACCATCAGAAATTATGCAGTCAATGGACAATGGCATAAAGCTTTTGCGGTGAATAAATACATTAATCGCCGCAAATATGCGGTGAATAATGTGTATATTTGCCGCATAATTTATCAATTGATATGGCTAAATACATTTATGAACATAAAAATTGGACAGACTTTACTTGGGACGATAAAGCCTTAAACGTTATATTTGGTGATGTAAAGCTAATGCAAGGTAAAATTTTAGGTCAAATGAATGCACTTGGTTTTTCTGCCAAAGAAGAAGCCACTCTCGCTAACTTAACATTAGATGTCGTAAAATCTTCTGAGATTGAAGGCGAATTATTAAACTTTGAACAAGTACGCTCATCGATTGCAAGACGGTTGGGGATCAATACGTTAGGCCTTGTGCCTAGCAGCCGACATATCGAAGGGGTAGTAGAAATGATGCTCGATGCCACACAACGCCACCAATTACCATTGACCGAAAAACGATTGTTTGGTTGGCATGCTTCGCTTTTTCCCACAGGATATAGTGGCCCATATAAAATAGAGGTAGGGAAATATCGTACAGGTGAAATGCAAGTAGTATCAGGTGTAATAGGTAAAGAAAAAGTGCATTTTGTGGCTGTAAAACATGAAGAAGTAAAAGTTGAAATGGATAAGTTTTTACATTGGTTTAATAATGATGCTTCTTTGGATGCTGTCTTAAAAGCCGCTATTGCTCACTTTTGGTTTATCATTATACATCCATTTGATGATGGAAACGGTCGTATTGGACGAGCTATTACAGATATGTTACTGGCACGTGCTGAAAATAGTGGCGATCGTTTCTACAGTATGTCTAGCCAAATATTAATAGAACGAAAACGGTATTACGAAATTTTGCAAATTGTGCAACATAGTACAGGAGATATTACCGAATGGCTAACATGGTTTCTGGAATGTCTTAAAAATGCAATGATTGCCACAGAAAAGACAACAGAAAAGATACTCCAAAAAGCTGAGTTTTGGAAACTTCACGAACATACAACTATAAACGAAAGACAGCGTATGATCATCAACAAATTATTTGATGGGTTTGATGGTAAATTACAAACTTCAAAATGGGCAAAAATCACTAAAATTTCAACTGATACTGCCTTGAGAGATATTCAGGACTTGGTAGAAAAAGGTATTTTGTTACAAACAGACGAAAAGGGGCGAAATGCCAATTATGTATTAGCATCTTTCAAATTAGATTAAATTCTTAATAACCAAAGCATCAATCAACGCATATGAAGGGCAATAATTCCAACATATGTTTATTGAAAACACTTAAAACTATAAACTGTTTCCAGTCTGCCGTTAGATGTAATGAATATTTTTTACAATAAAGCTAATGATCCATCTTCCGATGAAATTTCTAACTAAAATCAACCTTC
>DAOLFJ010000258.1:0-6842 GCA_035326365.1 Saprospiraceae bacterium | reverse complement strand
TCAATATAGATGGAGAGATACAAACACAGAAGTTGATCATCATAGAATAGAAGTAATTAAGTATACTGAAGTTTTTTAGGTTCACTTAAAGGAGTTCACAACCAAAAAATGTTTAATATAGTCAGGGAAGTGTCGGAAACTTCCCTGACTATATTATTTGCCATAAATTTTGGTTAATGAATAAAATATCTTTTTTAACTGAATTGGAAATTACGGTAGGGACTGAACGTTTATAATTATACAAAATATTGAGATTAATTTAGCATTTTAACTAAACTAAATAGTTTGGAAATACGGCAATAAATTATTATCGTTATTTTTATAAAGATGAAGATTGAAATAAAAAAATATCTAAAAGTATGTCAATTAGCTTCATTTAAGAACATCAGATAGTTTTTATAGTTAAAATACTACAAAAACTTCTATGTTTTGACTACTTATTATGCTTATGACATATATTACTTTTGCGTCATATTATTTAGTTGATAAATAATTATCCACCAATCAACCATTAGGTACTAGCTGATAAAATAGATTTTAGACCCTTATGACAAATTTGTAATTTAGTCTAAAATCAAATATATGTGCTTCAGTAACAAAAAATTTCGTCACATTTCCTTCAGGCAAGGTGTTTTTTCGAAAGGGTTTAAGTCAGATATTATCTCACATTTACTTATGTTATTACAACTAAGCCTTAACATAAAAAAAGGTATGTTAAGGTCAATTCAAATTTCTGCGGCACTATTATTATATGTATCTATGATGAATGCACAAATCTCAGGTGTTGCATTTAGGGATTACAATGGAAATGGGATTAAAGATGGGGCAGGAGAGCCTGGTGTTGGTGAAGTAATAGTTAAATTATATATAAATAGCGCATTACCAAATAAAGATTTATTAATCGGAACCGATTTAACTGATGCAACAGGATTTTATGATTTTTCAAGCCCGGTGTCAGGTAGAGGTCCAAATCCTGGAGAAAAGATAAGGGTCGAATTTGAAATTCCAACAACAGCAAATTGTGGTTTTTTGTCTAATCAACTGGATTTTTCTTCTCAAAGTGGGCAAGTCTATGGTTCATCTGTACAAGTCATTACAGCACCTCAATCAAATGTAAATTTTGCACTAAATTATTCAGGAGAATTTGTGCTAAATCCCGCACCTACCATTTATGTGCCATGCTATGTTAATGGAGATCCATTAGCAGGCGGTACAGCAGGCACTAGAGATGCGTTTATTAGTGCTGGATTTACTTGGGAAGGTAGACCTATTAGTAATGGACCACCCAATGTAGCTCCTAATCCTATTCATCTGGCATCTGCATCACAAATAGGTTCTACATACGGTGTTGCATTTAGTAGACAATCGCAAAAGCTATTTACTTCAGCTTTCCTAAAGAGACACGTTGGATTAGGCCCATTAGGTCCAGGAGGAATTTATCAAATAGATCCATCAACAGGTGTCGTGACCAATTTTCTTGATTTGCATGCTATTGGTATTTTTACATCAGATGTAGTCAATCCTTATGTAGGCAATACAGTAGTAGGAACAGTAGTACCATTTTCTCCAGTCGTAGGTAGCAACGTACAAAGGGGATTATTGCCAAGTTCTACCCTGCCCAATGTCGATGCACAAGCGTGGGAACAAGTAGGAAAGGTAAGTATCGGAGATCTTGATATATCGGATGATGGACGATATTTATATTTGGTCAATTTATATGATAGAAAAGTGTATGAAATAGATTTAGTAGATCCTTTCAATCCACAAGCGCCAACATTAGCCAATGTAGCTACAAGAGTAAAATCTTGGACAACTCCAGATCCTGGGACTACTGCTGCCCAAGGAGAACATAGACCATTTGGTTTAGCTTATTATAGAGGCGAATTATATGTAGGTACAATACTGTCCGCCCAAAATTTAACTGGAGATGTGGTAGGGACAGAAGCTGATATGGCTGGTTTTTTACATAAGACTACACCAGGAACTGGTACATGGGAGCAAGTATTGAGCTTTCCTATGTCTTACAGGGTAGAGCAGGATTGGTTTCCTTGGAGCAATAATGCTATTGCAGCTTATGAAATAGGAACACCTATGATATCGGATATAGCTTTCTATAAAAATGGCGAAATATTAATTGGAATTAGGGATAGATGGGCTGACCAAAAGGGTTGGTTTAATTACGGAGTGGATGGCGACTTTGCTGGCTTAGGTTCACTAGGCGAAGTAGGTATTTCGGCAGGTGATTTGATAAGATATAATCCAATTTCACAACCAGATGGTAGCTGTCAATATACTTTGATAAGTGGAGGTGCAGGTGGTGAATTTTATAATGACAATTTGTTTCATGCTGAATCAAGCGCTGGTGCCTTAGCTATGTTGCCTGGAGGTGGAGATGTAGTAAGTACTTTCATGGATCCGATAACTGTTTACTCCTTTGGATTGGCATGGTATAATAACGACACAGGAGGTAGGAATAGGGCGTACGAAATTGGGTATAGTGGAGATGTTTCGACCTTTGGTAAGGCGAATGGATTAGGAGATATAGAACTATCAGGAAGCACTCCAAGCTTGGAAATTGGAAATTATGTTTGGAATGATCTAGATCAAGATGGTATTCAAGATCCAAATGAGCCAGGCTTTCCAAATGTTACATTGGATTTGTACAATGCTGCTGGAAATATTTTATTGGGTTCTACAACCACGGACGCATCTGGTCATTATTATTTCAATTCTAATAATGTAGTATTAAATGGTGCTTCTGGTTTATTGCCATTTACA
This sequence comes from Saprospiraceae bacterium, assembly GCA_035326365.1. Classification (GTDB taxonomy): domain Bacteria; phylum Bacteroidota; class Bacteroidia; order Chitinophagales; family Saprospiraceae; genus OLB9. The sequence continues at coordinate 4,064 of DAOLFJ010000258.1, read as the reverse complement.
AATTATATTATAAGAATTAATTCTGGCGATTTTTCTGGAGGTTCAGGCACTGGTGATTTGAATTTGACTAATCTGACATCAAGTAATCAAAGTGGTTCTGGTCAGATGGACTATAGTGATAGTGATGCAAGTGTTGTACTTGGATTCGCACAAATAAATATTTCTACAGGTGCTAATGGAGAGAATAACCACACCTATGATATAGGTTTATATAAAGTTTGCCAGATTAGTGCTATCACAATACAAAGTTTAGAATGTATAGAAGGTGGCGATGAGACTTTAGATACTGATAATATATTACGAGTAGGGATTTTGGCATACAATAATAATGAAGTTGTAACTACTTATAGCGTAAGTGTGAATGGTACTTCAGTGACTCCATCTACTGGTACATACGGCATAGGACAGTTTTTTCAACTTGGTATAGGATCAGGAGGTACAGGTGCAACCTATAATATTGTTATAACTGACGTGATCAACGGAGCATCATGTAGTAGGTCTATACCTGTGACATCACCGATGACCTGCACACCTGCTATAATTGAGTGCGAAACACCTAAATGCGGTACTAGCAATATACAAGTAAATGGGAATTAAGGTTAAGACTAAGATTGAGACTAAGGTTAAGATTAAGACTAAGGTTAAGGCTAAGACTAAGGTTAAGGCTAAGATTAAGTAGATTCTCAGCCTTAATCTTAAACTCAACCTTAATAAAGAGTAACGCTTTCATATTAGAGGGGCCTTCGTATTTATACGGAGCCCCTTTTTTGTATTAAACTTAATGATATAATTTTAAAACTAGATGTAATGCAAAAAAACTATAGACAGGTTGAGACTTTTTGCTGGTTTTATTAATTTTTTTTGATAGAAACTTTATTGTTATTTAGATAAAATACTACACAAGATTACTTATCCTTTCTACAATTTGTTATGATGACATATATTACTTTTGTGTCATATATTAATAGTTGATTTATAAGTTTTATTTCTTCTAAATTGATGTTTTGTTTTTGATGTATTTAAAGTAGGTTTTAAGCTTGGATTTGATTCGAATGAAACAATCAAATCCTTGGTTTTAAAAAACTAAGTAAGATAAATTAAGAAGTTTAAGAGTAGGTGTCTACTTTAAAACTTTAAAGAAACGCACAACCAATGCTTTCACAATGGAAGGGCCCGTTATCCAACGAAGTCCTTCCTTTTTTTTGTACCCATCTTTGGTCTGGATTATAATCGATCAATAATGACATTCTTTATGGATTTCCTTATAATATTACTTTATTATTTCATATCTTATCGTAAGGAAACATAACCTTATTTGCTTAAGCAAAAAGTTGCCATTCTGATTTTATTGAATTTCTACCAAGATCCTTCTTGTTAACAAAAAGAAGAGATTGGCTTGAAAAATAATATTTTTCATTTTAGATTACAATTGTAGCATTTAACTTTGATTATAAATCGTTATATGTTTATATGCACGTAGAATTTATTCTAATTTGTACCCCAATTGGGTTATGTTTTATATTAGAAATAGTAATAATTTAATCCTATTTCTAGAGTAGAAAAACTATATTTTTTATTCAGTAGAGACATTCATTTTGCGAAAATATATAATATAAATATCAGATATACAACTATTTAAGTTTATTTAATGGGCTATTTTGATTTTGTATTTCTCACTGTGTTTCTACTCATTTGGTACTTTTTTAAAATTTGAATTATTATACTACATGCAGTAAATGTACCCAATTTGGGTTACGACTTATATTAAAACTAAATATAATACTTTGGCACGTGTTTTGTACATGTATAAATGAATTTACATTTTTATTTTTACACATAACCACAAACACACACACTTATCATGAGGATTTCTAGTAAGTTAAAAGCGGTATTATTTAATACCCTGGTGCTTGTTTTTGCAAGCTTACATGCAATCGGTCAATCCAATTGTAATTGCAAACCACAAATTGACATCGTTTTCGATGACTGCGTCACTAGAAGCAAGCCCATTGACATCGGCTTTTATGTTTATGATACACCACAAACTAATCATAATAGTGATACTTGGGTAAAAGTCTATATGGGCACAGAAATTGTCATGGACAAGGAAGCCAGGTTTTCTGAGAAAGGATTTTTCAGTGATGTACTTAGTGTGGCACCTACTCAAGATACAAAACTCACTGTAGAGTTTTATTGTGAAAAAGATAAATGCTACACAAGGCATTCTGAATTTCTAAAAACTCTCCCTGACTACAATATAATTTCTAAAGATATAAGTTGTTTTGGTAGCCTTAATGGTGAAGTCCAATTAATACCAAATTTAGACTCTGAGATGTCTTTAGTTTGGGAATCAGGAGATAGAAAAAATCTAGTTACAAATATGCATTATGGTACTTATAATGTAACTATCGAAAATGTAAACGGCTGTAAAGATTATAAGCAAATCATCCTAGACGAACCTGAACCAATTAAAATAAATCCCAAATCCATTACTGTAAATGATGGCAATAGCTTAAATCATTATTTACAGCTAGAAGTCACAGGTGGGAAGGGTACATATACATATGATTGGGATCATGATGGTACTGGTGACATGGACGACAAATCTTCTGTAAGGTATAATGTTAATGAGACTCATAGTGTGATGGTCATGGATCAGAATGGCTGTTGGGAACAAGAAACGTTTGCTTTTAATGAAGGAAATATTATTGATTTTTCAAGTAAAGCAGTTACTTTGGTTGCTGACCAATATGTAGGAACTAATTTATTTAAGTATAATCTTAATAAGAGTTTAAATCCTGATTTTGGAGATGTAGACGGTGATGGACTTACAGGAAGTGTTTATAATGTAGCTTTCTACAAAGATGAAAACATGTCAAACAAAATTAATCCTGCTGATTTAGAAAACTTCCAAAGTAAACCCGATGAATTTGTATTTGCGCAAATCGTAAATGAAAATGCGATCAATATACAAGCTATCATGCTGGCACCTGAGGCCTTACAATATTGTCTTCAAATCTCAGAAGCTTGTGATAATGATGACGTTGTAGAATTAATTCCTGTGACATGTTCTCAGGCGTCAATCCCACTAGCAAGCGGTGGTACTTATACCGCTTTTAAATTGGATGGAACACCTGAGAATCAAAGAATTATAGGTCCTGATAACTTAGGTAAATACTTTTTTGATCCTACGGCTGGTAGTGGTAGTTATGTCATAAATTATCTCTTAAATGGGGTAGAGTATGAAGCATTATTTGACATTCAAGCCATAAATCCACAATTTAGACCATCCAATTTGCCTATTTGTGGTAATGATGCAAGTTTTGTTTTAAGAGCAAATCCGAGAGGTGGTACATTATCAGGCCCTGGCAATATAATTTCATTTTTTGATGTGGGTACAAATAGGTTTTTTGTCATCGATACGACGGGCTTAGATATCAATGTTCCTTATACTTTTTATTACAATTATACTCAAGATAACCAATCTGGTTTAATGTGCTCTAAAGAAGCGCAGACTACAATTACCATTCTTAATTTTCCTCAAGTCAGCATAAACCAATTTGATACTCAAGTATGTGAAAAAGAAGAAATCAGACTGATGTCTACGGCTTCATCTACTGATGGGAATCCTAATTTGGTATATACATGGAAATTGTTGAGATCGGGTATACCTGATTCGCTACTTGGGTCGATGTCTTCAGTTGTAATACCAGAAGCAACAAATTCAGGTTCTTATGTAGTTGAAGTAACCCAAACCAATGGTTGTTCTAACAGAGATACGGGCATCATAGAAGTCCTTTCACTTCCAAAGGTAACTTCAGATGTTTTGACTGATGCAAATTGTTTTGGTGTGAGTAGTGCCGTAGTAGACGTATCGGTACAAGGAGTGGTAGACTACACGGGATATAGATTTGATTGGTTAGGTAAAGCAACAGGTCAAATTCGATCCGGTCGTTTGCAATCTGGACTGCCTGCTGATACATTTTTGATTACTGTCACGACACCACCATTAAACAATACTGGATTGATGTGTGCTATAACCGACACTGTCGTTATTAAATCGC
>DAOLFJ010000257.1:0-6849 GCA_035326365.1 Saprospiraceae bacterium | reverse complement strand
TTTATCTAGGTAATATATACGGGAGTGTTAAATCAGCAAAAAGATACAATCAAAAAATCAATAAAAATTTATATGATAAAACGAAAACGTACATTACTGGTATTAATATTTAACGTAATAATCGTTTTTTGTTCATTTAGTCAAAGCAGTTCATTTGCATATGCAGAGCATCTGTATGAGCATAAACAATACGACGCAGCACTTAAAGAATATCTAAGAAGCTATTACTTTGATACAGAAGCTAATGCCAGTTATACAAAAATTATTGAACTTTTTCAAGCAAATGGGGATAGTGACAATGCCTTAAAATATTTGGATTTGTATTACTATCAAAATTATGAAAATCAAAGTGTTAAAAATGATATACTATTTGAAAAAGCAAAAATATATCTATCAAAAAAAGAAAGTCAACAAGCAATCCTATCCCTATCTCAAATGGATACCAAATATATAACAGATATGGATAGTTATCAGTTTTGGAATGCATTGGCACAGTTTCAGGTTGGAGATCTTGATAATGGCAGAAATTGTTTACTAAAGTTATCGTACATTGATGAAAACAATATTACACAAATAGACAAATCACTAGAAGAACTAAAAAAGCTGAAACTAAAAAATCCAAATAAAGCTATTTGGTACAGCGTATTAGTACCAGGTTTAGGACAAACCATATATGGAAATCCTAAGGACGGACTAACTTCATTCGGACTAGTAACCGGTTTGATAATAGTTTTTATAGAAGTTTCAGCAAGTCTATCATTTCAGCAAGCTTTAATAAGTACCAGTCCTTGGCTTATTAGGTATTATGCTGGTGGATTGAGAAATACAGTTTTACAAGCAAAAAAATTCAATCAAAACAAGGAATATAAATTAGTTAGAAGCGTCATTACAGAAGTACAAAAATTAAAGTTTCATACACTTTAAAATTTGCATTTTTGGAGAATGGATTGTGCCTATTTTTTTTATCAATATGTTAAAATCTATCAAAAAAATTATTTCTTCCGTCAATTGAGTTCAATCAACATAATACCATTGGTATAAAAACTTCGGTTAAATGTTTTTATAAACAGATAAATATATACATTTGTCCATTAATTTAACCAAAAAATTCTTTATGAAATCAAAAAATCAACTTTCAAACTTCTGTCTTTTCTCACTTTTTGTAGTTTTGATAACATCTGGTTGTGCATCATTAACTGGATATCAAGACGGAAAATCGGTAGGAGAAGGCAATGGTGAAATTGGAGTTTCGCTCAATTTATCTCAAAGCCCTTCTTTTTCTGACTTAGAGGATTCAACCGGCGTTATTGAAGAAATCCCTAGCTTTGCATTCCCAAATATAGAAGTAGGTGGAAAATATGGAGTGACTGAAAAACTAGATGTTTTAGTACGTCTAAATACAAACTTCAACTTTAATGCAGGTGTAAAATATCAAGTTGTCGGAGATAGGGCATCAAATTTCGCCTTAGGACTTGGTGCAGAACTAGGTACATTTGGATTATTCAGTGGACTATGGAATGCTCAAGTGCCTTTATACGCTAGTTATCATCCAACAGAAAAATTTACTATTTATCTTTCACCTAGATACATTTATCAATTTAGTACTTTTGCAGGATTAGAAGGTTGGAGTTACGTGGGTGGGAACTTTGGCTTATTGTTTGGTACAAAAAATAAATTTGGGATTGATGTTGGCATATATAATGTAGGTGCGAATGGTACTGGAAGTATAGCGCTTACATCATTTGGATTAGGAGGAAGATTTGGGATTGGTGATAATTATCCTACTTCTACGAGTAAAAGTTCATCAAAAAAGAAACGTAAATCATAAGATCGCCCCATTTCACTTCAATAATAGCACACTTCATTTAAAAAAAGATACGCATCTCACATTTCTGTTATATATTTGTATTTTAATTAACCAAATAAAAATATTTAGAATGAAAACAAAAGTATTTTCAACCCTTGTAATCTTACTCATGTTTGTGGCTATTAGTCAAGCACAAGATTATAAAACTGCAGTAGGTGGTAAAGTTGGATTTGGTCTAGTAGCATCCTACAAAGCCTTTTTGAACGAAAGTGCTGCGGTAGATGTTTTCGGCGGTATCCATTGGGGAGGCGGTTTGATGGCAGGAGTTAATTATTCTATCCACAAAGATATTCCAGCAGTTGATAGATTAAAATGGTATTATGGAGCAGGAGCAAATTTCTTTTCATATGGTGGCGCATTTGGATTCAAAAACTGGTTTGAATTTGGTGTTTCAGGAAATATAGGCTTGGATTATAGTTTTGAGGAGATGCCTTTAAATGTTAGTCTTGACTACGTTCCAACTATTGTTATATTAGAAAATGATGACTTTGATAGATTTAATCGTTTGAGAACTGGTTATGGAGCTTTAACAGTTAGGTATATTTTAAACTAATATCACAAATAAATTATAAACAAAAAAGGGGCCTGTAAAGCCCCTTTTTTATTTTACTTCATGATCACATCACCATATTTGGATGTGATGTTTATTTGTGCATTAGTGCGTTCACTTATTTTATAACCTAATAAGGAAATGCTACTTCCCTGAGCTGACCTGGTTTTCTGAATAAAATCTGATCCTGTGTTTACATCGCAATATTTGCCATCTACTATTACTTTTGCAGCTACCATTCCATGCAATTTGATGGGCGCATAACTTGTATTTATATTCATGTTTTTGAATGATGTCTTCAGATTACTCACCACTAGACTTCCATAACTGATATCCATATTTAAAGCATTGCTTAGTGACAAAATTTCAATTCCCGAGTATTTTGCAGTTACAGTTCCCGATGAAAGAGAAGAAACTTGGATATCGTCATAAGCCCCTGTCATGGTCAAATTTCCGACTTCACCGAGTTTGTATTCATCATACTTGCTTGAAGCCGTTATCGTTTTTACATCATCGAGATAAACTTTTGAATATTTTGATGTTATTTTGACCGTATTTGAATTACTGCCTCTATAATCAGAATATGCAATATCTCCTATTATGTTATTTACTGAACCCATTGTCGCTTTACCATATGACAATTCTAACATAAGATCGTTGTCAATATTTTTTCCTTCTAGATTTCCATATTTAAGGATGATGTTTGTTTTACCTTTATAATCTGGCAAATAAATATTTCCATACCTATTTTCTAAGTTTATCTTGAGATTTTCTGGTAGCTGAATGGTATAATTGATCTCAATATTTACATTATTACTTCCACTCCACCACGATGACCACCAAGATGAATTAGATGATGATATCTCTGTCAAAGCACTTATACTATTGCCTGCTTGCTTCAAGATGATAGATATTTCATCCAATTTCTCTTGTGCAGTACTTTTTGAATTTGCTTTGACGGTCACCAAGGCATCTATATGGACAAATGACCTATCCCATGTTTTGAGTGTAACCTTTCCGTATACATTATTTACGTCTAGTATTGTGGATATATTAGAAGCAAACTCTTTTGTCACACGTTTATTTAATTCTATTTTTTCTGTGGTTGTATTGGCAAATAAACCAACCCAACATATAGAATAGCCAACCAAAAGGATGGATTTAAATGGATATTTTTTCAGTATCATAACTTACTTTATTTTGTTTTGATAAAATGTTTTCTAAAATTTCTATTTTCGTTTTTTGATTTTTAATCATGGCGTTAATCATGACTTCGGTATTGGTGTAATTGGATTGAATCATTTCCTGTCTCAACTGATTATATATTTCATCCAATTGTTTTAGGTCTGCTTCTACTGTGGAAATAGTGTTACTATCCTTTAGTTCACCCAATTTAAGATTGACCTGTTGTTGATAATATTGTTCTGTTTCCTGATACTTTTGCAAAGCTGGCGAACTAGCATAATTAAGGTCAGATTGGTTAGTCTTACTGATAGCAATGCCCAATACAATCCCTACCACTAAGACAGCCACAAATATAGCTGCAATCTTGGTTGACCAAAGTATAATTAACTTTGATTGATCCTTTTTATCTAGCTGATTTTCTAGCCTATACCAGATATTTTTGTCTGGTAGATAAGGATCAAAACCTTCTCTATTTTCAGCAATAAAATTTTCTAACTTATCCTTCATTTTATATACTTATTAAAAACTTTCAATTATAAATACTATTCAAGCCACCATTAGATCTCAGCATTTCGTACAATTTTGCCTTTGCACGGCTATACTGAGATTTTGAAGTGGACTCTGTGATTTCTAGAATTTCAGAAATTTCTGTGTGGTCATAACCTTCGATGGCATACAAACTAAAAACAACTTTATACCCTTCAGGAAGTGACTCTATCGCCTTTCGGATAGCTGTCACGTTATATTCGACACCATCATCACCTTGCTCATCCACAAAATCGGTATTTTGATCTAATTCCTTAATGATTGGCTTTTGTTTGCGCAAGTGATTGATGCAATTATTGACCACTATTCTCTTTATCCAAGCACCTGGTGTGGACTCATGTTTAAACATTTTCAGCTTTGTAAAGACATCCATGAACGAATTTTGCAGAATGTCTTCCGCTTCTGCTTCGTCTGTTATCATCCTACGGCAAATATTATACATAGCTCCGCTGTACTTCCTATAAAGAGAAAACTGAGCATCTCTTTTGCCTAAAATACAATCGTTGATAAGTTTTGCGTCGATCTCCCGGGTGTCCAATGTTACAAGAATGTTTGATATAAAGACACATAGTTATTTCCTATAGTTGCATAGGTATGCTACTATTAGTTAAATTATTTCATTTTCTTTGGATATTTTCTAATTTCAATATAACTAAAATCAATAAATCACCATGATTACCAAGTAGCATTAGGATAAGCGCGTTGCATAAACTGTAACTCTGCCAAAATATAACCTAAATGTTCACTATGCAACCCTATTTTATCACCTTTTTGAAAGGCTTTGCTTTCTGGCAACATTAAGGTAGCTGTATGAATTGTTTCTTCAAATTTTTGATAAGCTGCTTTTCTAATCATACTCAAATCAGGTGCAATTCCTAACGATGTACATTCTAATTCAAACGTCGCTGGCAAAAACATTTCTTCAAAATACGGCATTGTATCGTTCAGTGATTCCTGCATTTTTTGATGGCTCTCTTCTGTCCCATCACCTAGCCTAATGACCCATTCACTAGAAAAAGATAGATGATAACTTGCTTCCTTTATACTTTTTTTAGCAATACTACTCAATCTTTGATCTGTGGAAGTTGTAAGTCCTTCAAGTAAGTAATAATGAAAACAATCAAACATAAATTGTCTCATTATCGTATCTCCCCAATGCCCATTCGGACGCTCCACAAGGATTACGTTTTTGAATGATCGGACATCACGTTTCATCGGATAATCGTCTTCATGTCCACCTTCGATCTCAGCTAGATACTGATAGTAATTTCGAGCTTCACCAATTAAGTCAAGGGCTATGTTGGTCATAGCTATATCTTGTTCTAGTACGGGGCCGTGTCCACACAGTTCACCAAGACGTTGTCCTAGTATCATCACATTATCTGCTAGATACAATATATATTCCTTCTTAAAATCTTCCATAATATTACATGTGTTTTAGTTCGATGGGCAAATCATAAAATGTCGGATGACGATAAATCTTATCTTCTGCAGGGTCGAAAAGTGCCTCGCTATCATCTGGATTAGAAGCTGTCATGTGTTTGGCTTCGACTACCCAAATACTTACGCCTTCACTTCTTCTTGTGTAAACGTCGCGTGCATTTTGGATGGCCATATGGGCATCTGAAGCGTGCAAGCTACCTACATGTTTATGATTAAGTCCATTTTTGGATCTGATAAAGACTTCGAAAAGTGGCCAGTTGTTCATATAATATTTATTTAAAATTTAATTAGGGCATGTGGTTGGAATGGTGATCATTTGTCCAAGCGTAGTGATATTAGTAAGATAACAATTGTTACTTGCATCTCTTAATATCACGCCTTTCAGACCTTCTTGGATATAAAAATCACCTGTTTGAACTATGCTTACATTTGATGGTGCACTAGGTATAGATAATGCGACCAGCTTTCCATTTACATCTATACTCAATCTCCATAGTGCATTATTGGGCGATCTGAGTATAAAACTCAGGGCTTGCTCGGCTTCAATACTTCCTGACGTAGTACCTACACTTGAAGGAAAAACATTTGTAATCAAGCTTGTAGACAACTCACCTGCGTTATTTACTCCGATCCTATATTTTTGGTTCTGGACATTAGTTAGCACTAAACCTGCATTGGCATCATTGATTAAATAAGCGGAAGTTGATTTTATATATGGTGCATATTTTGTAAGTAATGCCATCTCAACTGCTGCAAGTGCATCTATACGACCATAACCAAAAGTGTTGTTGGGTATATTTGTACCTGGCACGCTTCCACATGTTTGCGCAGTTGTCAAGTGTACAGCAGTTTGCTCTATAATGTCTTCTATAAGATCTACTTCTCCCGCTAATGAAGGATTGGCAGAGATCAATAAAGCTACTAGACCTGCTACATGTGGGCCTGCCATACTTGTGCCGTTAAAGGCTGCATACTGACCATTTGGTATTGATGACCTAACGCCTTCGCCTGGTGCACAAATATTCGGTTTCATTCTATTAGATCCATCGATTGTTACTGGACCTCTACTACTGAATATAGAAATAGCGTCAGTATTCATTGTAGATCCGACAGAAAAACTACCTTCAAAGATTGCAGCAGGATCCCTAACAGTGCTGCATTCTGGACCATCATTCCCTGCTGAAACGACTATCACACAACCTGCACTCCTGAGGTTGTTTAACGCTGTATTCATAATATGAAAATTAGTAGTATCACA
>DAOLFJ010000256.1:0-6850 GCA_035326365.1 Saprospiraceae bacterium | reverse complement strand
TGTCATAATGTTAAAAATCCCTGAATCTTGATGCTTTAAAACATTGACATTCTTTAATGGATTTCCATCAGCATCAGAAACTGCACCTGCCAAAATTCTATTTTCTTTATCTACACATGTAGTAAAAATAGAAATATTTTCTAAATCCCAAACACTAACAGGAGAAGTATTTCCTATTGGACAATATGGTAAAAACTCGAATTGGTAGGTCGCTTTTTCTTTAGCTACAAATGCTTCATTATTCATAAAAGCAATTTTATGCTCATTCCAGTCTCTACTAGAAATAATTTCTTCATCCTTATATACTTCTACTCCATTTTTTAGAACTCTAAATCCAAATTTAGTAGCGTAATTATTGACACCTGAATCTCCATTGATCCAATCATACATCAATGGAGATTTCTCAAAGAATTTCAATTTGGCTATTTGAAAGTATTTTCCTTCTTCAGGTGTAACTTCAAGTGTAAACACAACAGACTTATCATTTCCCACTGAGTAGACACAGTCAGCACTACTTTCGACACACATTGCAACAGAATTTCCTATTCCTGGGGTACAAGAGTGTTTATTTTCTATAGGATTTGATCTGTAAATATTGCTCAACGCGACTGTACCACATGATATCTGTGAAAAAGCAGATGTAAACTCTGAATAATCCATATTGGTAGAACCAACTATAGCAGAACATTTATTAAAATCATAAAGCAAATCTTCATTAATAAAGTTGATTTTTATGAAGACTGTACTATCACATCCTGTTGCGCTTGTCAAGTTCTGAACATAATCCCCTTGATTAGTATAAATTTCTTGCCCAACAGATATGGTATCACCAAAACAAATAAGAAAATCTAAAACTGTTTTAATACTATCAGAAAATGTCAAATCTAACGTCGTAATACTATCACAACCACTTGGGAGAGTCACAATTTCTTCATAAACACCTTGTTCTGATATCCATTGATTATTAAAGAATATAGAATCATTAGGGCAGAGTTGAGATAATTGAAAATATTCTACACCTCCTTGAATTACTAAAACTTCATCTTCCAAAAAATTACATAGCTCCGTTTCCACTGTTACTTTATATAATCCTTCGTTGACAATATTTATTGCTTTTGTAGTTTCTCCTGTACTCCATTTTATTTCTTTATAAGCATCTAAATTTAATTCCACAATTGATGATGAACCACAAAGTTCTATTTGGTTTGGCAATGCCAAATCACGATTTAAATATTCAACATTGGATACAATTATAGGCCTGCTTCCTAAAAAGCCTTTCGAGATAGCATGATTCTGACTGTAGGCAGTGCATTTATTCTCTATTTTAAGATTCACTCCTGAGCCAGTTACATCCTCCATGTCATAATAAAGTACTAAATTGGCTTCTGTACCAGATAATGGTATGTTGTAATTTTGTTTAATCTGTTGAGCAGTTAACGGGGCATCATAAAATCTTAATTCATCAATTATTCCACTAAAGAAATTACCAAAACTTCCTCCTATATTTTTGTATGCTCCAATTCTGATATTTTCAAGAGATGGATAAATAGGTATGAAGTTTCCATTTCGGTATTGACCAGGAACTAACTCTCCATTTACGAAAAGCTTTATGCTGAAAGCATCATGAACAATCGCAATATGTGTAAAAACACCATCAGGAATCTGAACACTCGAAGTTTGAAAATTACTATTATCTGTGCAATATCCATCTGGGCTAATGGACCAAAACAATCTTCCATTGAATACGGATAGATAATAACCATATTGGTCATTGCACCATTGCTTAGATACGATCATCCTATTATCGTCATCACAATTAGGCATTATCCAAGCTTCAATTGTTATTCCATCTCCACCCATCAACAAACTTGACGAGTTTACGACTTCTAAGTAATTGTTACAACCGTCCAATAACAAGCCTTTGTTAAATTGAGCTGTTAATTCGGCATTACAGAACATACATAATGCAAGTAAAGAGAGCTTTAAAGTTTTCATTTGTGGTTTTATATTAAAATTTTAATCTGAATAGTCACAAAGTTACAAAAGAAATCAATATCAGAAATAAAAAAACTCAAGTTTCAATTAAAAATTAGAATTAACTAAAATTTCATCTTACAAATACATCTTTTTTTAAAAATCCAATCCATGTAAACCATTGTGATAAAAACACAAATTTCCCTTTTGGAAAAAGACCTAAGAAGGTAAAACGTTGCATAATCAAAATAGATGCAAGCATTTTAAGTGTTAATTCTATAAACTTCAAAAACAATTCTGGACCATTACCTTCCGACAATATCCTTCTCTTTTCTTCATTCCCTGTTTTCATAAATAGTTTCTTAAAATTGATAGGTTCGAGTCGGGCATTGTCAATGTAATGAAACAACCAAGCTTTTGGCAAATAGTAAATTTCATCCGATATTTGACTTACTTTTTTAAAAATATATTTGTCGTCACTCCTAAATTTCAACTCATTGTTGAATCCTTTTACTCGGTCCAATATGTCCTTTTTGTAAGTCATGTTGCAGCCAGCAGGGTACTTCATTCGTTTTGTGAATTTTTTAATTTCTTCTCCATGGTCAACTTTAGCGACAAATCCGTTTAAATACTTATTCATCCAAATAGGTTCCACACCACTCTCATATTTAGGCACTACCCTTCCTCCGACACCAACCGCATCTTTTTTGTTGTTGAAGAAACCAAGCACTTCGTTTACATAATTAGGTGGTAAGATGACATCGTCATCAATATAAGAAATAATAGGAGATTTAGCTTCAGCAATTCCTCTATTTCTTGCGTAAGAAAGCCCTTTATTTGATTCAAAAAAATAATTAATAATTAGCTGAGGATTACTTTCTATAAACTTCTTTACTATTTCCGCAGTATTGTCAGTACAAAAATTATCAATTACTATTAATTCAAATCTCTGTCTATCTGCATTTTGTATTCTAACGCTTTCTAGAGCTTCAGGTAAAAATTTCTCACGATTGTAAGTGCAAATGACTAAAGAAATTTCTAATAATTGATCACGCATAAAATTTATGTTAAGAATAATAAAACTTGATAAATAAAACAACTAAGATCATTTTTTTTGAATGATTACTGTAACAATTGGCGATAGTAAGTCATCTATTGTGGCCAAAGGATATAATTTTTGAACCATTGATAATGTATAAGAAGAGATCATTTTCAATTGATTAAATTTTGTTTCTTTTAATATTGAATGAATATGAAAACCTGCATTTTTTATATGAGTTTCCATCTCAATTAATGTACATCTATTTAAGCTTTTAATATAAAAATCTCTAGCTTTATCAAATTCATTTGGTCGATACTTCTTTAGATATTTTTCAAAGTCATTATCAGAAAGAGAAGCATGCCCCCATGGGAAGTCTAATGTAGCATAAGTATGACCGCCGTTATAGGAAAAAAAAGGATTATACACATGATATCCAAACCCACCTGTTCTGGTGATTCTATAAAGCTCTTGAAAACATCTTTCGATATTAGGCACGTGTTCCAAGACATCAGCACTAAAAGTAAGTTCAAACTGATTATCGCTATATTGCGAATTGGTTATATCATGGATGTCAAATGATAAATTATTAACGCCAAAATAAGATTGAATTATCTTCCTGTTTTCTCTAATTTGATCGATTTGATCATCATCATAGTAATAGTCAACATCTCCTGAAACAACTTTAGAATCAGGCCATTTATTTGCAACAGAAGTTGCCTTAAATGTATCATAACTTCCAATTTCTAAAACGTTATTAAACTTGTGATTTGTAATTTTAGACAAGGTCAAAATCATCGTGTTGACAAAGTCACTTACATCTTTATTCTTGTCAATTATATCCTTTTGCCTTATCTTCTTTATAGGTTTATTTTCGAAAGTTGACTGCCAACCAGGTTTAATCATTGACCTTAAACCTTCTTTCAAATCGACGACATTGCCAAATTCGTCTTTGAAGGAATCAAATTTTATTAACTTTGATGTTTCAAAAGCACTAGCATTCAGTTTTTTTAATAATTCCACTGCTTTTTTCCTCAATGCTCGGTTAGAAAGGATAAACTTAATTGCCTTTTGTATCATAATTTATATTTTTTAGATCTATTCTATCGAAAGCATCAATAAATGAACCCCGGGTTGCATTATAAATTTTCACATTTTTATTTTTTGCATAAGTATCAATAGCGTAGTAAGACCTGAAAGTGTATATAAATTTCTCTAAAACTTCTGCAATGTTTCTTGTCTTTTCTCTTCCAACTTTATTCATTGGCTCAGGTTTAATATTATTGTCATCATAAAAATGATATTGCCCTACAAGTACTCTATTTTCTGAATCCACACTTATTTCTTTTAGCCATGAATGGTCAACACCAGTCAGATAGATCTCGTCAAAATTTTGTCTTAATGCCAATAATAACGAAGGAATTACAACATTATGTGGCCTTGGTAGGCCTAAACCTAAATTGAACAAAAATGCGTTTGTATAATCAAATCCTTCTACTGGTGTATCATTATAAAATGATAGATATATGTTTTTATTAGTTTGTAGATAATTAATAAAAACTTTACTTTTCTTAGCTTTTATAGGCGCATATAGTATTAATTTCCAATTAGTACGTTCAATTAATGTATCAAATAGTTTTTTCCTTCCAATTCGGTATTCATCTTTTACATTTTCAATCCAAAACTCAGGAGCGTGCAATACGATGGCATTAGGTTTGACATTTTCAAATTCCTCACTTAAAGGAAAATAATTGACACAAATACTGGTCACTGAATCAAAAAAAAGTCTATTCTCTGACAGTTCTTGTTTTAAGCTAGGACCATTACCAATAATTAAACATTTCGAATTGGATGATAACTTAGGAGTAATATTTTTGAGTTTTGTAGGCCTAGACAAAATTATCACTTTCGCTATTGTCAATAACGTGTTCCAAAAATTAGATAATACACCTTTTACATTACTCATTCTCAAAATTTGTGTCATCGACTACATCAAAAGTAAGTCTGCTACCTCCGTTAATTGAGACCTTACACTTTTTTCCCATAACCTCCCTAAAATATTTAGGATGCAAGCCAAATCCAGGTCTCACCGACCTTACATTCTTCTCTGTAAAAACTTCGCCTGCTTCTATATCTTCTGCCACATACAGACTTCTCGCAAAATCACGTCCTTTTTTCTGTTTAGGAGTAAGTTTATAATCTACTACACCAACGGCCTTTTCTGCATCTCTTACGGCGTTTACCATTGCAGTAAATTCACGCTCATCCATAGAAAACTCTGCATCCGGTCCACCAATATCATGATTTAGGATAAAATGTTTTTCTATGATTTTGGCGCCCAAAACAGTTGCTACAATTGGAACAGTGCTTCCCATAGTGTGGTCTGATAAGCCTGCAACTACATCAAATCTCTCTGCCAAGTCTTTGACCATGATCATATTTGCCTCATCTATTGGAGCGGGATAACTTGAAGTGCATTTTAGTAATGCGATATCAGAGTTCCCCATTCTTTTGCAAGCATCTAGTGCCAAATGTATATCATCCAACTCAGCAATCCCGGTAGATATGATAATAGGTTTACCTTTGGAAGCGACATATTCTATGAGTGGAATATCTGTGATTTCGAACGAAGCAATTTTGTAAGCTGGCACTTGTAAACTTTCTAATAAATCAACTGCTGTTTTATCAAATGGGGAAGAAAAACAGATCAATCCTTCTTCCTTTGCCACATCAAATAATGCTTGGTGCCATTCCCAAGGTGTGTAGGCTTCTTTGTACAAATCATACAAATATCTGTCGTCCCAAAGGGTACCACCAGATATTTTAAAATCATCATTTCGAACATTCAGTGTCAATGTATCTGCCGTATATGTCTGTAATTTGATGGCATCAGCACCAGCTCTTTTTGCTGCACGAATAGTTTCGATAGCAACGTCTAGACTTCCATTATGATTGGCAGATAATTCTGCTATAATAAAAACGGGAGAAGATTTATCTATTTTATAATTTCCTATCGTCATTCTTTTGATTTAATGTAATGAAAACTTCTAGCACCTTTCATGTTAACCATATCTAACATTTTGTACCCTGCTTTCTCAAACCCTTTGGCCGATGAAATATTTTCTTCTTTGATGTATGCATGAATGATGTTTGTTGGATGATTTGTTAAAAATTCAGCTGATGCTTTTGAGATTATCTCCGATGCCAAGCCTTTACCTCGAAAATGCTTATCTATAGAAACACCAATTTCAGCATTTGTTTCATCCAACTTTTGGATACGTACTTGTCCAACATGTTTTTGCGGAGCATAATAGAACAAATACATAAAACAATTTTCATCATTTAATTTACCTGAAAACCATTTTAAATGATGTTCAAAGGTGATTTCATCTGAATTATAAGAAAATTTCCTAACTTCTGCATCGTTGGTCCAGTCAAAATACAATTGGGCATCTGACACCATAGGCTTTCTGCACATTAACTTTGGATTCCATTTACTGTGAATCAAGACATCTTTAAATACTCCATTATAAAAACAGTGATCTTTTAAACGTGCTTCCAATATAAAACCGACACCCTCAATCGCTTCATACAGATGTGGTCTTAAGTCGAACGCATAAGTAAATATTTTATGAAGTCCTATATCCATAAAAGCAACTTTATCTATTAGTTGCAAGTACTTTTGCCAATGAAATGCAAAATGATTCGCTTCAAGCTTTGTATCCATGATAAATGAAAGCTCGGCATTTTTGTCTATCCAATTGATATGTACCAATCCACCATATCCAATACAAACACCACCTTCTAAATAGGAAAATAATATCTGGTCAGGAAGTT
>DAOLFJ010000255.1:0-6875 GCA_035326365.1 Saprospiraceae bacterium | reverse complement strand
ACAGATATAGATTTTGCACCAGAAAGTTTCTCTTGTGCTAGGAGGAAAAATGCAACACCTGCACCGCCGACACTAGTAGGAGATACCGCTGTAGAAAATTCCCATATGACAATTAGTTGAATTGCTTTTAGCCATGAAAATGCATATCCTGTTGCAATTCTTAATCTCCATGCATAGAATAAATGCCTTAGCACATACATGAATACTGCCATCAAGATCCAAAAGATAGTATGGGCACTTTTATCAAGTTTGGCTAGCTCAGAGACATCAAGTTGTCTACTCATCAACCATACGACCACACCAATACCAATGATTGTAGGAAGAAAAATTTTGGAAAGTTTCAGATTTTCCAATACAGACTTGACATCTTGATCTTTATGTGTAGACACCTATTTGTTTTTAAATTAAATTACCAACTTGAACCATGATGCATGAGAAAATGTTGCTGATTTTTACTGTAGAAATTAGAATAATCAGGTTTATTATCATTCGATGTTACTTTTTGGAGCATTTGAATATTTCCATGAAAAAAACATAATGATTGCAGCATTAAAGAAAAAGAATGGACCTACTTTGTCTGTTTCTATCAAATCATTAATTAAGCACATGGCAAAAATGATGATAAATCCAAGTGTAGATGCCATGATTATATATTTGTCTTCCCTATTTGTGCAAATATGATAGACTCGCTCGCCTTCTATCAATAAGATAAAACACAATGCTATGAATAAGATAAAACCTATAAAACCTTGCTCAACCCATGTCATTAAAAAATAGTTGTGTATCCCAGATTGATCAGGGTTGTCACTTACATATGTCTGGAATCGTGATATGGAGTATGCTTTATAATTAGAATAAAAAGTACCTGGCCCAAATCCAAACCAAAAACGATCTTTGATCATCTCTATACCTGCCATCCATCTATATACACGCTCCATGGACGATATATCTTCAAGTTTGTAAGTAGCTTCTATAAGATTGTCAAACTCAGTATGCGTAATCGTTCGTTCAAAATTGGGCGCAAAATCCATGTATTTATTATCCCATGAAAGATATATGATGCCCACTAATGCAATAATTGAACTAACGAAGAGCGCATGTTTTACTTTTCTAAAACTAATAATATACCAAGCCCCAATTGCAATAACCATTGAAAGTATTGCAGCCCTTGTGTAACTAAAATATATACCTGTAATAAAGGTAATAAAAACAAAAATCATCAGTTTATTTGATACTTTTCTTAAGCTATTAATTCTCATAAAAGCCCAAACAAAAGGAAGACAAACTACAGAAATGGCAGCATAATTAACATGGTTTCTAAAAAATGGGCGGACAACTTCATAACTAGCTGCAAAGCTGAAATCTAAAAGAGCATGTCTCACAAGCACAATAAGAATGGCAACAAAAAGAAATTTATACAAAATCCTATATGCTTTTTCTAAGTCAAAATTGTGCCTCACAAAAATTAATGGCAACACAAAAAAAGGCAAGATGTACCACAATTTGGCTAGAAACAACTTTATGGATATAAGCAAGAATGAAGAATTAATCGTCGTGACAAAGATCCAAAAAACATGCAGTAAGATCATTAGAAATATAGGATGCGTGACATAGTGGGTTTTTAAGGAAAATTGCCTTGTTAAAAGAGTACCAATAGTAATACCCGTCAAAACAAGCATCAATGGTTCTGAAGGCAAATCCGTCCCTAGTCCTGCTCCCTCAAAATACATTTCTACAGAAAAAGGTAAAACTGCAAATATCAAGTAGAATAATCTTCTATAATCATCATAAATCAAACCAATCCCGATCATTCCTGCAGGTAAGAGATATGGTAAATAGCTTTCAGTATATATAGAAGTGAGCGTACAAAATACCAGTAGACCCAAGAATCCTTTGAATATCTTATGGTTGTGAATCCCTAATATTATTGACTCATTAGACATGCTACGCATTTTTCTGAACTGCAGGTCTATTTACATTTTCTAAAACAAAGACTGCAAGACAACTCAACATAAAACCTATCATGGTGGCTAGGAGTACTATGATAGATCGTTTTGGCCTTGATTTCTGTACTGGAATGTCTGCTTTCTCTACTATATGTAAGGCTGAGAACGGAGCATTATATGTAGCACTAAGTTGTTTAAGTCTTTCTTTGTCTAAACTTATCTGGTCGTGCAACCTACCTTGTTCTTGCTCCATTTGTCTTACTTCTGAGATGACAGGCGCATATCTTTCGAGTTCTTTGGTGGCTTTCTGTATTTTGCCTTGGGCACCCATAGCTACCGCCATATATCTGATGACCGAGTCTCTATAGGCTGGATATTTTTTGTAAAAACTGACTTTACCATTAGCGTCTTCGAGGTCTGAAGTAGCTTCAGCAAGTAAATTTGTATAAATCCCCGATTGGCTTCTTGAGTCAAAAATTCCTGCTGTTTCTTTTAGTCTTAATAATGCTTTACCCAAAGAGTCGCTTAGTACTTGTTTTTTAATCAGATTGGCATCATAATTTGAGATGAGTTTGCCTTGACTTTCTTTGACGATATTCTGAGCTAATTGTTCTATTTTTTCTCTGGCAGCATTAGCAATATTGGCAGCCATGGCAGGATCTTTATCCTCTACGATGAGTAATAGCGCCCCGTATTTGGTTTTAATAGTTTTATAATTGGCCAATAGTTCTTCTTTTACCTTAAATTTTGCTTTAGAATTGTCTCTGTCAATATCATAATGGTTATATAAATCAAAAGAATCTATCAAAAAAAACAAAACATCATATGATGAAGCAATTGTAAATAACCTGTCTAGGTCATTATCATCTCCATAAATACGGACATCTTTCTCATCGTCACCAATGGGAATGGGTTTGGCTAGGTCGGGGCTAGCTGCATAAAAAGTAGTCTCCGCCTGATAATAATTTGGCATTAACAAACTACCTAAAACACTTATCGTGAATATGATGGCAACAGCCCAGATGAGTTGTTTTTTCCACTTAAGTAATTGTGACAATAAATCAGATAAGTTATATTCGTTGTCCATAAAATTTCTTAACTATTAAATAAATTCAAATTTGGAGGTCATTTTTCTCTCTTTAAGAGTTGGAAAATTTCCTGCTTATCTACTATTTTTAAAATAAACGACAAAAGTAAACAAATTAATATACTAATGCTAAGTACTATCATCCAATGTAAAGCTAATGATATATTTAAGACGTAAAAAACTATTGTGCTTATGGCTCCAAATGCAAAAATTTTCAAAACTTCACTTAAGGATGTACCAATCTTTATTTCTTTTTTTACTAGGAAAATTTGACCTGCCAACACAAAAGTTTGTGTTATTAACGTAGCTATGGCAGCTCCTACAGCCATATAGTTTGGTATTAAGAACAAATTCAATAAGATATTCAATAATAATCCTATGCCAAATAAGTAATTTAGATATCTGACCTTTCCACAAGCTACAAGCATGGTACCATATATATAAGCAACAGCAACCATAAAATAACTCAAAATTAATAATCTAAGGACTACCACAAATTCAGACGTGAACTCATCAAACAGAATGTCCAACATATTTTCTCCATAAAATACAATACTCAATACGATCATGGCAGCACTAAGTACCACAAATCTTAGACCTATTTCTTTCAGAATATGTAAAGTTTTATGATCATTCATATTCGCGGCAAACATCGGCAAGAGTAGCGCTGCAAATAAATAGCCTATCATGTTGGCAGCATCATAGAATCTATAAGCGGTTGCATATACGCCCGCCTGATAACTATTGTCATCTATCATTCTGCCGAGCATCACACCATCGAGTCTATTGTATGAAGTCATAAATATCAGAATCAAAACATAGGGTGCACTCCACTTTAGAACATCAAGCAGATATTTAAAAGTAAATGCATTAGATTTCCACCTTACATTTTTATACAAAAAAACACCTGCAACTACACAAGCTATCAGGTAAGCTAATCCTTGTCCATAAATAAGAGCAGATATTTCGAAGCGAGTTTGATAAGAAGAAATCCAAGCCAAATAGCCTAGTATTATGATCATAAGTGCTTTATCCAAAACCGAGAGAAAGCTATCTATTCTATAATGCCCTAATCCTGCAATTGTACCTCTCAAGAATATAAATAATGTACTCAATATCATATTAATACATAAAAATAGCATCATCATTTGATTGTCATAACCCACAAAAAAGGAAGAAATTAACGTAATGCTAGTAAATATTAATCCAAATATTAATTTAATGCTGAGTAGATTTCGTAGGTGAGTACCTACTTGTTCTCTGTTTTTTGGTACATGCTGCGCATTCCAATTCTGTAGTCCAGGATCATTCAAAAATTGAAATAGAAAAACAAAATTAAAGTAGTCAAAATACATTCCATAAGATTCGATACCCACTAAATTCTGTATTCGGGCATCAACTCCAAAGATATAAGCGGGTTTTATCAATAAATTAATAATGACCAGCAATATGATATTTATCGTGAACTCTCGTTTCATAAAAGCGTAAAGGTAATTAATATTTTAGTCAGTTAAGTTATGAAAAAATTAGTACATTAATCTAAGATACAAATATTTATTGGTAAAGTCTTTTTACTATTTTTTGTAATATAATATAGAAAATGTACTTTTGCGCTCTTAATTAACAACGATTTAATAATTATTAACGAATAATCAACAAATTATGGGACAAAGTTTGATCTATTTAATCCCTGTTTTTGGTGTTTTTGCACTCCTATTTACTTTTTGGAAAAGTGCATGGGTAACAAAGCAGGAAGTAGGAACAGAAAAAATGGCACGTATTGCTAAGAGTATTTCTGATGGTGCGATGGCATTCTTAAGAGCTGAGTATAAGGTACTTAGCATATTTGTAATAGCAGTTGCTATATTAATGGGTATAGGTGGAATGAATGAAAATTCTTCACCGTTAGTAGCATTATCATTTGTAGTCGGTGCTTTCTGCTCAGCTTTGGCTGGGTTCATTGGTATGAAAGTAGCAACTAAGGCAAACGTCCGTACTACTAACGCTGCTAGAACCAGTCTAGGAAAAGCTCTAGAAGTTGCATTTGCAGGAGGATCTGTGATGGGAATGGGTGTAGTTGGACTAGGTGTACTAGGACTAGGTGCATTATTTGCTATCTACATGAATTTGGGTTGGGTGGACGCTAACGGTCTTACAAACATAAATAAAATCATTACAGTACTTACAGGATTTTCGTTTGGCGCATCTTCTATCGCACTATTTGCAAGAGTAGGTGGTGGTATTTACACTAAAGCTGCCGATGTTGGTGCTGACTTAGTAGGAAAAGTTGAAGCTGGTATACCTGAAGATCATCCGCTTAACCCTGCAACAATTGCAGATAATGTAGGTGATAATGTAGGTGATGTAGCTGGTATGGGAGCTGACCTTTTTGAGTCTTATGTAGGTGCGATTATAGGTACTATGGTACTTGGTGCTGCTTTTGTAGGTCTTGGTGGCTTCGAAACATCTAATGATTTTTCAGGATTAAATGCAGTTTTGCTTCCTCTAGTTTTATCAGGAGTTGGTATTGTTACTTCTATTTTAGGTACATTCTTTGTAAAAGTTGCTGAAGGTGGTGACCCACAAAAAGCTCTTAATAGAGGAGAATTTGTGTCAGCAGGACTTATGCTTGCTGCAACATTTGGTATCGTACAATGGATGTTGCCTTCACAATGGACTATTGGAGAAACTACATTTACATCTATGGGTATTTTTTATGCTGTCATCATTGGTCTTGTTGCTGGTCTTTTGATCGGTATCGTGACAGAATTCTATACTGGTACTGGTACAAAACCTGTAAAATCTATCGTAAACCAATCATTAACTGGATCAGCAACAAACATCATAGCAGGTCTAGGTGTGGGTATGCAATCTACAGCAATTCCGATTTTGGTATTAGCAGCAGCTATCATAGGTGCACACCATTTTGCAGGTTTATACGGTATAGCAATAGCGGCTGTAGGTATGCTTTCTAATACGGGTATCCAACTTGCAGTTGATGCTTATGGACCTATCTCTGACAACGCAGGTGGTATTGCTGAGATGGCAGATCTACCTAAGGATGTGAGACAAAAAACAGATAAACTGGATGCAGTTGGTAATACTACCGCTGCAATTGGTAAAGGATTTGCTATCGGATCAGCAGCTTTGACAGCACTTGCATTGTTTGCAGCATTTATGGCTACAGCAGGTATTGCATCTATCGACGTAGCTAAACCACTTGTAATGGCAGGACTTTTGATTGGGGCTATGCTACCTTTCTTATTCTCAGCTATGGCTATGAATGCGGTAGGTAGAGCAGCTATGGATATGATCACTGAGGTTAGAAGACAATTTTCAGATATACCTGAATTAAAAGCAGCACTTGCAGTCATGAAGAAAAATGATGGCACAGACCACAAAACATGGTCAGCAGCTGATCAAGCAACTTTTGACGCAGCAGATGGTAAAGCAGAATATGGTAAATGTGTAGAGATTTCTACAAAGGCTTCTATTAGAGAGATGGTCTTACCAGGTCTTTTGGCAGTTATTTCTCCTGTGATCATCGGTTTTGGTGGTGGGGCAGAAATGCTTGGTGGATTGCTTGCAGGCGTTACATCTTGTGGTGTTTTGATGGCTATCTTCCAGTCTAATGCTGGTGGTGCGTGGGATAATGCTAAAAAAATGTTTGAAGAAGGCGTAGAAATCCAAGGTAAAATGTACTACAAAGGTTCTGAGCCTCATAAAGCAACAGTAGTAGGTGATACAGTAGGTGATCCATTTAAGGATACTTCTGGACCATCATTGAATATATTGCTTAAATTGGTGTCAGTGGTAGCATTAGTAATTGCTCCATTCTTGTA
>DAOLFJ010000254.1:0-6911 GCA_035326365.1 Saprospiraceae bacterium | reverse complement strand
ATCGCGCTGGATCGACGATAGATACAACTCTAGTCGATGTAAATTCGCAAGCATTAGGTTGTGTTGGGTAAGATACCAACTCAGCGGATACTTCTACATTATAATTGCCTGGCACGGTATTCCAAGTGACCGTAATAGCATTAGTACCTTGACCACTAGCTATCGAGCCACCGGCAGGTACAGACCATACGATATTAGAAAGATTGGCGCTAGCAGGAATAGCGTAGGATTCCGTGCTGCTTTGGCATACAATTGCATCACCTACAATAGCAGTAGCCGGTGGAGCAGGATAGCTACACGACTGACTGGAAGACAAGGCTTGTACCGTGCTTCCGTTTGTTACTACTGTAGACCAGCTTTGACCTGAGATACGCTTACCTACTATTCTATAGATTCCTGATCCCGGAGCGGTTTCTGGTATTATAGTGTTATTAAGGTAAAGCACAGGCGCTGCTGGTGGAGCTAAAGATAGTGGATTGTAAAATCCGATTGGATTCATCAATCTCCAGGTTTGTCCTGGTATCCCTGTGATGGTAATTGAATCTCGGTACTGACCGTTGATGGCAGTAGTTGCATTGTCTAAACAATAACACTCCCGTTGACTAAAGGTCGTTTGTGCCAGAGAATCATCTGCATACATAACCACGCATAAAATGGCTACTGTAAGTGCTTTCATGCTCCGATCGCTGATCAGGCTGAAAAATCGTGTAAGTAATGGTCTCTTCATCGATTGATGGATTTTGAAAAAATTCGTAATTGCGTTAAAAATGTTCTATCTTTATCCACAACTATCCTATGATAGCTGCAAACTATTTTAATTTGTTAAAATCTTGCAATCATCAAAAACTATCTCATCTCTCGATTTGATAAATTTTCTCTGGTTACAAGGTATCAAAACCAAATTTCAGACCAAACTCAAAGACGTATTATGCTGTATTTTAATATGATAGATACATTATTTTTTTTAGTAATATCTAAGATACATCATATCAAACATCTAACTACGAATAATTTTTTTTCACTTTTTTTCACTTTTTTTTCAAGGTTTTAGGGTTTCTGGCATGTAGAATTTATTCAATTACTGAATTGCTGGATTTGTTGATAACTATTAAGCTGCTCATTACAGAGAATATAGTCATTCCTTGCTGATAATGGCTTGTGATCATATATATAATAAGGATTTTGTCCTAAAGCAACTTTACAACATGCATCCACTACCCTATCTTATTTGAATAAACATCTAGCAATTCTATGAAGAGTGTTCAGTAAGAACAAATAAATACAGCATCTTGACTTACCATTGATGATATCAAAAGCTGTAGTTAAGAAAATGACGTTATCAATTTCTATTCATTACCTAAATGTCGGATGAAAGCGTTCTTTTCACTTTTCCCTTATGTTTTTACAACAATATTTGTCAGAATCTACAAATCAGAGTATATTTACCTAATTTTTAAAGAACAGATCATATGATTAGGCACTAAATCAAATACTAAATAAATGAAAAACTTAATACTTACCATTATTTGTCTTTGTTTAACAAACATCTTCGCTTACAGCCAATTTAAAAATATAGGTGGTGATGGGAAGGCAATTGTCACCGATGTATTTGCAAATGTAGATACCATTTATGCTTTGAGCAATTCCATCATTCACGAAAGTGCTGATGGTGGTAAAACCTGGATAGCCATCCCTGGAAGTCATTTGTTAGGTGATATAGAAGAATTTCATGTCAATGGAGATTTAATTGTGGCTGTAGATGTTAAGGTTGAGTTCGATTGGCTGGACATGACGATTCATTCTTCTAAGGATGGCGGTTTGAATTGGGTTAAAAAGGATATTTACAGACCAGATTATTTTTTCAGTATGTATGAAGATGATATTTCAATCAACATTCATAATGATATTATCACAGTGGCAACACATGACGAAATATTTGTAAGCAGAGATTTTGGTGTCAACTTTGCAATTATTAGTGATAAAAAATTCTACCACGAAAGAAGTGATTATATTTATTTCCAAGATGGTTTTCACTTCATCATTGAACATACTAAAGTAACTAAAACTATAGATTTCATTACTTTCACAACAGTCGAAAATTCAGAATCCAGTGGTATTTCTGGCTTTTTTAGAGATCATAATTCTATTTATATTTATAGTGATGGTACACAAAAATTAGTAGGAGATGCATTTGATGCTGTAGCCTTAGACCCTTTACTATTTGATAGGGATAAAAAGTATAATTTTGACGAAAATTATCTTTATGTTTATAACAAATACCAATATGAAATGCAATTGTTTGATGATGAATTTAACCTTATAACAGTTATTGATATTTTCAAGATAATTAATGTTCCATCATACTATGAAAGGTTTTTAGTCTATGGTGGATTTATTTATTATTATAATACTTTGGAATATGGATTATTCAAAAAAGACATCGGTACAGGTAGTAATCCAGTAGTAGAATTAACAGATAATATTAAAGGAGCACTAGGGAATTATATCATTGTCGACAATAGTCTGTGGCAAATAACAACTTGGCTATCGTACTACAATAGGTCAGAAGATAAATGGCAGTCACCAAATATTAATTTTGAAAATAATGAATACGCTATCGTAAATAAAAATTCCATTATTACGACTAATTCTAGAAGTATTGTAAATCTAGGTGGGATAAAAATAAGAGTCACAGACTTCCCGATTTTAGGCCCGAAGCTTTTCAATTGTAATGATATCGTGATGGCTAAGGGAGATTTTAACAATAAAGTATACACACTGATAGGAGGCATCTTGCCATGGATTGAAATAGAATATGAAATACCTTGGGAGAACATCAAAACAGAATTTTCAAATGGTAACTACATCATCCACAATGAAAAAGATGAAATACTGTATACTTCTAACAAATACACATGGCAAAAAATAAAGCTAAATCCTGCTGTGATTGGTAATCAGAAAATAAGTAGTGTTCAAACAAATGTAGCTGGGGATTTTTTTATCACAGCTGGCAAATCACTTTATAAATACAATGCTATCAATAATACTTGGCTTAAAGTCAATGCCATCATACATCCATATCCAAATCAGACGATATCTGATTTCGCCATTTACAAAGATGTCATGGTTCAAACTATTTATGGTCATGGAGTGGTAATATCTTTAGATCAGGGTATTACTTGGCAAACATTTGAAGATGGACTTCCTGAACCTTATATGGTAGACATTATGTTTAGCGACAGTCATTTGTTTGTTACCAATCTTTTTGAAGTTTTTGAGAGACCACTAAATGAAATACCTGGTCTTTCATCTACTGATCATAACATTACAAGCTCGGATACTTCCTTCTCTATCTATCCTAATCCAGTCACAGACGTGCTTAATTACGAGTTGATAAATATAAATTCGCCCACAAAAATAGAAATTTGTAATAATGCTGGAACAACAGTTTACGATCAAAAAAACAATACTCAAATCAAAGGACAAATAGATATGGGTACATTCCAATCAGGAATTTATTTTATAAAAATAAATACAGCTGATGGACCACAGTTCAAGAAGTTTATAAAATTGTAAATTTCTAAATTATTAACCTAAAAACACCAACAATACAAATCTTTATTTACCTTTGATTTACATTAATATTACACAGTTAAAAATCAGCAAATGAAAAATTTCATCATTATTTGTTTATTGACCGTTTTTGCTTTTGTGAAATATGGCAATACGCAAACCGAAAGAGGTACTTTCCTATTAGGTGGCAATTTGTCCTACCAACTTGTAGATGAACAGTATTTTCTGAATATCAGTCCTAACATTGGGTATTTTGTTGCTAACAATATTTCATTAGGGATATTTTCAAGTTTAGAAAAACAAAATTTAATCAGTGATTTTCTTATAGGTCCTAATATTAGAATATACTTTCTACCTTCTGAAATAGGAAGCTTTTTTGCGGGAGGCACGTACCTTTACAACTATATAAAAGCACCAGCTCAACGATTTGAAGGATCATTCAATGGTTTTAATACTTCTTTGGGTTATGCCATGTTTCTAAATAATTCGATTGCCATAGAATTATCAGCTAATTATGAAAAATTGGAAGACAGATCAGGAAATTTATATTTTGGAATTGGGTTTCAAATTCATTTAAAAAAATAAAGCTATAACTTATATTCTAATTCAATACACTTAAAAAAATCAACATGAAAGTTTTAACAATCATATTTACCTTCATTTTAATTACTCATATTTCAAATGCTCAAACTATCAAAGGTACATATCTATTAGGCGGGGACGCATCGTACCAAACATCGGAAGGAGATGTCATTTTTACACTTAATCCTAATATTGGGTATTTTGTAGTAGATAAATTTGTGACTGGTCTATCTGTCAGTTATTATTCATACAGAAATACCAAATCTATAGGATTAAATCCATTTCTTAGGTCTTATTTTTTAACATCTGACCGAGGAAGTGCTTTTGGTGGAATAGGTGTAATTTACGTCCGTCAAAATAGTAATGACAATATTGAAACTTTATATGGTTACAATTTAAAGTTAGGATATGCTATTTTCTTAAATAGGTCCATAGCATTAGAAGCAAGCGCAAATTATGCAAATCTTGTTGATAAAAGTCCAATAAATATTAATGAAAAACTATTTTCATTTAATGTCGGTTTCCAAATTCATTTTAATCAACAATAGAGAAAGTTTTACCTTTTGATTTAAAACCATAAAAAAATAAATCATATCATTTTAATCTTTTCGCTTCTGTTTTTTTGCCAAAATGGAAATGCACATAGGGAAAAGGCTCAAGAAATGATTCATACTCAGAACCAGGTTATCGCTTAGCATTGGAATATGCTATATTTATAAATAAATCGAGCGATTAAAAATTGACGGGTATTTACACAAAGTAAGACATACAAGATAGTTGCGTTGGTGTCTTGAACACTGATAAATGCATAATCTCAACTGGTGTAGGTTTCCAGCAACATCTAAAAATTAGGGGGATTAACTCAATAATTGATTTTGAAAAGTATTTATTGTCATTTTGGTGATCTTTACCCAAAGTGACTACCTAACTATTATGTCAACTAAATGTCATAAATTATCTTTTATCAGAAATCAACTCGTTGGGATTTAAAAAATAGACTACTTTAGCGACTTAGCATTATATACAGGCGCATCACACCATCAAAACCTTATCAACAATCTTTAAAAGAAAGTCCATGAAACATTATTTTACGCTTATTATTGTCTTATTTTTACTCCCACAAATTAATAATGCACAAACCATTCAAGACGATTTTGAAGGAAATGGTAATATCAATACATGGGCAGAAGATGATTGTGGATTAGATATAAGCTTCGCAAACCCTTACAAACAGGGTATGAATACTTCTGCTACGGTACTCAGATATTCTGATAATGGTGGTCAATATGCCAATGTGAGATTTGATGTAAGCGGTAATTTAGATTTGGAAGAAAATCACACCTTTAGACTCATGATTTATGTTCCTGCTAATGGTTTGACAGGAAACCAAAACAACCAAGTTTCCCTCAAGCTACAGGATGGAACATTAGCAGAACCATGGGTAACTCAATCAGAAATCATCAAACCTATCATACTAAATCAATGGCAAATCGTGACTTTTAATTTTAAAGATGATGCTTACCGAAATTTTAATGATACTTCGTTGCCTCCATCAGAAAGAAAAGATTTTAATAGGGTGTTGATACAAATCAATGGCGAAAACAATAATGATCGAGTGGTAGCTTTTGTGGATAACATCAATTATGATGGTGCAATAAAACAAGACCCAGTATATGACAACCTTGTTTGGTTTGATGAGTTCACTAATAATGGCGCTATCGATAATACAAAATGGTTTCACCAAACAAAATTACCCGCTGGCGGTAGCTGGTTCAATGGCGAAGTCCAACATTATACCAATCGAACTAATAACGCCATAGTTGAAAATGGCATCTTAAAGATCATTGCAAGAAAAGAAACATTCAACAACCAAGGTCATACCAAAAACTACACATCTGCAAGACTTAACTCCAAGTTTGCTTTTACTTATGGTAAAGTGGAAGTGAGAGCAAAACTTCCTTCGGGAGTAGGTACTTGGCCCGCTATATGGATGTTGGGCAAAAACATCACAGAAGACGGTGCTTACTGGCAACAACAAGGTTTCGGTACGACACCATGGCCAGCATGTGGTGAAATAGATATTATGGAACATTGGGGACACAATCAAAATTTTGTACAAAGTGCACTTCATACACCATCGAGTTTTGGCAATACATCTAATGTTGGTGGACAAAACATTCCGACGGCATCATCAGAATTTCATGTTTACAGCCTAGTTTGGACACCTGAAAAGATGATTTTCAGCGTAGATGGCAAAGTACATTACACATATAATCCTGCCGTAAAAGATGCTGCTACCTGGCCATTCAACAAAGAACAATATTTATTACTAAATTTTGCCATACAACCATCTATCTCACCCAATTTTACCCAAGGTGCCATGGAAATTGATTATGTAAGGGTTTACCAAGAAAGTCCAGTTTCATCTATCGTAGCCATTCATGATGACAACCATACTTACTATCCAAATCCTGTGGACGATGAGCTAAATATAATAATAGAAGATAATGTAGACCGTCAAGTAACTTTAAAAATATTGTCTATAGATGGTCAGGTTGTTCGTTCAAACACCTACCCAATACAAGATAATAAAATCATCCTAAGAGACTTAAGTCAGCTTTCAAAAGGCATGTATATCATCTCATATGAGCTTAACAATAAGATACACAGCTTTAAAATA
Organism: Saprospiraceae bacterium; assembly: GCA_035326365.1. Classification (GTDB taxonomy): domain Bacteria; phylum Bacteroidota; class Bacteroidia; order Chitinophagales; family Saprospiraceae; genus OLB9. The sequence continues at coordinate 76 of DAOLFJ010000254.1, read as the reverse complement.
ATCAAGAGTTAATATTTAGCATTAAGTACTGAAAAATCAAAGATGCTGGGATTATTTTTTTGAATCTTCAGTAGTA
>DAOLFJ010000253.1:0-6915 GCA_035326365.1 Saprospiraceae bacterium | reverse complement strand
TTATTGTAGGTGCAGGCAATGATGTTTTCCCTTTGGTGGAGATGGCAGATGTACTTGGTTGGGATACTACAGTGATAGACGGAAGGGCCAATTATGCCAAAAGAGAGCGATTTGCCAAAGCCTGCGACGTGCTTATTGCAAAACCTGAAGAAGTAGTTAAGAATATCAAAATAGATAATTTTACATTTTTTGCCCTGATGACTCACAATTATAATTATGACAAAGCATTACTCTATGACCTATGTCAAAACAGTGCCAAATATATAGCCATGCTTGGTCCGAAAAAAAAGCTAGAAAGAATGCTTTTAGAATATAATGACGAAGGCAGACCATTAACAGAAGCGCAATTAGCTAAGATCCACAGTCCAGCAGGTTTAGATATTGGTGCGGAGACATCAGAAGAGATTGCTCTTTCGATTTTAGCTGAGATTAAAGCTTTTATTGGTAAGAAGCACGGTAGCCCACTAAAGAATAAGACAGTCGGAATACATGAGTGAATTGCTATTCTTCATTATAATAAAGATTGAAATTCGATGTAGGTAGACATTGCACTAACGATGTGAAATTTTGAATTTGATAATGACTTATAGTTAGTTCTTCTAATTTTGACAAACCAACTATTTGGTGAGGAATTTCAGTAAACCCATTTTTTGAAAGGTCTAATAACTTTAAATTCTTGAGTGGTAATATTTGATCTGGAAAGGTTTCTAAATTATTATTTGATAAATATAAATTTGTTAATGATGATAATTGTGAAAATGTTTTTGGGATTTCTGAGATTTTATTATACGAAATATCTAGTTTTTTTAATATTTTTAAATTTGACATATCTTTTGGAAGTTCGCTTATTTTATTACCATACAAATTTATTTCTTCAAGGTTTGATAAATTGCTTAGTTGAGAAGGTATCACTTCAATATAGTTTTCTGAAAGACTAAGGGATGTTAATTTTGTAAAATTGAAAATTTCTTCGGGAATTTGGCTTAAAGAATTGCTTTCTAGATTTATCTCCATTAGATTTTTTAATGATGCTAATTTATGGAGTTGTTTTGGATGTATGCAGTTATTACTCAGATAAAGTCTTTCTAAGTTTGTAAATGATGTTATTGCATTTGGTAAAGTGTCTAAATCTTGATAAGAAAGATCTAACCATTTTATAGTATCAGGACAATTTTCGGATTGGGTTATGAATTTATTGTATTTGATCTCATTTTTTAAGTCATCATAGGTGAAATGAGTTGGTCTAATAATACAACTGGTCATGCCTTTTATTTTTAAAGTGTCTATTACTCCAGTAAATGTGTTTGTAAACTCTAAAGTGGAATTAAACTTTACACTGATTGAAGAATTTGTTTTCGGTGGCCAATTGCTTACACTTATTAAATTGGATTTAGAACGATAATGCTGACTGTAAAGACAACTATATTCGTCAATTCTAATTTCAACTTTTTGTTTTGTAATCAAAAATGAGATACCTGCAGAATGAAAAAAATATCCTAAGTCCCCTTCAATTATTAAAGTGTCATTATTGTATTTTCCTATATTGTTTATTGACGCATAGGGTACAGACTTATCCGTAAATATACTTTTATTAAATTCAATGTAACCTGTATCCATTAAAGGAAGTCTTTGATCTACCACAAAATGGTCTTTTGGATAAAAATAATACTTATTATTCGCTCCTTTACATCCAACAAATAAAATAAAAAATATGGAACTTAATACAATGCTAATATTCATAGGTTTCAATTTTTATTGATGTTGCATACAAATATAATTAACCTATTTAAAAAGAAAAAATTGTATATCCTTTGGGTTTAACCTCTATGTAGAAAAAAAACATTTTTATTTTGCCTGTATTGTGAAAGTTTTATTTACCCGCTAAGGTTGTAGTTTTTGCCAATAAACCACGAATTAAACCAATTAGTAATCACTAAGAGTTACTACTTGTGCTCACTATACAAATAAAAAAAAGGCAGTGTAATTTACTTATTACACTACCTTATAAAAGTTATATTTATGATCATAAATCTACACCATCATATCTGTTTCCTTTTCTTCGCCTGTGGATTTTTTTTCCATATATAAATGATAGAAAATTAATGATATGCCACCTAAAATCAAGATGCATACAAAGACACCTGCTGGTTCGGTATCAAACATATAGTCTACAAAAAGACCTATTAGCAACCCAAAACCTATAGACAGTAAAAGTAAACCGAGTTTTAATGCACTATTTGAATCACTAGCGCCGATTTTAAAGATAGTAGCTGGTTTGCCATGTTTTATGAGTTCCATACGTTCTATATGTCTCGTTCTGAAGTACATTGAGATAAATACGATAAGGGTTATAAAGAAGCCCGTCATTCCAATAATTTCGCTTGCCATGATATTAAATTTTATTATTTGAAATCATTACGATAAACGTTTAAGCTTGGTTACAAAATGTAGAAAAAAATATTATTTAAATAGGATTGTAACCGATCTTACATTCTTATCGTATATTGTATGGAATAATGGAATAGCGTGAATTTTGATTTTGATAATAATTTGGTCCGTCTTCTTCTTGCAGGAGATCGAAAAACAATAAGTTCTTTTGTAGATACTTATGGCCAATTTATATATAATGTTTGTTACAAAATTCTGCTTCACAACCAATTAGCTGAAGAAGCGACACAAGATAGCGTCATGAAAGTATTGAAATCAGTAGATAAATTTGACACTAAGTCTTCTTTTAAAGCATGGTGTTATACAATAGCTTATCGAACGGCTATAGATACCAAGAGAAAATTAAAATCTCATGTAGACTTATCCACATCTCCAGAACCAGTTTATGACAAAAAAGCAGATTATAATATTAATGAAGATGAAACCAAAGAAGGTATAAATTCGTTATTAAAACATCTAGATGAAGAGTCGAGAGTGATTGTTTCCCTTTTTTACTTAGAAGAGAGAAGTATTAAGGAAGTTTTAGATATTACTGGTTTGACAGAGAGTAATGTTAAGATAAAATTATTTAGAGCACGTAAAGAATTGGCAAAACATGCCAATAAATATTTTGATAACAGCCATTGATTAACATAAAAGTGTATTATTATGGAAGATTTAATTTGGAGATATATTGATGGTGATTGTACCTATGAAGAGAAAAAGATGGTAGAATCAAACATTCTTAATGATCCTGCATTTAATCAAGAATATCAAGAATCTATAGCTTTAAATGCTTTCTTAGCTAAGACTTCATTTACGCCAATGAGTCAGGATTTTGAAAGACGTTTAAATAAAAAGATATTGGAAACAGTTGCTTCCAAAACAAGTCAAGAGTTGTTGCCTCGTACTTGGATTTATGGTCTGGTTATCCTTGCTATCCTAGGTATTGCTACCGCTCTGAGATTTCAAGGTACAGAATCTTCTTATATACCACTACTACAGTTAGACGAAAAGGCAACAAATATGGTCGCTTGGGTAGTCACTTCATTTCTTGTCTTGGTAGGTATTGATCAGGGATTCAGAAAGTGGCTTTTGTTGCGCAAACATTCACAGATTTCTTTATTTTGAGATGGTTATTTAAGTCATACATTTAAATAGCAAAAAAAAAGGGATTAGTAATTAAATACTGATCCCTTTTTTATTGATAACTAAATATCTATTAGATTTATTTTTATAAAATTTCATTTTAGATATTTAGAACTTATTTGAAGATGATTTTAATTTTGTTTTAGTCTTTCTAGTATCCCACCGTTATCTATGACAACTTCCGCAGTTTTGAATCCACGATTTTGTGCGCTTACAGTTGCAGCTTTTGCTTCTTCTAGATTGTTATAACCAGCTAATATAAAAATAGTCCAACCACCTTTCGTCCATTGTTCTATTCTACCTAGGTCTTTTACTTTATTTACATCAAACCAAATAGGGTCTTCGTACGATGCTAACCTTACCTTGTATTTATTACCAGTTTTGAAGTTTCTCATTTCTTCAGTTGGATTTTTTGAATGGAAATTTCCTTCATCCGTAAAACTATCTGCATCCGAACTAGTCAAAATCAACTCCATTTTTGCAGTATTGAGTAATTCAAAGGTAATGAAAGCGTCTTGAAAACCATTAGCTCGTACTTTTGCCAATATGTTTTCAGCTTCTGCCCTATTGTCAAAATATCCAAGTCTTACTTTTATAGATGAACCGTTATGCATTTTGTACACGTTCCCAAATTTAACCAATGATTTAAATCTTTTGAAATTTGGTTTAACAGATGACATGGATGCCAACTGTATAAAAAATACCTCTGTATTTGGTATTGCTTGATCTAATGCTATCCTGTGGGCACCGATAAAATAAGAATCATCAGCTTCCATATTTCCTACCACTTTGGTATCGAATACAGGCAATTTAAAAGCTACTTCTTGTGCCATTGGAGATGATGTTCTTTCTACTATTTCTGTATTCGAACCTTTCATAGATACCATGGCATCAAGTTCAGGATTTCCTGTGTGTTTTTGAGTTTCCGCAGCAATAGCATCAAGTGATACAGCTTGTGGGATATCTACTAGAAGTCCATCATGTTCATCTGCGATGATTTTACGTGTTTTATAGATGTCATTGCCACCTCTACCGCCTAGTCTATTAGATGTCACATAAAGCTCTCCCATACGATTGAACGATGGGAAATATTCATCATTTATTGAATTTACACCTGAACCTACATTTGTCACTTCTGTCCAAATGCCATTTTCTACCTTGCTTTTTACGATATCGTATCCACCTATACCTATGTGGAAATCAGATGAAAAATATAATTCATTTCCTTGCAAAAATGGTGTGATTTCATTTCCCACGGTGTTTATTTCACTTCCTAGATTTTTTGGCAATGACCATTTGCCCTCATCGAGATAACTCACATATATATCGTATCCACCATATCCACCAGGTCTATTAGAAGAAAAATAAATGGCACTACCATCAAATGCCATATGCGCTGAGTTGATAGAAGATCCTACTTCATTGTATGTAAATGGTTTAGAAGATGTTACTTCGCCTTTATCATTTATGTCTGCAATATAAAGTTTAGATATTCTGTCAGCTGTTAAAAATGAGTAAGTATCTTTTATTTTTGACTCAATCATAGCACAAGATGTTCCATTAGCCGAAAAACTTAATGGACCTATGTGATTCATATTTCCTTCTATATTTTTTATAAAACCTAGTCTGTTCTTCTTGGCATTGTATAGAAAAGATTTATGTGCTAGTTCGTCTACATTTGTCAATCTTTCTGCTTCTGTCATCAGGATATCATTTCTGAAGGAACTGAATACAGGCAAATCTTTATAAAACGTAAGTCCAAAATCAGAAACTGTACTGTTAGACGGCATTACAAATGTCTCGTAGTCAGCTTTATTACTTTGTGCTTTGATGGCAAATTCTACACCTTTTAGACAATGCTGACCATCTTGTGGTACATAGGTGCTGTATGTCGTGTAACTAGCTTTCGCTTCTTCAAACATACCAAGTTTTTTGAGCAAATCTCCATGCTTTCTATACACATTTGCATCTATAAATGTGTTTTTAGTGATGTTTTCATACAGTTCGTTTGCGTCATCTAGTTCACCAGCTAAGGCGAGAGATTCAGCAAGTTTAGACATAATCAAATAATCTTTAGAATTGGCAGAAAGGTATTTTCTATATGAATCTACCGCAAGGTGAAAGTCTCCATTTTCTACCTGCATTTCGGCTTTTTTGATCAATTTCTGACCAGAAATCGTCATGGAACTGACCATTACGATTGTGCAAATAATAAATTGTATTTTCTTGAACATGACCCTAGTAATTAAATTAAAACATATTTAAAATACAAATATAGTAATAAATGCTGTTATGCAACAAATAATACATTAACTTTTTTTGTAATTTGTAAAAAATTCAGTGTTTTTCCTTATTTTTTACCTTTTTTTGTCTTGGAGACGGTAAATTCAATAATTTTTTCATTCCTATCAGAATAAAGTTTTAATTTTGACCAAAATTGTTTCTATGTCATTTTTCTCTCCTTCAAAGCTCGGTTTTTTACTTTTTGCATTGATTTTTAATATCTCTTTAGCAAATAGCCAGAAACTGAATCATGTACTCGGTGAATTCATTGTAGAAGTGCATCAAAACAGAGATTTAGAGCAAGTGAGAAAAAAACTCACATCTGTAGAAAAAAGGTTTACACAATTTAAATCAAAACAAATTATGTCTGCCCCACTCAATCTGTGGTTGGTTTCAGTAGATTATACAAGCGTGAATGAGTTGTCTTTTGAAAAAGCACTCAGGTCTACACAAATTTTAAAACATGTATCCAAAAATAGATTGATAACACCAAGGGCAACTCCAAACGATACAGACTTTAATAAACAATGGCAATTTGTCAATACTGGAAGTACTGGTGGTATTGCTGGTGCTGATATGGATATGGATTTGGCGTGGGATATTACGACTGGTGGACTTACACCTGATGGAGATACGATTGTGGTGTGTATCATAGATGATGGTATTAATCCTGAACATCCTGACATGAAAGATAATCTGTGGAAAAATTTTCATGAAATACCCGCCAATGGTGTCGATGATGATGGCAATGGATACATAGATGATTATCGAGGATGGGACATCAGAGCAAATGACGATAATGTCTATCAAGGTGGCGGTCATGGTACACCTGTCGCTGGTATTGTAGGTGCAAAAGGTAATAATAATCTAGGTGTAAGTGGTGTCAATTGGGACATAAAACTTATGATTGTTAATTATGGATTTCCTTCTGAAGCTAATGCTATTGCATCCTATGCTTATCCGTACCAACTGCGCAAAATGTACAATGAAAGCAATGGGGCCAAAGGAGCATTTGTAGTTGCGACGAATGCATCTTGGGGTATAGATGATGCACTA
>DAOLFJ010000252.1:0-6931 GCA_035326365.1 Saprospiraceae bacterium | reverse complement strand
ATAAAGAGTGGAAGCCAATCAAAAAATCATTAAAAAGCTTCTCTAGAAAGCACAACAAAAAGATAGTTTTTACAGAATATGGATATCTCTCTGTAGATGGTTGTGCAGGGAAAACATGGGAACTCGAAAAAAACATACATTCCCTCACCATTAATCATCAGGCACAATGCAATGCTTATGACGCGCTATGGTCAAGTTTTATAGAAGAAGATTTTTGGGGTGGCGGATTTTTATGGAAGTGGTTTCCAGATAACATGGGTCACGAAGGTTACTTCGAAAAAGATTACACTCCTCAGGAAAAACCAGCAGAGAAGGTTTTAAAAAAATGGTTTAATACAAGTAAATAATTATTTAATAATGATTCGTGTAATTCATAATGTAAAAGAACTATCAGATGTAATAAAATTTAATAAAGACAAAGGTAATACCATTGGATTTGTTCCCACAATGGGCGCGCTGCACGAAGGACATATCACGCTAGCCAGAAAAAGTAAAAAAGAAAACGACCTAGTCATAATATCTATCTTTGTCAATCCTACCCAGTTTAACGAAAAAAAAGATCTCGAAAAATATACTCGAGATTTGGATGGTGATTTATTAAAATTAATGCCTACAGAGATCGATATTGTTTTTGCACCTACTGCTGCGGAAGTATATCCTGATGGCGAACAAACAGGACAAGATATAGATTTGGCAGGATTAGATAATTACATGGAAGGTAAGTTCAGACCAGGACACTTCAAAGGTGTGGCTCAAGTGGTAAAAAGATTACTAGATATCGTGACGCCAGATAAGTTATATATGGGACAAAAAGATTTCCAACAGTTTACTATCATTGACCACATGATAAAGACTTTGAACATCAAGACGACCTTAGTAGTTTGTCCTACTATACGAGAAGAAAACGGCCTAGCTATGAGCTCTAGAAACGAGAGACTCTCTAAAGAAACAAGAGAAAAAGCTGGCATCATCTACAAAACACTTCAGACTATAAAACGCAATAAGTCCAAAAAATCTATCCCTGAATTGATAGAAAACGGATTAAAAAAACTCAATATCCCACCTTTCGAACCAGAATACTTGACCCTTGTAGATGGCTACAAACTCACACCTGTGACGAATATAAATGCGACAGATTACGTAGTAGCGTGTGTAGCAGTGTGGGCAGATAGCGTAAGGCTGATTGATAATATTATTGTGAAGAAGTAGGTAGATTTCATCCTTATTGAAACAAAAAAAAACGGTGAAACAATGATCACATTACAAAAGATTCAATTTTTAGGGATAGCATACTTGCTATCCCTTTTTACTTTGGCAGGTCAGGATACCTACATCAATAGCTTTAGATTGTACGAAGAAAGTACTCAGGAAAATGGTACTACTATTTTTGCAAAAAATGATCATATATATGTTGGAGTAGGTTCAGTTTGTGAACAAAAAATATGTGCTAAATACGCAAAACTCAATCTTACAGGTGAAATAGAGTGGAAAACCAAACATCTATGGACAGACAACGGTAATAGAAATGCAATACTATATCACAATGGTGAATTGCTTTTGTCCTCTCATGAAAGATGGAGTAGCCCCAATGTTAGTTTTCATCTTACTCGCATAAGTAAAGATTCGGGCGATAGCTTAGCTCATTATACTTACAACTATGACTCCCTATCTACAGAAGGTATAGCATCTGATGGAATACTAATGTACAAAAACAAATATTTACTTTATGGTGAATCTAGAGAAAAAAAAGATGGTATTCCGACGGGATTGATACAGTGGGTCAATTTGAAAGGCGAGCAAATAAAACTAACAAAGTATAGACTACCTGATAATGCATTAGTGATAAATAGACTAGAAGATTTACAGCCTGACAGTACAGGCCATTTAGTTTTTATCACAACCTATAGAAAAGATAATAAAGAATACCATGTCATCAGGAAGCTAGATAGTCTGGGCAATGTAGTAAAAGATATCTACATATATGCCAATCGATCCATCAAGGAAATACCCAAGTTAGCAGTGGACACCCGAGGAAATTATATAATAGCGCATAGGAAAAGAGATGAAAATTTGACATCTTACAAACAAATACTTTGTGTAGATACGAGTGGCAATTATCTTTGGGCTTATGATATCTTGGATGTCATTTCTGGAAATCAATATTTTATTGATAAAATTCGAGTTACTGGTGACGGCGGTGCTATAATATCAGGATATATCCAAGGTAGAGATCTTCAAGACTTGATATATAACGATGCTTTTGTCTTAAAGTTGGATAAAAATGGACAAAAAGAGTGGGAGAAACGTATCAATTTTTATGACCATAAAGATACATTATTGGATTTTTGTTCATTATTAGATGTAGTGCCATTAGACTCGGGAGGTTATGCAGCGGTGGGTTATCATATATATTCAAACCTACCAAGAATAACTGACTTGTTGTTAGTTCAATTAGACAAAAACGGTTGCGTAACAGGATATGACTGTAGTGTAGATACATTTATCGTTCGTACACCCATAGTAAGTGTGCCGGATGAAAATGTCGATAAGACAGACATAATGGTTTACCCAAATCCTTTTTCTGATCATTTTACAGTATCAAACTTATCGGCAGACATTTATAGGATTTCTTTATCAGACATGATGGGAAATTTGGTTTATAAACAATTGATTAACCATGATAATGAAAGTTTAATAATCGATACATTTAACTGGCCAAATGGATTGTATATCATCAGTGCAATGGATAAATATGGTAATATACTCCAAAGTAGGAAGGTATTAAAGATGTAAATATCGATCACAGCCAATGCATTAGCAAATCTAGCGCTCTTTTTCACAATAGCCACCTAATTCTCATTCGTTTGTTATTATCCCCAAAAAAATACTCGTACCTTTGACCCGAATACATGGGTAATGAACATCATCAAAGTCAAAGATATTTTTATCAAAGAATTGTCGATCGAATTTAGACAAAAATTTGCTTTGGGTGGAATATTTTTATTTGCAACTACTGTAGTGTTTATCGTCTACAAATCTTTTAATAATATCAATCCGCGCGAATGGACGATTCTCATATGGATCATCATGCTGTTTGCTGGACTGAATGCCATTGTCAAAAGTTTTCTCCAAGAAAAAAAAGAAACCTATCTCTACTACTACACCTTATTTGATCCCATAGACCTCATCATAGCAAAGTTGCTCTACAACTTCATGTTTTTATGTGTATTGTTTCTGATCATCCTAGGCGTGATGTTTATATTCACAGGTTTTCCGGTCAAAGATTATAGCCTGTTTTTTATGGGGTCAGGACTTGGTATATTCGGGATATCGATCGTTTTTACATTTGTGTCCGTGATATCGTCGGCAGATTCTGGCAATAGCACGATGATGTCCATATTGGCTTTACCATTGGTATTACCGATTGTGCTGCTTTTATTAAAAATAACGACCGTAAGTGTCAGATTGCTAGTAGATACTGCTATAATGGACGATGTAATGATGTTAATAGGAGTAGACTTTGTTTTATTGGGAGCCATGTTATTGCTTTTCCCTGGTTTGTGGAGGAGTTGATTAGTATAAAAAATAATAATTAAATAGATGAACGGATTTTGGTGGAAAATAGGTGGAGCGTTGATCTTTTTGTACGTATTGATAGGTGGTTTGGTCATTCCTATCAAACCTGGTATCACTTCAGTTACGCCAAGTAATGCAAAAAGTGGTGAAGAAATGTCTTTTAATGTAGTCGGGTACAATACCCATTTTCTAGCTGCCACGAAGATCAGAGCATGGTTAAAACTTGACTCTACTCATGCGATATCTGCAAAAAATATTCAGAAAATATCCGAAAACGAAGCAACGTTTACCTTCAGCATACCTGCTAATTTTCCTGTGAAAGAAGCTGTCCAACCACTTTCGCTTATTGTGGATAATGATGTGGACGGTGTTTTTGTACAACCCAATGCCATCTTTGCATCAGTAACAGATTCGTCAGCTATATCAGGTGAAGCTTGGAAATCTTCAGGCATAGGCCAATTTAGCATTGTGGAAGGCATCAGATTTCCATACCGTAATATTCTCAATGAGACCATTAGAAATACTTTTTTCCATATTGCTTTGTGGTTTGCCATGTTTATACTGTTGATTGCTGGTGTCTATCATGCAGTCAGATTTCTGAACACAGGTGATATGATACACGATATAAAATCTTCATCATTCAACAAAATAGGCATCATGTATGGTGTTTTTGGGTTGGTGACTGGATCTATATGGGCTAAGTTTACTTGGGATACTTTCTGGACATCGGATGTGAAGCTGAATATGACAGCTATTGCCATGCTCATTTACCTAGCTTATTTGGTACTTCGTGGCTCTTCGTCAGACCACGACCGTAGGGCTAAGTTGTCTGCTTCCTATAGTATTTTTGCTTTTGTAGCACTGATACCATTGGTCTTTATTATACCACGTATGACAGATAGCTTACATCCTGGCAATGGTGGAAATCCAGCTTTAGGTGGCGAAGACTTAGACAATACCTTGAGATTGTTTTTTTATCCATCTATCATTGCATTGGCACTTCTCGGAACTTGGATGTCGCAATTGTTGATAAGGTACGAAAAGTTGAAGGAAAAAGTATTATTGAAAAACCAATAAAGAAATATTTATGAAGAAGTTTTTATCTTTGACTTTTATTAGTCTGTGTGCAGTTTTGCCTCTAATGGCTCAAGGAGGTTCATTGGACTTCTTAAGGAGCACCGGCAAAATATATTCTGTAGTCATTGTGATTGCAGTCATTTTCGTAGGAATAACCATTTTATTATATCGATTAGATCGTAAACTAACCAAATTAGAAAATCAAATTAAAAATGAGCAGTAAACAAGCAAAATTTTTTGAAAGTGTGCAGAGCAACTTCGATCGGGCTGCAGCACACACAGACATTCATCCTGGATTGTTACAACAAATCAAGGTATGTAATGCTATCTACCAAATGAATTTTCCAGTGAAAATCGGAGATTCATATCAGGTTATTGAAGCTTACAGGGTTCAACACTCACACCACAGACTACCTACTAAAGGTGGTATCAGGTTCAGCCACCTAGTAGATCAAGAAGAAGTCATGGCACTTGCTGCGCTTATGACCTACAAATGTGCTATCGTAGATGTACCTTTCGGTGGTGCCAAAGGAGGTGTTAAAATTAGTCCTCGGGCATATACAGCTGAAGAGTTGGAAAAAATCACAAGGAGATATACAGTCGAATTGATCCGTAAGAATTTCATAGGACCAAGCATCGATGTGCCAGCACCAGATTATGGTACAGGAGAGAGAGAGATGGCTTGGATTCTAGATACATACCAGACATTTAAAGGTGGTGAGATAGATGCTGCTGGATGTGTCACTGGTAAACCTGTACGTCAGAATGGTATAAGTGGCCGGACAGAAGCAACAGGACGTGGTGTTTATTACGCAATTAGAGAAGTATATAATGATGAGTCTCAACTCCAACGTATAGGCGCAACTAAAGGAATAGCAGGAAAGACAATGGTCATCCAAGGTATGGGAAATGTAGGTTCGTATACTGGACTTATTTCTCAGCAAGAAGGCGATGTAAAAATAATTGGACTTTCAGAGATGGAAGGCACTATCTATAGTGAGAACGGTATTGATATGCAGGCAGCTCTGGATTATAGAAAAGAACATGGCACTATTTTAGGTATGCCAGGTACTGTTACTATGAACGATAGAGGCGATTGGGTAGGTATTGAATGTGATATTTTAGTGCCCGCAGCATTAGAATCTGTGATAACGGAAGATAATGCAGGTAGGGTCAAAGCGAAAGTTATCGCAGAAGCTGCAAACGGCCCAATAACAGCTGGTGCGGCAGATATTATTATCAAAAACGGTGGTGTCATCATCCCAGATATGTATTGTAATGCAGGTGGTGTGACAGTTTCTTACTTTGAATGGCTGAAGAATCTTTCGCATATGAGATTTGGTCGTATGGACAAGAGATTTAATCATAATACTTATTTAAATATTGTTTCTACTTTTGAAAACCTAACAGGTAAGTCTATCAGCGAAAAAGAAAAACAATTTATCACACGTGGTGCCGAAGAAGTGGATTTAGTGCGATCAGGATTAGAAGAGACCATGATCAATTCTTATCACCAAATCATGGAAGTTTACCATTCGTACCCAAAAGTAGACAATCTTAGAGATGCTGCATTTATATGTGCATTAAATAAAGTAGCGAGTGATTATATGACGTTGGGTGTATTCCCATAATTGTTTTGTAAGCATTTTAGCCACCACATAATAATAAGGAAGGCGATAGATCATTTCGATTTATCGCCTTCCTGTTTTTATAAAATGTCATAGCACCATCCACTTTAGTGTCTTGGATTCACCCGTTTTGCTATTTCTAATATGCACAAAATAGAGTCCCTGGCTCAAACGATATGGTTCTACATCGTATCTAGTTTCCATAACTCCAGGGCCAGATAAAAAACTACATTCACCATCCGTAATGCCAAATGTTTTGACCACACTTCCACCGATGTTTATAATGCTGATTTGGACATCTTGTGGAAGATTAAATAATTTTAACGCAAAGGCAGATTCACCTAAACTTGTAGGATTTGGAGCCAAATAAACATTACCAAGCTCTACTTCTTCTTTTAAAAATGTGTTTATTGTATCAAATCCAAATTCATATATTGGGTTATCTTCATCTGTCAAACATTCCCTCTCCCGATCAACATCATATCTTCTGCTTTCACCGTAAGGATTATCTACACGAAGTTTCACAATCATATCATTGGGAATAAGTCCTTCGCTAAGAGGTAATAGTTGAGCACCTTTTGGTAAAATTGGAAACGATGTCCAAGTGATAGAAGTAACAACTTTTGCTCTGTTTAAACTTGTAGGAATAC
>DAOLFJ010000563.1:0-1461 GCA_035326365.1 Saprospiraceae bacterium | reverse complement strand
AGATGCTGGACATGCTTCGAAGACTTAAACCGATCCTGTCTCTAAAATGGTATTTTGTCCATTTTCATATTCATCTTCACGCCAGGCACCTACCATTAAAGTACTACCTTCTATGGCGACAGATCTTCCAAAGTAATCTCCTTCGGATTTATCAGACGCAATGATCCTTTGTACTTGTTGGTACGAACCATCAGGCTGTCGTTTGTAAGCATATACTGCTCCCATATAGGGCCCTACTGTATTTCCTAGCTCATCCACTCTTTCATCTATTGCACTGACAATGGCATAATCATCACTTAATCCCACAGCATTTCCAAATCCTAAATGATCAGCAGGGTCAGGTGGGTTTAATTTTTGTACAAACTCCCACACCCCCATTGGATTTTTTTCATAAATGTATGCTCCACAAGTTTGGTAATAAGCATTATCAAATTGTCTATTTATACTCCCAGCACCAATAATTATCCTATCATCCAATAAAGCGACCGATGTTCCGAAACCACCATTTAAACTTCTGTCTGGTGCCACTATTTTTTGTACTTGAAGCCAATTGTTTAGACCTGCTTTTTCAAAAACATAGACCGATCCTGATGATTGTATAAAAAGATTTCCAGTTTCGTCATGGTCTTCCCCAGGTGCCCCAATTACTAAAGTATTGTTTGAATTTGAGATAGAATAAGAAAAAGAGTCATTAGGTGCAATGTCAGAAGCTACAATTTTTGTAGTTTCAACCCAAATGTCACTACTGTTCCGTTCAAAAACATATACAGCCCCACGGTCACTATTATTTTGTATTGCACTGATAAAACAGATGTTCGAATCTATTGAAACAGAATAACCAAATTGGTCCGAACTTTGTCCATCAGACGCTAGTATCCTCTGCTTATATTGCCAAATATTATTATGATCTTTTTGATAAATATATGCCGCACCAAAAGTATTAGATGGGCTACTTATGCGATATAAATCATCACCAACTATTAAATAGTCTCCAAAAATGTCAACAGAGTGCCCAAAACTGTTAACATTGATAGCTTCCGGTGAATCAATTTTTTGGGATTGAACCCATTGTCCTAAATTATCTTTTTTATAGATATACACAGAATTATCTTCATTTGTTAAAAAAGCACTAACTATTGCATAATCACCTGAAATAACTACGTCATTTCCTAATCTTAAGTATGGCATTCGATCGTTAGCCACAATCTTTTGGATTTGATTAAAAGTCTGTGCAGACGATATAAAAGAAAACATCATCGCAAGTCCAATGAAAATAAAAGCCCTAATATTTTTGTATTTTGTGATATTTTTAAAGAAGCTAATCATAAAATCAAAAGTTAAGTTATATAGCTGTAAAACATACATTTCATTTTGAGTTCAATGCAAATATAACCTATTCTTATTAAAATTCAAATAATGGACAAAGTTATCTGATTTATATGGTGGTTTTATACGTATTTA
>DAOLFJ010000251.1:0-6950 GCA_035326365.1 Saprospiraceae bacterium | reverse complement strand
ATAGCTTCACCTGAACAAATTGTTTGAGCACTTGGTGTGGCAACTGCATTTGGTATCGGATTTACCACTACTGTTGCTGTAATATCAGGTCCAGTACATGTTCCTGCAGTAGGGTTGATTGTAAATGTCACTGTTACTGCTGAGTTGGTCGTATTTACTAGCGTACCAATGATATCGGTAGTTCCACTTGCAGCAATACCAGTTACAGACGCTGTATTATCTCTTGTCCAAGTAAATGTTGTACCCGTAACTGGACTGCTTAATATTATGTCAGTTATCGCTTCACCAGTACAAATAGTTTGTGCACTTGGTGTAGCAATAGCAGTTGTCGATGTCAATACACTAATTTCAACATCGTCTATAACGTTTGTACAACCTGGAGCGCTGATAGTCCATCTTAATGTATATATTCCTGCTCCTCCAATTGGTGTAAAAATAGCATTAGATGCATTAATATCACTAAACTGCATAGTAGATAAAGAAGGTCCGCTTACTACAGACCATGTTCCAGTCCCATTAGACACCGTAGCGTTTAAAGTAGCTGTTTGATCTGAGCAAATACCTTGATCATCACCAGCATTACCTGTTGGTGGTATACTAGCAATAATTTCAACATCATCCATTGATGGGGCACAAGGAGCATTTGATACTGTCCATCTTAATAAATACGTACCTGCTCCTCCTGCGGGTGTGAATGTTGCCGTTGGACTAGAAGTATCACTAAATTGTGATGCTAAAAGTGATGGGCCACTTACTACACTCCAAAGAGGTGTTCCATTTGTAAATGATGCTGACAATGATGCCGATGCATTTCCACAAATTGCTTGATCCATCCCAGCATTGCCAGTAGGTAATCCATTGACCGTAATCACCACTTGATCTGTAGCGTTTGGACAGCCTAAACTAGTGACTTCCCATCTTAGCGTATATGTGCCCATTCCACCTGATGGTGTAAATGTCGTTTGTGCATTGGTAATATCAGCAAACTGAGTAACAGAAGTCGAAGGCCCACTGACCACACTCCAAGTTCCTACACCATTTGTAAAGGTCGCATTTAAGGTAGCAGCTCCATTTTCACATATTGTCTGCGGTGTGCCCGCATTTGCTGTTGGTACAGGATTGACGGTTATAACTACATCGTCTGTCGCATCTACACAAGGGCTATTGCTTACTGTCCATCTTAATGTGTATGTACCAGCACCACCTTCAGGGGTAAAAATTGCAGAACCACTTGTCGTACTACTGAATTGTGTATTTGATAATGAAGGGCCACTCACAACACTCCAAACTCCTGTTCCGTTTGTACTAGTTGCAGATAAAACTTCTGTATCGGTAACACAAATAGTTTGGTCCATTCCAGCATTTGACGTAGGTGTAAGACTCACGTTTATAATTGCTGAACCAATCATAGTTGTAGAACATCCTCCAGGACCAATTCCTACCACAGTATACGTACCTGCAGCTGTCTGTGCAGGAAAATCAATAGCCATTCCAGTACCTGCAATAGGACTACCAACTGACGTCATCCCATTAAATAGTTGATAATTCACTCCTGTTTCAGTATCACTTAAATTTATTACGAAACCAGGATCAACTTCACATCTAGTACCGCCTCCTGTTATATTATAAGCTGTCGGTGGTGGAGCAACTGTCACTGTAAATGAACAAATAGCGTTAGGCAAAATGCCATTTGAAGCAGTTACATTTACTGTTGTAGTACCAGTTGGAAAGACATATGGAGATGTAATTGTTGTTGCACCAATAGAATAAACTAAAGTTGGCGCTGGACAACCAACAGCTGTTGCCATAAAAGACTGTAATGAACCACAAGTATTATTTGTAGGGTTTACATTTAAAT
Organism: Saprospiraceae bacterium; assembly: GCA_035326365.1. Taxonomy (GTDB): domain Bacteria; phylum Bacteroidota; class Bacteroidia; order Chitinophagales; family Saprospiraceae; genus OLB9. The sequence continues at coordinate 5,092 of DAOLFJ010000251.1, read as the reverse complement.
TTGGTGGACATACAGTAATGGTTGGCGCAATATTTAAAGTTGTGACCGTTGGGTTTGCTGCACCAGCTACTCCAGGATCATCTGTCAAAACCGTGCTGAAATTCGAACCAGCTACACTTCCTTGGTTAGATATCGAACAATCACCTAAAGGGAAAGGATTGTCAATACTTACTTGGAAAGTAATGGTCATGTTTCTATCTTGTGGTAATAAAAATCCTGACATTCCGCCAACTGTAACAGTTTCACCGGATAGCATACCCATGGCTACAGGTGGCTCAGTATCATTAAGAACATTTGTCATAACATCAGTCTGAGAAATTGCATTTGATTGGGCTTCCTTATCTTCTTCCGCAATTTCTGCATAAAGTTCTTGTCCTAAATCTTGATTATCTGTGGTTAATGCATCTTCTGTTATACCTGATGCAAACGGATGTGAAGGTACTGTACAAGTTGCCCCATATGTAAATGATGTAGTCGGTCCAAAAGCTATTGCACCATTATTATTTGTATTACCATTTCCTGTCCAATTGGCATTAATTGTTGGGCCAGCACCTTGGAATTGCATAAATGAAGTAGGGTCTAGGAATCTAACCCTATATGCACGTGGATACATGGATGGTAATGTCAATGTATTATTTGAAATATTACCACAAAGTGTATTTACAGCAGTACCCACAGTAGAAGTTCCAGCTCTTAAAACGATTCCTTCAAGACCAGCGACTGTTGTAGTTGAATTTGTGATGTTATTATTTAACAAGGTTACATCTAATCTAGCGGCAGCATTGTTTCCGTTTATTGCGATAGCATCTACGGGTGTATCTGTATTGCTAGAAGTTACATTAAGGTTGTTTTTTATTTCAATGATGGCTTGTCCATTACCTTCATGCAGATTTCTTATATTAGCAAATGTGGTTGCTGTAGGCGAGTTGTGTAATATTGATCCATTATCATTAACACGACCATTTATGTCAGAAGTTATAAAAGTAGAAGCCAAAACAGCTACTTCTCCTTGAGACGATATTTCAGTATTATTATTGATATTATAATTCATATTGGCATTAGCTCCATTTGAACCTACTTCAATTCCCGCCATAGGGTTACCAAAATTCCTGATGGTATTACTTGTAAAATTAAAGACGAAATTTGAATTATCTTCCGCCAAAGCTTGAACTCCTTTACTTCCTGCTCTAGCAAAACTTGAATTGGTAATTGTTACTGTAGCGGTTGCATTACTTTGAGTTCTCATCTCAAAACAATCTTGCCTGGTCACTAAATAACCTGTATTTTCAAAATTACAGTTATCGACCGTTAATGTTAAATTTCCTGAAGTATTTATAATATGAGAGTTTCTGTAATAAGCATTAGAAAAAGTACATCCAGAAAAGTTACATGTTCCTGTTAAATTTCTGAATTTCAGGGCATTTTCTTCTTCACTATCCCCATTTCCTGTAGAAGTGCAGTTTGTAAGTGTAAGATTAGATACTACATTTCCATTGATACCATGTTCGTTTGTAGTACTTATATCCACATTATTCAAAACCGCAGTGGCTACGTTATTCATATATATCGCAGCATTACACAAAAGGTTGTCATCATAATCACAAATACCGTCAAAACCAGTTTCGATCGTATTTGCATTGGTCATGGTCAAATTCCTAAGTGTTATATTAGTAGCATTTATTAACTCAATACCTCGAGACCCTATATTATTAAAAAGACCTCCCGATCCATCTGTTGTTCCTGTACCTGTAATTTCCAACGATCCTGTTGTGTTACTGATCCTCATCCCATATGAGCCATTGGACGCAGAAACGGTCCTGAAGACAACATCTAATGCAGAACTATTAAAATTAACTGCAATTCCTCCAGTATTATTAACAATCAAATCTCTTATCAACAAAGATGTAGAAGCATTTGAAATTAAAGCAGTTCCAGATGTATTGTTTATTGTAATTCCATAAATTCTGTTTACTGATTGAGCATTAACACTATTCCCAGCTTGGTTGATTACAGGATTTGTTCCTCCTACAGAAGGTATTACAGCTGGAGAGATTGGAGAGAAGCTTGAAAAAGTTACACCAGCTAAAGACGCTAGAGTTCCGACTGCACCTTGACCAATTAATCGTTGGCTACCTAGCAACAAGGTACTAGATGTATTTGTGTAAGTACCTGAATAAACAAATATATTGTCACCTGTACCATCAAGAGCTGACCCATTAAATGTGTTTATACTATTCCATGGGCTACCTAATCTTCCATCGCCACCTGGTGCTGCACTTGCATTTATAAACCAAATCATTCCAGTTACCGTAACACTTACTGTTCCCACACTTGTAAATGTGCCGTCCGATACCGTATATGTGAATGTAGTTGTTCCCTCATACCCTGGACTAGGATTGAATGTAAAGCTACCATCAGCCGCAAAAGTTACATTTCCTTGTGTACCTGCTGTATTAATTCCTGTCACATTCAAAACATCTCCATCAAGATTTATATCATTAATAAGAAGGCCTGATCCCGAAGGAACTGAGATGGACACATTACCCACCGTACTGTATGCATCATTTACTGCTACCACAGATGTTTTAAGAGACCCTGGAACCAAAGTTGTATTGGCATCAATCACATCCGTAAATATTACGCCCGTAGCATCCATAGCACCCGCTGCATTACCAATTATTACAGTGTATTCTATCACATCACCAGGACTAGGTCCAGTTGGGCCATTATCAACTCCAACCAAAGCAGCCGACTTGGTCGCAGTTATAGAAGGTGCCATCATATTTAAGAAAGGAAGAACATCTTCATCGCTTCTTCTGTCAATACACATAGCATATTTAACCATTTTGTGATCAGGCTGAGGAGAACATTCTTCGATTTTCATTTGAGGATTATCCTCAAATTTAACATTACTGTCAATTGCAGCTGTTTGCAAAAGTAATGTCAAAATAAGCGTAGTGATAAAGTCCATGAATTGAGGTTATTAAATGTTTTGGAACTAAAATTTCGTCTTAAATACAAATTTCAGAATAATAGAATATTTACTACAAATACTTAATCGTGGTATATGATATTACAAAATAATTTAATATCAAATATACAAATTTTAAATATGTAAGCATTTCATTTATTCGTAAATTATGGCAAAAGTAGTCATATATTTTAAATTAAAATAAATTCTACATAAATATTTGCATTCTTAATGATTTTATTTACTTTTGCTTCATATTTGAATTTGTTTATTAACTCCGATAGCAATTTTAAAGTAATTTACATCTCATGAATAGAAGGAAGTTTTTAGGTATTTCTGGCATAAGTTTGATAGGTTCAAACAGTTTAGTGATGTCTGTATCTAGTGTTTTGGGTATAGGTTCTGAAGATAAAGTCTTTGACATCTTCTCATTCTTGGGTGTAAACAAAACGGGTAAAATTGATAACCTAAAATTTAATAAGATCATTTTAGATCAATTAAAAATTTGGCAAAAATCAAATTATCAACTTTGTGACGATAATATCTATTGGATAGCAGGCAAAGATCAAATACTTATTCCAATCCAATTAAAAACTTCTGATGATAAGATATTAGATAATGTTGTTTTAGTTTTTTATATAACAGAAGATCAAAGTCCAAAATACACAGGTAACTTATCAAGCTTCCATATAGAAGCAATATCGCGAAATACAAAATTGCTTGACGAATTAGGTGATACCGAAATCATAAGAGAGTCAATATTGCCGTACACGGGCAAAGGAAGACCTGTAGATTTGGGTTGGTCGTTTGATACAAAACTAGGAAGTTTCGAATTATCAGCTTCTTTGTCTGATGGTAAAACATCAATTTCATCGGCATTATATGTTGATAAAAAGGCTATTTGGCAAAGTAGTTTTTTATCTGAATCTCAGTTGGTGCAATCTTTTTCTGCTACAATATAATTTTTTTCATAGTAAATCAATCGATCATGGCTGAACCTTTTTTATCTGAAATAAGGATTTTTAGTTTTAATTTTCCGCCTCGAGGATGGGCTTTTTGTAATGGTCAATTACTACCTATAAATCAGAACCAAGCACTCTTCGCTTTACTTGGTACCACTTATGGTGGCAATGGACAAACAAATTTTGCATTACCCAACCTAAAAAGACGATCTCCAATACATTTTGGTGCAGGACACTCACTCGGAGAACAAGCAGGTCAAGATAACCATACATTAACAATTCAGCAATTGCCTCAGCATACACATAACATAGTGGCGACATCAACTGTCCAAGATACTGTCGTCCCCAATAATAGCTACTTAGCATCTAGCACTCCATCAAGCTTTTATAATGGCTCGGGAAATGCTGTGGCTAATCCTGGTATGATATCAAATATAGGAGGAAGTCAATCTCACAATAACTTGCAACCTTCTTTAGTCTTAAACTTTTGTATAGCTTTACAAGGCATTTTTCCATCACAAAATTAAAAAGATAAAACATGGCACAACCATATGTAGGTGAAATAAGGATGTTTGCTGGCAACTTCAACCCAGCGGGATGGATGTTTTGTGAAGGTCAATTGTTACCAATTTCAGAATATGAAACATTATTTGTTTTAATAGGTACTACCTATGGTGGTGATGGGGATGCTACATTTGCACTGCCAGATTTGAGAGGCCGTATCCCCGTACATATGGGAGATGGTTATGTCATGGCAGAAACTTTTGGTACAGAAAGCGTAACACTTACAACTCAACAAATACCATCACACTCACATCCTTTGGTTGTAAGTAACAATAATGGAAGTGTCACAAATCCTTCAGGTGGAGTGTTAGCACGAAATGCTGCAACAGATGGCTACAGTGATGATACTTCAGGAGGTCTTGTAACACTCAACCCTAATTCAATAACTCCAGTAGGAGGTTCGCAACCACATGAAAATATGGCACCTTTTATTTGTGTTAGTTTCATTATTTCATTATTTGGAATTTTCCCTTCACCAACCTAAAATTAATATATGGCAGATCCTTTTGTAGCCGAAATAAGAATAATGACATCCAATTTTGCTCCTCAAGGGTGGGCATTTTGTAATGGCCAAATATTACCCATATCCCAAAAT
>DAOLFJ010000007.1:0-37148 GCA_035326365.1 Saprospiraceae bacterium | reverse complement strand
TGAATATTATCCCTACTTTTGCAATGTAAAATGAAAAACATGCCAGAATCTCCATTTTTAAAAAGTGATAGACTCCACAATCTTAGCTATGCTATTCGTGGTCCAATATTCGACAAAGCACAACAACTAGAGTCTTTGGGACAAAAAATCATTAATCTAAATATTGGTAATCCAGCACCTTTTGGTTTTGATGTTCCAGATGAAATCATGCATGACATGATACTTAATCTCAGAAATGCCCAAGGATATTCACATCATCTTGGTATTTTTTCGGCACGCAAAGCTGTGATGCACTACAGTCAACAGCAAGGCATACATGGTGTCACTATTGATGATATCTTTATAGGTAATGGTGTGAGTGAGCTAATCTTAATGAGTATGCAAGCAGTCATTAATGAAGGTGATGAAGTGCTGATTCCTTCTCCAGATTATCCATTGTGGACCACAGCTGTTGCACTTTCAGGAGGCAAACCTGTCCATTATGTCTGTGACGAGTCTTCTGATTGGAATCCTGACATTGCAGATATCAAATCTAAAATAACACCTAAAACCAAAGGAATTGTCCTTATAAATCCCAACAACCCAACAGGTGCAGTCTATGAAAAATCGGTTATTCAATCTATAATAAAACTTGCCCAAGAACATAAACTGATCATTTTTTCTGATGAGATTTATGATAAAATTCTTTATGATGGTCATATCCACTATCCTACTGCCTCACTTAGTGATGATGTCCTTGTATTTACATATGGTGGACTATCCAAAAACTACAGAGCGGCAGGTTTTCGTGGTGGTTGGTTGATACTAAGTGGACCTGTATATCGAGCAAAATCTATCGTCGAAGGCCTTAATTTACTTGCAAGTATGCGGCTATGTGCCAATGTACCTACGCAGTATGCTATTCAAACAGCTTTAGGTGGTCATCAAAGTATAGAAGATCTAGTATCTGAAGAAGGCAGACTAAGAAAACAAAGAGACCTTATCTACTACTTAATGACAGACATTCCTGGCATCACATGTGTAAAACCCAAGGGAGCATTGTACCTATTTCCTAAAATCGATTTAAAAAAATTTGATATCAAAGATGATGAAGATTTTGCTTACCGATTGCTAGAAGAAAAACATGTTTTGATTGTACCTGGTTCAGGTTTTAATTATCCTACTAAAGACCATTTCAGAATTGTGTTCCTACCTCAAACAGATGAATTGTCACATGCTGCAAAATTGATGCGTGGCTTTTTCGATCATTGTCATGTAAATAACCCAAAGGTTTTACAGTCTTAATTATTATATCGACTATTAGCCAATCTTCCATTTTGATGATTTAGATCATATAAATACCTGACGAAAAGCAGGTTTCTTGTGACGACTCAATCTTAATTTTGATGCTTCAAAACAATAGAAACATGTTTAAGCTCAAATCGTCAGCTCCCGATACAATTATAAAGTGTACGCATTGTGGCGATGATTGTCCAGATGAACACCCAATACATGATGAAAAGGATTTTTGTTGCAATGGATGTCAGATTGTGTACACGATATTGGCTGAAAATGGGTTGGGAGATTATTACAATTTTACAGATAATCCGGGTATAAGCAGACGCTCTGTTGTTGATAAAAACTACGCTTTCTTGGATGATGAAGATGTGGTAAGTCGTATTTTAGAATTCAGAGATACCAATATTTGCAAGTTGAGCATCAATCTGCCACAAATACATTGTGCATCATGTATATGGTTACTAGAGAATCTTGGAAAACTAAGTCCAGGTATATTGGCTACTCGTGTCAATTTCCTAGCTAAAAAAGCAACACTTACTTATGATCCAAATCAAATCACACTCAGAAAAGTAGTAGAACTCTTGGATACGATAGGATATCCACCCGAATTAAATCTAAATACCCTTTCATCAGATACGACCATAGGTGTAGATCGTACGCTATACTACAAATTAGGATTAGCAGGTTTTTCATTTGGAAATATTATGTTGCTTAGTTTTCCAGAATACTTGGGATTCGAAAAAGCTTCCGTCAATTTTTACTTGGGTTATATCAATATTTTGCTGGCCTTACCTGTCTTGCTTTATAGTGGTTTTGGATATTTGAGAGCAGCATATTGGACTATAAAAATGCGACATATAGACATCGATATTCCTATCGCCATTGGTATGTTGACCTTATTTTTTAGGAGTGTCTATGAAATCATGTCTCAGACGGGCGAAGGTTATCTAGATAGTTTGGCAGGGTTTATTTTTTTCCTTTTATTAGGTAAGTGGTTTCAACAATACACCTTTTACTCTATTTCTTTTGAGCGAAATTACAAGTCCTACTTCCCTATTTCAGCCCTTGTAAAAACAGATGAAAATTGGCAATCAAAAAGCTTAGAAAAGCTAGAAGCAGGAGATATTTTATTGGTAAAAAATGAAGAGATCATACCGGGTGATTGTCTTTTGTTAAAAGGAAATGCTTCTGTAGATTATAGTTTTGTGACTGGCGAATCTGATGTCGTAAAAAAATCCGTTGGTGAAAAACTATATGCAGGTGGCAAAATTATCGGATCAAACATCCAAGTCCAATTGATCAAAAAGGTAGATCAATCTTATCTGACTAAGTTGTGGGACGAAGATACTTTTAGCAGCGACCGTGAAGGCAAAACCCAAATGTTTATCTCCGAAGTAGGTAAGTATTTTACCATTACCATCATGAGTGTTGCTGTCTTGACCTTGATATATTGGCTAGTAGTAGATATCTCTATGGCGTTTAATGCTTTTACAGCTGTACTTATAGTGGCGTGTCCTTGTGCGTTGGCTTTAGCGATGCCATTCAGTTATGGTAATATTTTGAGATTATTGGGCAAAAAGCTCTTTTATCTCAAAAATGTCAAAGTCATCGACAGAATACAACGAGTGGATGAAATCGTTTTTGACAAAACTGGTACGATTACGGATCATAAAAACATCACTGCCACATTAGTTGCTGACAGTCTGACCATAGATGAAATATACCTTATAAAAAGTGTAGTCTTCCAGTCAAATCATCCGCTTAGCAAAGCCATTTTCCTAAGTCTTTCGGGAGATTATACAACTGATCTGACATACTTTGAAGAGTTGCCAGGACAAGGTGTGATAGCTCAAATAGGAGAAGACAAAATACGTTTAGGTTCAGCGGCATTTATTTATAATGACAATAATAGCGAAAAAAGGCATAGTGTGATCGCAGAAATCAATGGATCAAAGTGTGCACAATTTGAGATAAAACACAGTCTGAGACAAGGTGTAGAGCGACTTGTTTCTACCTTAGGTAAGTCTTATAGTGTTAGTATTTTGTCGGGTGACAATGATCGAGAAAAAGAAAGATTACAGTCGTTTTTCCCAAAAGAAGCGTCCATGATATTCAACCAAACACCAATGGACAAACTCAACTATATCAAGGCTCGACAAGAACAAGGGCATAAAGTACTGATGATCGGTGATGGACTGAATGATGCCGGTGCGCTTATGCAGAGTGATGTGGGTATAGTCATTTCTGAAGACTCTAATAACTTTACACCTGCGTGTGATGCCATATTAGGTGCCAAATCTTTTGGGTCGCTTCTTGATTACCTTACTTTCTTGAAGGATGCACGTTGGATTATAGTTGGAGCTTTTGGACTAGCCTTGTTGTACAATGTCATAGGACTTTATTTTGCAGTACGTGGAGAATTATCGCCTGTAGTAGCTGCAATCTTGATGCCTGTCAGCTCCATTTCTGTGGTCATCTATGGAATGTTGTCGAGTAGTTTGGTATTTAGGAAATATGATAATAAGTAGCCTTTAGCTGGTAATGTGTAGTTAGTAGTTGGAAGTTTTTGGTTGTTCACACTCCGATAAGCTTTGCGTCATCGCATAGCTTGGGTTAGAAAAAGGGTCTCGCCTTTATTAGGTTTATAATCTAAGAACAATATTGTATCTCACTTACCCGACCTCCGTGATCCTTCCGCCTTCACATTTATATACACGAGCAGGAAATTTCTGGATCAATCTATAATCGTGCGTTGCGATGATGATGGAAGTGCCAAATTCTCTCGAGAGTCTGTTCAGTAAGTACAAAATTTCATCACTTGTATCAGGATCTAAATTTCCTGTAGGTTCGTCAGCTATAATGATGGGTGGATTATTGAGTAATGACCTAGCGATGACTACACGTTGTTGCTCACCACCAGAAAGCGATGTCACAGGTTTTTTTTCGTAACCGTTTAGACCTACCATTTCTAGGACTTGGAGTACTCTAGCTGTCATTTGTCCACGATCTTTCCATCCAGTGGCTTCTAGTATGTACATTAGATTTTTACCAACAGACCAATCTTCAAACAAAATAAAATCCTGAAAAACCATACCTAATTTTCTTCGCAGAAAAGGAATTTGTTTAGGGTCCAATCCGTTTAATTCAAATCCTGCCACTGTAGCCTTGCCTGAAACCAAAGGAATACTGCCGTAAATAGTCTTCAGAAAACTAGTCTTCCCACTTCCTGACTTGCCTATGATATAACATGTCTCAGCAGGAGCAAGCTTAAAATCAACTTTGCTTAGCACAAGGTTTTTTTCTTGATAAATATCTACGTCATCAAATTCGAGTACAAATGAATTGTCCAATATGGTATAAATTTTAGCGTAAAGATATTAAAAACCAAGAAAATAAGTTCAATATATTAAAAATGAATGATCATCTATTCTGATCATTTACAGGTTTATCAATCAAAATCAATTTTGACAAGGTTGATTTTCCAGCTTTTTTCACTAGGCACTATTATACTTTGTGACCCTGTCTGTATAGCATCTCTAAATCTCAGTTTTAGGTTTTGATATTCAGTACTTAGTACACTTTTCCGCTCTGCATCACCAGTAGGGTCAAGGACATATTCACTCACTGTATTAGCATTTTTTATTTCATCATTATAAATGAGCCTAAGTCTAGATGGTGTTTTGAAAAGAAAATACGAAGAATAAATTCCATCATCGTCCTGAGAAAACTGTTTTTTGAATAATATCTTTTTCCAGTGTTCTTTACCATCTGGGTAAGTAGCAAAAAGAATAAGGTCTTCGTGGTAATAATCTATAAATCCCCGAGGTGGAAAGTAATCTCCAAACTGACCAGGTGTATTCATCTGTGACCTCCTAGTAAATTCTTTGACCATTTCAGACACAATGATCACACCACCATCATTTCTTACGATCACATCTTTGATCACAAAATTCTCTAATTCTTTTATTTTTCCTGGCTTCTTACCAGAGACATCTGCCATAAATTCCATAGAAAATCTATTTATCAGAATTTCTGCATCCTCGGGCAAGTCGTATGGGGAGATGGAAAAACCAAAATATCCGTTTGCTCGACTTTCATCTCCGTAACTAGTAAATCCTGCCAAAACAAGTTTTTGATTTTTCTCATCAAAATCCATTATCAAGTCCGTAATAATATCAGCTTCTGGTGTGAATAAATGCAAAGAAATATCTTGAGGGCTTCTGATTTTGATTAGAGTGAAACTCTGTTCGCTTTTTTTATTCCAAAAAGAAGATGCACGACCTACTATAAATATTTGACCATCATTACCAACTACTAATTTTTCAAAATCCGTTTTGAAGTTAAAATCTTTGACCGTAATTGTAAACTCATAAATGGTTGTCAAATTTATATTATCTACAAGCTGGATGATTAAATTTCGATCATCAGGCGTGAAAATGACTACTTTAGACTTATCTTTTGAAAATGCAAATCGAGGATTACCTGTCACCGATTTTCTAACTTTGGATAATAGCGTAGAAGAATCAATTAACGAAATATATTTGTCATACTGATTGACTCGAATGTAAGTGACTCCTTCATCCTTATATGTGTAGAAAAAATTGAACGCAGAATCCAGTGGTGTAATGCCAATGGGACGAATATTTTTTTTCTCAAATTCTGGCTGGCGTGCTGTTTTATACCTAAGATTCTGGTCGAATATTTCAAAATTCTGTTCAAAACCTCGGTCGTGGTAGAATAAAATATGGTCACCTATATTAGGCAGAACTTCATAAGAGTAATTGTTTCTGACGTTTATTTCATTAGAAACTGTCACTTTTTGACCATAACAAATTGAGCTTGCTATCAGAAAAAAGATAAAACTATACTTGTTTACTATTCCTATCATACTATATTAAACCAAAATTACACCAAAAGTATTTTAATTTATGGTGGAAAAACCAAATTAGGATGATAATTTTTCATTGAACCAACATTATTAGATAGTTTTGTCGTTTAAAATAATAATCTTTATCAGTGAAAGATTGAGCTTAATAAAATAAAACAGTCTCTATTTAGGCTATTTCTGTTTTTTATAACCCAATAGCTTATAGTTAAAACCCATGGTTATACCTGATTTATCATTTATTATTGCTGAATAATAGGTATCAATATATTCAGACTTAAAAAGATAAAAATATCTAAAATTAAGTCCAAATCTTCCCCAATTATGATTTACAACCACGGACGCATTATACAATATGTTAGGGCTAAAATAACTAATCCTTGAGTCTTTATAATAAAAATTTTCTTCCACCTGAGAGCTTAATTTATGAATCATACCTAGCCCTAGTCCAATTTTACTGTTCTTTATTGGTTCATATAATACATCTACATTAAAGGTCAATTCCTTATTTGTTAAAGAAGCATTTTGTAAGTCAATAGGGAAAGTTCGAACTTCGCCAGACTCTACTCTATCCTTAAATACATATGTCATTCTTGTCTGTGCATATATCTTGGGCATTAGTTTTACTTCTCCCATCATTCCTATATAAAACTCAATTTTCTTTTGTATGACACCATTGGACTGAACATTCCAACGATAGGGTCTGTAATAGATCCCAGCTTCTGGAGCTATTACTATTTGTGCATTGCTAAAATAGGAAAACCATAAAAGCAGAATTAGTAATATTGTTCTATTCATGTCGATTTTTTTTTGAAAATTACTTAACGTTTAAACGGTGAATAATTAAAAATGCTGCCTTTAGCTTGCATATATTAACGTTTTAACATTTTCTTAATTCTCTTCTCATCAATTTTTAAGTTGTTTGAATATTTTCCACTTTTTTCATCAATGTATGCGGTAATAAAATCTTTTTGCCTTTTATTTCCAAAATGCTTCATAACTTCTAGATTGAAATTCTTCTTCTTATCAAATAAATCTGCACCAAATATTAATGTGTCTAACAAATAAATGCTCGAGTTAAGCTTACTGTGTTTACTTACACCTTCAGGTAAATTAATATTTTTAGTCAATCCTATAAAATAAAAATCAACAGATTCCCCATATAGATTTACAAGTCGTGAATACTCTGCCAATTTTTGCTCAGCAGAAGGGCAACTAGGCACCCAATACTGTATCACACTAGCTTTTTGTGACCTTTTAATTTTCGTATATAAAATGTCAGGATTAATATATTCAAAAGTAAAATTTTGCGAATATAATCTGGTGGTGAAAATAAGGCAAATAAATAATATCCTAGAAAAATGGGGTAAATTCATATTTTACTTGTTATCTTCTTAATGTGATCTTCCTTTATCAAAGCGAAATCAAAATTAGCTGTTTTTACTTCAATAATGGAAATATTCTTACAAATTAATATTTAACCCTACATAAATCCATATTTTTGCAAATATTTTAAAATTCATTTTAAATTTTCATGAACTCAGTCATCCACATTAAGACCAATCCTAGTCTCTCACCCAAACACATTGAGTTCAATAAATTGGTTAAATCCATCGAAAAACTAAGAACCGAGCTTACGAATGAAGAAAAAAAATTGGAGATATTTTCAGATTATTATATCAAAAATATAATTCCCATCAAAGAAGATCATTGTAAAGTACAATTGGAGATGGCCATCCTACTAGACGAATTATCCGAAGGTAGCAAATTGCCCAAAAATACCATCAATGAACTAGAAAGCATCATTCCTGAGTTGCTTTCCGACTCATTTCAGCATCTTCCACCGGATGAAAAAGCAAAAGCAGTTTTCGAAAAGTGGACAGCAGCAAATTACGATGATATCGTCAAAGAAGCAAAAGAAGAACAACTTGACGAAATGACGGAATTTATGAAATCCATGGGAATTGACTTGGATTTTACAGATTTGGATATGGATGATCCGGAATCAGCAGGGAAGTTTTACGAGAAAGTGCATGAAGCAAAACAAAAATACGAATCAGAAAACGAAGAACGTAAAACATCCAAAAAAAAGACCAAAAAACAACTAGAAGCCGAAGAACTAGCCAAAATGCAGGATGAATTAAAAAATAAAAACCTGCGTAGTGTCTATCTCTCTCTTGCAAAAATCCTTCATCCGGACAGCGAGACCGATCCCGAACTCAAACTCGAAAAGGAAGAAGTGATGAAACAAGTCACCAAAGCCTACGAAGATAAAGACATCATCACAATGCTGGTTATTGAGACACAATGGCTAAAAAATACTGAGGAACGACTTGCCAACATCAAAGAAGATGTGGCTGCCATTTATATACAATTACTCAAAGAACAAGCCAAAAAACTGAGACAACAAAAAGCAGAATTGAGATATCACCCTCGATTCCAACATGTGAATACTTATTTGAGAGATAAAGTTGATATCGGCATACTCAGAATGTCTGCCCAAAAGGAATATATCGAACGAGACATAAGAAATACCAAAAAGGAAATAGACATTATCAAAAGTAGCCCAAGAAGTGATGTCAAAAAATTTATCAAAAAACTAGCGCAAAAATATTACAAAGATCCTATGGATGATTTTATCAATTTTTTTAGTTCAAATAGATTCTAATTTTTTAACATAGACCTAACCAAATATACAAATGAACAATAATCAAATTATAGAATGTGTACCTAACTTCAGCGAAGGAAGAGACATGTCCATCATCCGTCAAATCACGGACGAAATAGAAAAAATAGAAGGCGTGAGACTCCTAGATGTAGATCCTGGCAAAGCCACCAATCGTACGGTTGTCACCTTCGTAGGTCACCCAAAAGCAGTGATAGAAGCGGCGTATCAAGCCATAAAAAAAGCAGCCGAACTCATCGATATGTCTAAACATACTGGTGAACACCCACGTATGGGTGCAACGGATGTCTGTCCACTGATTCCAATATCTGGTATCTCCATGGAAGAAACAGCTGCCTATGCTCACGAACTGGGTAAAAGAGTGGGCGAAACACTAAATATTCCGATATTTATGTACGAATCTGCCGCTACCAAACCTGAAAGACAAAATCTTGCCACTATCCGTGCGGGTGAGTACGAAGGTATGGCAGCAAAACTAAAAGACCCAAGATGGTATCCAGATTATGGGACCAATAGCTTCAATGAACGAGCAGGCGCGACAGTCATAGGTGCAAGGGATTTTCTGGTAGCTTATAATGTCAATCTTAATACTACATCTGTACGTAGAGCAAATTCTGTTGCATTTGATGTACGTGAAAATGGACGTATAAAAACCGATGCAAAGGGTAAAAACGTACTTGATACATTGGGAGAACCTATAAGAATACCTGGCGCATGCAAATCAGTCAAAGCCATTGGCTGGTACATTGAAGAGTACGGAATCGCACAGATATCCATGAATCTTACGAATATCAATGAGACACCATTACATATTGCATTTGACGAATGTTGCAAAAGTGCTCAATCTCGTGGTCTCAGAGTCACTGGATCAGAACTTGTGGGTTTAGTACCAAAATCCGTACTCATCGATGCTGGCAAACACTTCCTAAAACAGCAAAAAAGATCAGTTGGCATATCCGAAAAGGAACTGATACACATTGCAGTCAGGACATTAGGATTGGACGAATTGTCACCATTTGACCCGTCCAAAAAAGTGATAGAATATTTGATGGAAGATAAAACATCACATCCATTGGTCCAAAAAACACTTATAGATTTTGCCAATGAAACAGCATCAGAATCTCCTGCGCCAGGTGGCGGTAGTATATCCGCTTATGTAGGAGCGCTCGGTGTGTCGCTTGGTACGATGGTGGCCAATTTGAGTTCGCACAAAGTAGGTTGGGATGACAAAATAGAATACTTCTCTCAGAAAGCCGAAGAAGGGCAAAAACTCAAAGATGCACTCATCGACCTTGTAGATGCAGATACACACGCATTCAATAAAATCATGGATGCGCTCAAAATGCCAAAAGCTACAGATGAAGACAAAGTAGCGAGAAAATCAGCTATGCATGCTGCAACGATTGGCGCCATAGAAGTTCCACTAAAAGTGATGAAAGTAAGTCTAGACTCCATGAATATGCTAAAGGAAATGGCCGAAAATGGAAATCCAAATTCCGTCTCAGATGCAGGCGTAGGCGCATTGTGTGCTCGTACAGCTGTAGAAGGTGCTGCACTCAATGTAAGGATCAATTGTAGTGGATTTGACGATAAGGAATTTGTAACAAGCGCCTTAGCTCAAGCAGAAGAAATGCTTAAAAAAGCAAAAGAGATGGAAAGAGAGATCATTAGTGTGGTGGAGAAATTGATTGTTTAAGAGAAAGGTATTTTTAATAAAGTGTCATTTTGATACACTCAAACTCAAATAAATTTTTGATATTTGTTGTGCATATTTAATTTGATCTAAATCTAACAATTATAAAACAAAATATATTTTACAGGTGAATAAAATTTTACATATTCTTATTGTAACAATGATCCTACCAATAACCATTTATGGCCAAGGTTTCTTTCCACTAGACACCTTGGACCATGATCAGGTAAGTTCATTGACATCATTTTATGAGTCGAGATTTGACAAAATCTTGCAGGAAATCGATATGAATGATAAAAAACAGAAAAAAATAATTGTTAATTTTTATAAAGAACAGAAGGAGTTTTTTTTGGACCAAATCGAAGAAAAATCATTTATACACGACAAAGAAATAACGGAATATTTCCATTCGATTTTAAAAGACATTTTAGTTGCAAATAGTATAAACGAAGGGGAGTATAAAATTTTACTTTCTGCCAAAGACGAAATCAACGCCTATAATCTAGGAGAAGGTAGTATTGTGGTACATTTTGGGTTACTCGATTATCTGTCTTCAGAAGACCAACTTGCTTCTGTCATCTGTCATGAAATAGGCCATCAGATACTAGAACACGTTAAAACAGGTATTTACCAGCACGCAAGACTCGTTACTTCTGATGAAGTAAATAAAGAAGCAAAAAAAATATCTGATTCGAATTACAACAAGAGTAAAGATGCGATGAATTTTATTAGAAAACTGAGTTACAATAACTATAGAAATAGGCGAAAACGAGAAATTGAAGCTGATTCTATTGGGTTTTTATTATACACCAAAACTGGCAGAAAAAAACAGGAGTATCTATCCACTCTAAAGGTCTTGGACGAATCAGACTTAGAAAAAGATACTTTAACTATGGAAATCATTAGGAATACTTTTAATTTCGAAAGTGCACCGTTTAAAGATAAGTGGTTAAAAACTGAGGATAACTCAATTTTCAACTATGATAACAAGAATAATTACAATTATAATTTACACGTAGATTCTCTGAAATCTCATCCATCTTGTTTGGAAAGAATAAAAATATTAGAAGAAATCTTTAAAGATGATTTTACCTCCATTGAAAATATAGATTTGAACAACTCACCTAGTTTTACAAAATGGAAAGAGAATTCCGAATTGCAAACTATTTACAATTTATATTCAATCGAAGATTATGGTAGATGCCTTTATAAATCAATCATATATTATAATAAGTACAATAATCACAAAAATGATGTAAAAAATCTAATTGCCGAAAGTCTACTAAGGTTAAAAGAAGCAAAAACGGAATACAGAATTAATAATTATATCCCCAATATTCACCCTACCGAAAATAGTGCTAGTCTCAATCTGTTTATTAATTTCATACATAACCTAAGGACATCAGAAATGGAACAATTATCAAAAAACATTTTGCTAAATTAACTTTAAAGCAACTTTAATAAATCATCAAATCAGTTTAAAAATAAAACAAATGAAAATTTTATACACTTTGTTGTTTACATTTATACTATTCTCATCAAATGGACAAGTTCTAAAACTAAATACATTAATAAAGGGTAAATTAATTCATTACAGTCCTATTGTAAACGAAAGTTCTGATATATTAGGCTACTTCTATATATATGACCATGGCAAAGCAAGTAAAGATGTTTTCGATTATGCTTATGTATTACTAGATAA
Source organism: Saprospiraceae bacterium (assembly GCA_035326365.1). Lineage (GTDB taxonomy): Bacteria > Bacteroidota > Bacteroidia > Chitinophagales > Saprospiraceae > OLB9. The sequence continues at coordinate 24,904 of DAOLFJ010000007.1, read as the reverse complement.
AAATTTAAATTTAGTATGTTCCGGAGATTTCCAAGAGGTTAAGTGGACGAGTTCATTATTTGGTAGTCCCAAATTAGGTATTGAAGTAGAATATCTAGATAACAAGATTTACATCAAATTATGTGAATCAAATGATGAATTTTATAAATACTTTTTAAGGTATCGCTTTTTGGATCTTAAGACCAATAAACTTACTGAAAATTATCAATATAGAAATGATAGTTTATTTTATTCTGAAGAAATAAAACGAACTCTGTCAAATGCTAGTGTAAATATGGAACTTGTTCCTGCTCAAGGAATAGGAGTATACGCCTACACCGTTCCATACAGGTCTGATTACAAAAAACTATTAAAGAATAATAAATCAGATATGAAAATGAATATGTATGATCTCAACATGAAAAAAAAGTGGGAGCATAAATTTGACAAAGAAGGGCAATTACATTTTAATAAGTTGTATTCAGATAGTTCCCTATTAGTTTTGAATGTTACCAACTTTGCATTAAAAAATGTTAAATCTCCATTTCATAGCATAAAAGCATTAGACGCAAATACTGGTAAAGAACTGTATGATGTGACATTCAGCGGTAATGGTCAGAGTATCAAAGCCATTGATAATATTAAAACAGATGGCGACAAATTAATTTTATATGGGAGGTATGGAACAAAAGTAGATGGAAATATATTGGATGATGATGAAACGTTGGGTTTATTTAAAACTGAAATAAACCTTAAAACGGGCAATATTGTAAATGAAAAATCTATATCATGGATAGATATTGGTGTGTATTTAGGTCATCCAATGCATAAAAATGGTGTTAATAAAAGATCATATACCAAACCGTTTGTCCATGAATTTATAGGTCTTAGTAAAGATCAATCCATTGTAGTTATTGAAAATTACGCGGATGGCAGACCTATTATCAGAGATCTTATTATTATGAAATTAGATAGTAGTTTTGCGCCAATTACACATGAGTATATTGAAAAGGATAATAGAATAGGATTCACAGCATCAGGTAAAACAATCAAAAGATATGGGGAATTTGACTACCACTTCTCTCAATCTCTTGATGAACAAGATGAAATTTTATTTTTCTTTAGTGTAAATAAAAGAGGAACTAGCTATTTTTCCAAAACAAACGAATATAATATTCTTTCGTACCTAGATCAAAAATTTAATTATCAAAAATTAGAATTAAAAACTGATTTGAGTCAAATTTACCCTATGCCTGCTAAAAAAGGATACATGCTCTTACTAGAAATTTTTAAGGATGAGTCCAAAGGTTCAGAGCTGAGGCTAGAAAAGGTTAATTTATAACTTCTGACTTTATTAAATCCAGAAGTTCATTTTAATTGGTAATTATATTTCCATTTTTAAAAAAGGGCGAAACTCTACCTGTTTGTCATTAATAGTTACATTGTTAATAGTAAAAATAGAACAACATTCGCCTTCCATAAAAAGTGTTTTGACAATTAAGGTATCTACAATGATATTATTTGCGACAAGCACATAATCTGAGGAAGTATTGTCAATAGTAAATCTAAGAATTCCATTATGATATTGCGGCGTTGATATTATTTGTTTTTGAATATTGCGTAGAGCAACGTTTTCTAATTTCAAAGAACCAGACAAAATAGGGTCCGACCCTGTGATATCTACTAACTGAATAGTTAAATCCGGTGGACCTGGTACGCAATCCATCTTGACACACTGACAAGATGCAAATAGGACTGTAAAAAGAAAGATAAATATTTTCATTTCATTTTGTTAATGAGATAAAGTATCTTCACACGGTCAAAATACCTTTTGTATCCCCACTAGTATTCTTTAGATACTTTATAACTTCTTCATTAAATACCTTAGCTTGTTCTATATTGACCACATGACCACATTCTTCCACGACTATTAGCGCTGCATTTTTGACATTTTGTATCATGGTCTGAATCGGTGCCAAAAATAGATAGTCTTGATCCCCCATCACATATAAAGTAGGGATAGGAAGATGTACATCAAACTTCTTGAAGAGTCCTGTCATCTGACCAGTGAGTTTATACCACCTTAAAAACTCTCTTTGACATAGTTTTTGAGCTTCTGCAACGAAAACATTTCTCGACTCAGTATGACGAGCAGCAGGCATAATGACGAATGCAAATAATCTATACAGCCACATATATGGCAATACATTTTTAAAAATTCGACCTAATCCAACCCAAAACCTAGATTTAAAATTGAAATGTGTGATCGCTCCCACTAGGATCATCGATTGAATTCGATCTGATATCATATCTCCCAACTGACGAATGATAAGTGTACCTAAAGAAACTCCAACAAAATGAGCTTTGGGCAATTTTAAATGATCCAATACCTCGATAATGTCACTTGCAATGGCTTCAAAAGAATAGTCACCTTGTTGTTTTTCTGGACTTGTTTCTACTGACTTGCCATGACCTCGTAAGTCTATCAGCAGCAAATTAAAATGTGCTTTAAAATCCTTGAGTTGCTTAAACCAAATGGCTGAACTACCTCCTGCCCCATGGACAAAAACGACCCAATCAGCTTTTTCATTCAGGAAATATTCTTTGTAATAAAGCATTTGAATTATTTAAACGTGCATGGATAACAGTTAAGTGTACAGATGGTTTTGGTTGTCAATTCTCTGAAATAGACAAGAATGGACAAAAAGATATTGAAAAACCAGCTCTACATCAAGTAATTAAATATCCATCATTAAGGTCATCGGATCTTCAAGCAATTCCTTGACCTTGACCAAGAATGTCACGGATGTACTACCATCAATGATTCTATGATCATATGATAATGCAAGATACATCATTGGTCTGATAACTACCTGACCATCAATGGCAACGGGTCTATCTTTGATAGCATGCATTCCTAAGATGGCAGATTGTGGTTCATTGATAATAGGTGTACTTAATAATGAGCCGAAAGTACCACCATTTGTAATAGTAAACGTTCCGCCTTTCATCTCATCTAAGGTCAATTTACCATTTCTAGCTTTATCAGCTAATTCTTTTATCTTCAATTCTACATCATGAAAACCAATAGATTCTACATTGTGTATTGGTGGTACGACTAGACCTGTTGGTGTAGAAATTGCAATAGAAATATCAACGTAATCATGGTACACAATATCATTTCCATCTATCATTGCATTCACATCAGGCATTTCCATCAACACTTTTGCACATGCTTTAGCAAAAAGGGACATGTATCCAAGCTTGATACCATGTTTTGCTACAAATTTATCTTGGTATTTTTTCCTAAGATCGTTTATCGCTGACAAGTCTACTTCGTTAAAAGTGGTCAACATTGCAGTATTGTTTTTTGCAGAAACCAATCTAGCTGCGATTGTTTTTCTCATTCTGCTCATCTTTTCTACCCTTACTTCTCTTGCGCCTGCTACTACAGTCCTTGCCACAGGTGCGCTTGAAACAGCTTGATTTGATGGTGCAGCAGGTGTTGAAGTTTTATTTTCTACTGCTTTAGCCGCATCTTCTTTAGTAATCCTACCATCCTTGCCACTTCCATCTACAGATGAAGCATCTACACTACCTTCTCTTAGGATTTTGGCAGCAGCAGGAGATGGGTGGCCTGTAGCATAGTTTTGAGTTTGTGGAGCTGAAGGTTCTGCTGGTTTCACCTCTTCTTTCTGAACTGGTGCCATTGGCGTAGCTGACGCACCACTAGCGGCAACTGATGTATCAATACGGGCTACCAAAGCACCTATAGCCAAATCATCACCTTCTTTTGCCACATAGATCAATTTTCCACTTGCTTCTGCAGGAAACTCTAAGGTTGCTTTATCTGATTCAAACTCACAGATTGGTTCGTCTACTTTGACGAAGTCTCCGTCTTTTTTTAACCATTGTGACAATGTAACTTCTGTGATTGATTCGCCAATTGTAGGCACTTTCATTTCGACCAAACTCATATGCTTTAAAAATTTTGGTCAAAGATAAGTGGTAATTATGAAAGAAGAATGAGATTTCTTAAGTATTTAAGATTAAATTAAAATGAGTTTAAATTATTTTTTAAACTAATCTAATTCTTATTGTTCAATATTGATTTCTTATGGTTTCTATAAGTTGTGAGACGACCTTTCTAGCGCTAGATACAGAACATGTAAAGTTATTATTCATAATGCTGAACGAAAGTTTTTTTCCAGATTTTGTAATCAAATATCCACTCAGATTATAAACACCTGCCATAGATCCTGGCTTTGCAAAAATATAAGGTGCTTTTTCTTCATTGTACATTTTTTTGAGTGAACCATGTCCGCCACCTATTGCCATCAAGGAGAAAAGTCTATCTTCTGGAATGTTTTTATAAAGATTATTTAATACGGAAACCATCGTCTCAGGTGTAAAAAGATTGTATCTAGAAAGTCCTGAACCATCTACCCAAACAGCTGAAGAATCTATGAAACCTATATATTTAGACCTAATAGTATCTATAGTATAAGATGTCGAAATAGTATCAGCGACTGAAAAACCACATTGAAGTAATAAGTGTTCGGCAAGCAAATTATCACTCACTTGCATCATTCGTCGATAAACAGTGTCTACAGGCAATGAGTATTTAATTTTGGCGCCTTTTGGTAATGGAATATCCTTCTTGAAAATCTTTTTACCAATTATTTCTTCAAGCAACATCAGATTTACTTCATTTGCATTTTTATAAGGCAATTGTTGGTAATAAGCTTTAATACTGTCGAGCATAAGAGGAAATATAACTTCATTTCCATCTTGTTTGCGTTTGATTTTCTTTAAATTATTCTTCTCTTTGCTTTGAGATATTACATTTTTAGGAAAGATATTTAAGGTTGACTTATCCATAGAGAAAGTCACTACATTTCCATACATTGGAAAATGAGATAATTCTGCTTGATATTGATCATTATAATCATCCCACATCCAACCTTTCCCAAAGTGGTCTATTGTACTATGATAATCTGAAAAGTATATTTTTTTACTAGAAGCCTTAGATTTTAAAAATAAAAGTACATCAGACTCTGAAAAAAATGGGTGCAAAAATGTAGGATCTGCTGCACCCCAAAATGTAAATGTGGTATCAGTTTCGGCATATTTAAAAGCTAGAATAGAGTCTTTTAGGATATTTAAACAAGAGAAAAGTGTGATGATTTTAGTATTGGAAGCAGGAACGAAATTACGGTTTGAGTGCATTTGGTAAAGCATGCTATCTCCTTCCAAATCAAATATACTTACGCCCGAAAATCCTGTTTTTAACAAAGAAGTATCCAATATGCCTTGGATAGCATCTACACGCACAAGCATCTCCTTTTTGATAAGCAACTCATTCTTTTGAACCAGAATGGAATCTTGGATTATTACAATATTTTCTGCAAGTCTTCTTTTACCAGAACAAGCAATAAAAAAGATTACAATAATAATCAAAAAAAGAGCTTGGCCATACTTCATAACATCTTAAACTGCTACATTGTATTCTCTCAGTGCGTCATTGAGAGAAACCTTTGTATCTGTGGATGGTTTTCTTTGTCCGATGATCAAAGCGCAAGGTACTTGATACTCGCCCGCTGGGAATTTTTTAGTATAACTTCCAGGTATTACCACAGATCTCTCAGGCACTTCCCCTTTGTACGTAATTGGCTCAGGACCAGTCACATCTATGATATGCGTAGATTGAGTGAGCACGACATTTGCGCCGAGCACTGCTTCTTTTCTTACTCTCACGCCTTCCACGACAATGCATCTAGAACCGATAAAACAATTGTCTTCTATAATCGTCGGGCTAGCTTGTGGTGGTTCTAATACACCACCGATACCTACACCACCAGAAAGATGCACGTGACGACCTATTTGTGCACACGAACCCACAGTCGCCCATGTATCAACCATAGTTCCACTACCTACCCAAGCTCCAATATTGACATAGGAAGGCATCAAAATTGCCCCTGATTCTATAAAACATCCATATCTAGCAATAGCATGAGGGACTACGCGTACTCCTTGAGCTGCATAATTTTTTTTGAGTGGAATTTTGTCGTGAAATTCAAAAGGCCCCACTTCGATAGTTTCCATTTTCTGGATTGGAAAAAATAATACAATCGCTTTCTTTACCCAATCATTTACCTTCCATCCATCACCATCAGGCTCTGCCACTCTGAGTTTACCTTGATCTACCATATCTACCACTTCACGGATAGCTTCTTTGCCTCCTACTTCATTGATCAGTGTACGATCTTCCCACAAATTCTCTATAAGCAATTTAAGTTCTTGCATGATTGTATTATGATTTTTATTGATTTTCTAAACTTAAAAAAATATTCTGAACGCTACTAATTGTGCCAAAATACCCACTAAATATCCACCATAGATTTCGTCTTCTTTATGTGCTTTGAGATAAAGCCTGCTCGTGCCTATTAATCCCGCCGCTATAATTGCAATCATAACTACCAATCGATCACTTACTCTCCATTGTAAATCTAAAAAAGGAAAAGGGATATCTATAATACCATATGACCAATTATAAACAATAAGTATCATTCCTGCCACCAAACCTCCGGCACCTATGGTATGAAGGCTGATTTTGGTAAAACTATTCAGCAGCAAAGCCATAAAAACAGCAATGGTACTACCTAAAATAAAAAATGAAAATGCTTCTGGAATGATGTCATTATTTCTCACATTAACATACAGCCACATATAAAATAAACCAGTCACAATTAGTGGTCCTATGCGTTCCATCTTATCCTCCATCTCTAGACTTTTGATCAATCCAAGTGCTTTCATCATAAGAATAGCTATAAGTGGAAACATCATTGAAATGGTAATTACTGAAATGATAATCAATCCTTGAGACTTGGGTCCAGAGAAGCCAAATATGAATGGATTGGCCCCCATAAGGTAAAACAACACGTAGCTAATTAAAAATAGCGGGTGAAATATTATGGAAACAGCCTTGGCAAAAAATGACTTCATAGTGCTCAAATCGATGTGCAAATAAACGAAAACATTTGCAATTATTATAAAATTTTGAATTTAGATCAAAATAATACCTTACAAAACCAACCCATACTGCATCCAAGTAGGTCTTTATATGTGTAATAAAACATTTCACTTTTTAAAATTTTATCATCATGAAAAACTTTTTGACTTTCGGTTTGCTAATTTTATTTGGACTCTCATTCCAATCTTGCCTAAAAGACTCTTGTAGTGGTACACGTGAGTTTGTACAATATACACCGGTATATATGACTAAAGATCAATTTAGAAAAAACATCCAATCATCAGACACCAGAAAACTAGAAAATCCTGGCAAAATGTACTTTTACCAAAATTATCTTTTCATTAATGAACAAGGCAAAGGCGTCCACGTATATGATATGACTGATGAAAAAAATCCCATCAAAATCAGTTTTTATGACATTCCAGGCAACTTTGACATCGCTGTCAAAAACAATATTATGTATGCGGATAATGCGATAGATCTCATAGCCATAGATATATCAGACATTAACAATCCCAAAATGGTAAAAAGAATCGAAGATTATAATGGTATTTATACCAATTACGACCCTCAACTATATTACGTGTACAGTGTAAAATCAAATGTTACAACTACTATAAATTGTGAAAATCCAAACTTTGGTAACCCAACATTTTTTGAAGGAGATATATTAAATTTTGATTTAAGTTCTTCTCCTACATCTTCTGTGATCAATAGTGGAACAGGAATAGGTGGTTCATTCGCTAGATTTACTGTTGTAAACGATTATTTATACACCGTAGATCAGAGTAACCTTAAGTCATTTTTGATATCTAATCCATCAGATCCACAACTCAAAAATACAAATGTCATTGGTTGGGGAATAGAAACGATATTTCCTTATAAAGATAAGCTTTTTGTGGGATCCAATTCAGGGATGTATATCTTTGACAATAGTAGACCCGAGTCACCTGTATTGTTATCTACGTTTGAACATGCACGTGCTTGCGATCCCGTGGTTGTGCATGGAAACACGGCATATGTCACCCTAAGGGATGGGTCGCAATGTACTGGATTTACCAATCAATTAGAGATCATAGATATTACCAATGTACTCCAGCCAAAAAGGATAAAAACATATCCAATGTCAAATCCACATGGCTTATCTTATAATGATGGTAAAATATATCTTTCCGAAGGTAAATATGGATTTAGAGTGCTCGATGTCGCTGATCCTAATAAAGTTAATGAGCTTTGTCATGTAAAAGATATACACAGTTACGATATGATTTCATTGTCAAAAGAACGATTGTTTATGATAGGAGATGATGGATTTTACCAATACAATGTCAGCAATCCAAAGCAACCAATAGAAGTCAGCAGTATAAAAATAAATCAATAGTCATGAGAATTTACAGTCTAATATTATTGATTTTCATTTTTTTCAGGAGTATCACATTTGGACAAGAGACCACTGAAAACAAAGATAAAATTTATCTAAAAAATGGCAGTAGATTGACTGGGAAAGTGATAGAATACTCCATAAAAGACTCTATTACTTTTCAATTAGATGGTGGACAACCTATGACCTTCCCTGTGGCGTTTATAAAAAAAATAGAAATGGGTGATGGAAAAACAAAATCTTATACCGCATACAATTTTAGAGAAAACGTATTTTATGCTCGCACACAAATCTCTTCGCTCTATAGAAAAGACAAAAGTGGACTATCTGTAAATCAGGCATTTGGATATCAATACAGATCTTGGCTTGGTATTGGTGCTGGTATTGGAATTGATAATTATTACAAAGAAGAAGGTAATGATTTGATGCCAGTATTTTTAGAAATACGGTCCTATCTATTAAAACAAAATACAAGTCCATATGTAGCAATTAGATACGGGTATGCATTTGCTTTTGCGGATGAAGAAATTGGACAAATAGAAGCTAAGGGAGACTATTTTTGGAATCCTGTCATTGGGTATCGACTAGGAAGCGGTAGACCTTTCATTGATATATTTTGTGGGGCAAAATTTCAAAATGCATCTTACAAAGCAAGAGATGGATGGGGCGAACTAAATTATGACCTGATTTACAGGAGATATGATTTTGGCTTAGCATTGACATTTTAAAGGAAGTATTTTTTATGTTTTTCTGGTAGGTCTTTCTAGAAGTCATTTTTTTGAATAACATTACATAACTAAGACAAGTGGATTTAAAAGGTGGAAATTTTGCCCTTATTGTGTAAGATTTCCACCTTCTATCATTTACAGGAGCACAAAATCATCTATTTTAAAAATAATTGAGACAAAAATGCATCATTTTGAGTATTTTATTCGTTGTGTGAATAGGATAACGATTAATCAACCACTTATTTGATAAACAGATGATACTAAGAATTTTTATTTTCGCATTGATTTTACTTCAATCTACACTTGGATTTACTCAAACTAAAGAAATATCGACTGAATTTTCATCCCTCACGCTCCAATACAATTCCAACGAACATCAACTGTCCGAAGAAAGTATTAAAACATTAAAAGATTTCATTGGTAAATCAGTTCAGGCAAAGGATCATAAAATTCAAATCGAATCACATACAGATCAAGTAGGAAGTTCGACTGCTAATCAGATGTTGGCCCAAAAAAGAACCCAAGCTGTTAAAAATGTTTTGATAAACTTCGGTGTGGATAGCACTCAAATATCAGGTACGGCATATGGTGAAAGTAGACCACTTAAATCAGGAAAAGACGAACAAAGTAATAGCGAAAACCGAAGGTCTGTCATTCGTATTATGAAACCGATGACACACTATTTGCTCAAAGGATCCGTACGTCCAGATACCGTCACAAAAAACTTTAATGCAAAAGTTTTAATTTCAGGCGGTACGTTTAGAGATTCCGCCATTGTAGGAAAAGATAGAGAATTTTCAATGTATGTTCCCATGGGTCAAAAACTAAATCTAAGCGCATCAGCTAAAAATTTCTTCTCTCAATCATTAGCTATCAATGTTCCTAAAAGTCAAGAAATTCCACCTGTTAATATTATACTAAAATCAATTAAAATTGACAAAGTCTTTGACATCAATGACATAAAATTTGTGGGTGATCAAGCTGGTGTACTACCAGAAAGTGAACCAGCCTTAAATAATCTATTGAAGACTATGCAAATCAATGAAAAAGTATGTTTTGAAATTGGTGGTCATTCTAACTTCCCTGGTGCGCCATTGAGCTCAGGAAAATTCTTTGATCTTGCCATAGATCGCGCAAATTCAATCTATAATTACCTAAATAAAAACGGAATAGACCCAAAAAGAATGAATGCGGTCGGATATAGCAATACTAAAATGAAATTTCCAAATCCAAGAACAGAAGCTGAGCACCAAGAAAACCGAAGGGTAGAAATCATCATCAGGAAATGTGATCAAATTTCAAAGACCAAGAAATAAAGAAAGATAAATTCATAAGGATTTAAAAATTTTTATTTACAACTATTCTTGTCAAAGGTAATAGCTAGCTCAAATGCTAGCATGGCATAAAGTAATGGCAATACAGAGAAATTTAAAATCTCCAGAAGCACAAGCACTGTATAATAAAGGAGGCGAAATCATAGATTTAGTCCATGAAATAGTTGCGCTCATACCTGAAGATGACGAGATGTTGCAAAGTATAGCCGAATTTATGAAGGCAGACTCCTATATCCTACAAGTAAAAGTAAGTGGCGCAGAAGCCGGCAGACTTTGGGATATCAAAATGGAGTGCGCTGCGCTAATACGGCAAGCAGGAAACTCGCTGTACATCCACAAACATAGTCTTGAAGCCTTTGATTTTGAATATGTGTCCTACATGGACTTACTGCGCACGGCATTAGATGAATACAAGGTATTGTTCAAAGCATGGGTAGCCACATTCGATCCTAATAAAGCAATCGAAGACGAATGGGGATTATTCAATCCACCAGGCAGAATATTTGATGACAATGATGACATTGACTTTGATGATGATGATGACGAAGATTTTGACATTTTCGGATCTTTTGAAGATTAGGGATGGTAGCACACACCAATTTTTATGCTTCAATTTTCGAATTTAATTCATCTTGTTTATTCAACTAAAACAAATTTACAAATATTCAAACAAATGAAGCTTAGAATTAGTGGCAATTCCATCAGGTTACGACTATCGATGTCAGATGTACAAATGTTAGTACAAAATGGTATTGTACTTGATAAAACTCATATTGGTAATGGAATACTGAGGTACCAAATCACTCAGAAAATGCATGAAAACGAGCTGTCAGCTACATTTGAAAACGACACGATTAATGTGCATATACCAAAAGATTGGCTTACAAATTGGGATAACGACGAGCGAGTAGGATTTGAAGGTTGTGATGCGAATGGTCTAAATATTCTTATCGAAAAAGACTTCCAATGTATGAAGCCACGCCAGCACGAAGACGAATCCGATCTATACCTAAACCCAAATAGCGCCCATGGATAATTCGATCAAAAAGGAAGCACAGATCCACAAAATATCCATTATCAAACATCGTGTGGATAAGTCAGAAAATCTAGACGACTATGTAGCTGTAGAGTCACCATTGCAGATATCTATCAACCATCGACCTATTTCCGTAACGATGCGGACACCTGGAGATGACATAGCTTTGGCACTTGGTTTTCTATTTACTGAAGGAATGATTCAAAGTTATAGTGAGGTAAAATCTGCTAGCCAACTAGAAGATAATATTGTAAACATAGATCTTAACAATGCAGACTTACCAACTGCAAGTTTAGAAAGAAATTTTTACACCACTAGTAGCTGTGGCGTTTGTGGCAAATCATCTGTAGATGCCATTCTTACCAAATCTATGTATCCCATTGATCCAAAAAAGATAAGCGTCAGCGATGATGTGTTATTTTCTTTGCAGGAAAAACTACTACAAGTCCAGTCGGCTTTTGAGTCCACGGGTGGCCTTCATGCATCAGCACTTTTTCATCCAGATGGTAGTTATATTTTTCATTACGAAGATGTAGGTCGTCATAATGCACTCGACAAGCTGATAGGAAATGCATTGATCCATGATCATTTGCCTTTGAGCAATCATATCTTATTACTAAGCGGAAGGGCAAGTTTTGAACTCATCCAAAAAGCAAGCATGGCTGGTATTCCGATCATAGTTGCCGTAGGTGCGCCTTCAAGCTTAGCAGTAGAACTTGCACAAAGTACGTGTCAAACATTGATAGGATTTCTGAAAAAATCTAGTTACAATATCTATACAGGCCACGACCGAATCAGTAAGATATGACAAACAAAATCTTCCCAAATGATGACCTTATTGGCGTAGTGCTTATGGGCGGAAAAAGCAGTAGAATGGGTAGGGACAAGTCACTCCTAGAAATAGAAGATCAACCATTATATAAAATAGCAGGCCAAAAATTATCTATTTATTGCAATCAGGTTTTTCTTTCTGTAAATGAGCAACAAAAAGCTGAAAACACCTACGAGTATCCATGTATCACAGATCAATACGAAGCTCAAGGACCAATAGGAGCAATGTTAAGCTGTATGCATAAATTAGAAAAGTCTATTTTGTTTTTGGCGTGTGATATGCCTTTTATAAGCAGCGATGATATCAAAACATTGATCGACAAAAGGGATAAAAACCACATTTGCACGTCATTTTTCCATCCTGAAAAGCAGATTTATGAGCCATTACTATCTATATGGGAGACAGCCTCTTTACCATTATTGGAAACTTATTTTGCAAATGGTAATCGTTCTTTACAAAAATTTCTAGGTCAGCAAAACATTCATAAGCTGAATATACTTAATCCTGAAAATTTTAAAAATATCAATCATTATGATGAATGGAAAATGATTTCAGAACAGCAAAAATCCAAGCACATTTAATGAGATTAGAAAACTCTTGATAGGTGTTTTTTCAATCATGCAATTTAAAAAAAAATAGCTAAAATAGATATGCATAAAAACGACGTAACAAACTGATTATCTGAAATTTAGTGTAAAATAATCCATAATTGTAAAAATAATTGTAAAAAAAGATTTCTTTCAAAAAAATGCTTTACATTTGCAATACAGTTTTCTGGTGAAAGAACTGCATGCTAAATCTATCATCAGACAACTATTGATTTTTTTTAGAAACACAATACATTAATTCACGTAGTGCCATTCATCCCTTAATTAAGGATGATAATGTGGTTAATTATTTTTTTAACAACGGTAATTATCTTTAGATAAAAGTATGAAAACAGAAAAAAGGTAAACAAAAAAATAACGAAAAATTAAAAGTGACCATCATTTCGTGAGTGTCAGCAGACCGAAAGTACAATGTGGAATATAGAAAATAATACGGTAATTATTTAGTACAAATTAGAATTCTATTCGCCGGTAAACATCCGATAAAAGTGGACAAAATCAAGGCAGACGCTTTAGGATATTAAGGCACATATTGTAGGAATAACTCAGTTAAACAAATCATTGAAAGATGATAACTTTTATGGTTTTTTAGCAGTAAGTAACAACTTACGAAGGTATTCATTTTTAAACACGACTGATTCAAATAAAAAAGAGAGCCTGACATCAATGCCCTTGGAAGGGCTGCAGACTCTCCGAGTATCTCGCCGATACGTACCGCAAAGATACGGGTTTTCTTTTTGTTGAATTAAGTATTTATTAATTTATTATTAAACATTAAAATTAAACATCATGAACAAATTTAGATTATTTGTATCCGTATTTACTATTTTTATTTTAATCCATAGTTTCTTTGCTTGTACTAAAGACGAAAAAAAAGAAACTCAACTTTTTAATAACAATCAAACAATTGAGTCAAGGGGTAGTGGAGATTTGCTAGATTTAATTGGCGTCGATTGCTTCAATTTTGCAGGCACTGCTCCGAACTGTAACGATATACCTTATACTGATACGCGCACTTTTACAGACCTACCTGATTATCCAGGGTGCACATTTAAAATCATATATCGTTATTATGTTTGTGGAGGTTTTGGAGGACCTCTGGCAGGATTAACAGATTTGAGTATAAGTGATTATCAAATATTGGAACACGATTGTCAAAAATTTTCTGATGAAATTGAAACCAAACGAAACACTACAATTTGGTCAGAATTTATTCACCAATTTGATGTAAAAATTCACGATCAAATACAAACTCATTTAATAAATACTTGGATGCAAGGTAGTGATTATAGATGTGGTTCTGGCCTATTGTTTTCAATTAAATTCTTCTCATCGAGTTGCTATCAATATTGCACTGCTCAAACTAAATTTGGAAAAGAAAACGGTAAAAATCTTTTCATTTCTACCAAAGTAGCATGCGGATTTCAATGCTGTGAAACTCATACCAGAATTTGTAGAAAACCAGATGGGTCTATCCAAACCGAAGTACTTATAGCTCCAATATATCCTCCATTTTTCCAAGATGAAAGTTTATTATCAAATTCATACAATTGTCTTTTAAGAGGTGAAAATGTTTGGATGTCGCCATGTACATTTAATACAGATATATGCATTCCTTAATTCTATTCTAAAACAATGTGGTCATAGCAGATTTTACTCTAATTTGTAATTTGCTATGATCATTTAAAATAAATAAAAATGAAATATTGTACATCCATTTTATTTTGTCTTTGCAGTTTTATTATTTTAGGTCAAAAAGATACCATAAATGTAAACTTTATAGAAGCTCAACCTATTTGGGTACATGCGACAATAAATAATATAGACATAGAAGGCACAAAATACTATCAATTTGAGCCTAGCCAAATTTTAAGAAAAAATGATAGCTTATATTTACTCTGTGCATCAATTGCACCGAATGGAGATTACTACGGTTATATTATGGAAAAACTTGATCTAAAAACTGGCGAATTATATTGGTCCAATCAAAATACATTTTACCATAATAAATCAAGCCAAGAAGTAATAAATTATAGCCAATTAAATAGTAACAATGATGTAGTACTCATAGGGAGAAAAAGAAATGGCACACTTAAACCAAATCCAGGTGCTGATGATATTTGGATAAATACAACAGACAAGCCAAGTCTAATTTACAAAACCATTAATCCGATTGCAGGTGTAGATATAGATAATATCGAAAGTCCAGATACTATTGACAATTCAGGCCCTTTAATACAAACTTTTATACAAGACGAAGGGGCAGAATTCCTTTCAATTAAACAAAGTGTCTATTATTCGAATGATCCAGTAAACCCGACAAATTTTGCTTTTTATCTTTACCCTTTAGATAGTCAGCTCAAGTTATATGATCAAAAAGATTTTGATACTATAGTTTATCAAACTAATGATACGTTGGGTTTTTTTTCAATTGCAGGCCAACTACCAATATTAAAAATAGATGAGAATACAATAGTAGGATTGGTTTTTCAAGATTATCATTCAAAAGATAAATATAAAGTGCAATTAATATGGATGGATATTTCTGATATAAAAAACATAAATGTAATTAGGAGACAAAATATTGAAAACATAATTCCATCATCGTTTAGCAGATTAATCAACTTTACAACTTATACTGAAAACAAACAGATTGTTTTATCTCATGATTATAACAATGATTCATTACAAACCTATCTTTCATATGTGTTATGGCTGAATGAAATAGGTAACATTCAAGCCTATATACCAGAATGTCGTATTGATGACCATTATTACAAAATTATAAAAACCATATATGTAGATGAAAAACAATTATTTTTAATTGGTTGGCCTTCCGTCACCAAAAGAAACGGGTTTGACATTCTTAAAGTAAACAAAGGAAGTACTAAATTGATATATGTATCTTCATTGACATCGCCATCAAATGAAGTATTTACTAATAAAATAAATATTAGCAAATTGTATGAAGATGGAAAATTTATTATAGGATCTCACATCCAAGTGATAAAACAAAATCAAATAGCAAGAAGAGTACAATTCCATTGTTTTAATGCAAAAGACTTAGGAATAAATCTTACATCATCTGTTTTGGATGTAGATGAAAATAAACAAAATGATTTTTTTGTATATCCCAATCCAACTTCGGGAATCGTTCATATATTGAATTCTGATGAAAACACAATGATAACTTTGTTTGATCAGTGTGGCAAAATTGTAGCAGTAAGAAATTCAGGAAATGAACTAGACATCACTCACTTACCTGATGGTGTCTATTATTTGAAGACCAAATCTTCAACTGGAATTCAAAAAACCGACAAAATTGTTAAAATCACAAAATAATTAATCACCCAGTTGAGTACCACTATTCCATTCATAGTGGTACTCAACATTTTAGTCCTAATTGTGTATGCGCATTCTATCAATAGTAGCTGCATTTTGTTTATCGATGTTTTGTAGCAGCGCACAAAACCTTATCAACAATTCATCTTTTGAAGAATGCAGCTCTTGCCCCCCTGATGGGCCTAATACAGATTTAAACATACATTTAAAACTATGGCAAACCACAATTTTGACCTAGGGATTAATCAAATAAGATATGGGGGCTATCACCACTTAGATTGCAATCCTATGACATTATTTATAAATCAAATAGTTTTTGACTCCATTTTACCGTTCGATGGCAAAGGAATTGTTGGTACATCTAATTATCAAAAAACTAGGGATTCACAATCAATAAGAAAGCACGGCTACTTATTTTCTAAATTAAAAGAAACACTCCAAAAAGACAGTGTTTACAAGGTATCATATTACATTCATTCTAATAGACATTATGGTATCTCCGACCACTGCGGTGCGATTTTTGTGCGAGATACAAGTGATTTGGTTTATACCAATTTTGGAGATACGATTTCTATGGTGGTTAGAGATGACTTCATAGGGTTCAGAGATACCTTTTATGGACCTGACAGACTCTATCACAAGATAGAAGGGTGTTTCACGGCTGAAGGAGATGAAGAGTACATCGTTTTTGGCGGTTTTTTACCACCTGATCAGGTACATTGGCACCCACATTTGGGTTTTTTAAATAGTAATGGCTCTCGCTTTAACCTTGATGCCGTCAGCGTCACCAAAGCCACGAAAGTACAAGAAAAAAATCAAACAATAGAAGCATGTGATGGCGAAACCTTTACCTTACCTTTGCCCACCAATCCTAACACAACCATCGTAGATACACTAGGAAATGAAGTGACTACTATATCTATTGAATGGCCTAATACCTATAGATTTTATTATGAAGATGCCTGTTATGAGAGACTCGGGCAGATAGATATCACATCCAACATTTGCACCAACCCAGCGGACACTACCATCACTATTTGCAACAACGAACCATTATCACTCATAAGCGCAGTAGGTCAGCCATATAGTATCATTGACAAAGATGGAAAAGATGTCACATCTTTTGTAAGCGATGTAGCTGGTCGGTTCACTTTTTCTGTTTTACATCCAAGATATGGTGATTTCGGTCAAATAAATATAAATGTAGTCACATGCGAAAATTGCAGTATCCATGTACCTAATATCATATCCACATCATCCACATCTCCAAATAACCTATGGCAGCCTAAGACGAATTGTGTATTCGAAGAATATGAAGTTGGGATTTTTGACAGATGGGGAAATAAAATATTTCATTCCACCGATTCACTGACACCTTGGGATGGCACATTCTCAGGCAGGCCATGTCAGACAGGCGTCTATATGTACAGTATTAAGTACAAGTTCAGACATCCTATCATACCACAGGAGACAAAATATAAATATGGAGATGTGAGTATTATCAAGTAGTTTTTACCTTAATATTTTGATCAAAAAAAGATTAAAGCTTCCTAATTAGCCTTTTTTATAAGCTTCTTTTATTGACTTACTCTAGTATCATATTCCAACAAAAACCCAAACCCACCTTTTAATGTTATATTGTTAGTCTTATTAGCAAAATTGACAATTAATACATGCAACTCAACGCTCTCATCTCATATCTCCATACCATCGCACCGCTACACCTACAAGAAGATTATGATAATGCGGGCCTGATCACAGGACATGGAAACATGGAAATAAAAGGTGTGCTCATATGTCTTGATGCCATAGAATCGGTGATAGACGAAGCGATTACGATAGGTTGCAATGTCGTTGTGGCCCACCATCCTATCATATTTAGAGGACTCAAAAAGCTGAATGGCTCCAATTATATAGAACGTACCATCATCAAAGCCATCAAAAATGACATCGCGATATTTGCTATCCATACCAATCTGGACAACGTCTTCACACATGGTGTCAATACCAAGATAGCGGAGAAACTTAACCTTCAAAATCCATCTATCCTATCACCCAAAACAAATATTACACACGATAATTTTCCTGTAGGAGCAGGCATGATAGGTCATCTGGAGCAGCCTATGTCGTCAGATTATTTCTTAGAATATCTCAAAGACAAGATGGAACTCACTACCATAAAACATACCAACCTGTGTAAGACGACCATTTCTAAAGTTGCAGTGTGTGGTGGTTCGGGATGTTTCTTATTGAATACGGCAAGAAAACAAGGAGCAGACGTCTATATTTCTTCAGATTTTAAGTATCACGAGTACTTTGATGCAGATAATGAGATCATAATTGCGGATATTGGACATTTTGAAAGCGAAAAATTTACAATTGACCTACTTTATGACCTAATAATTAATAAATTTAGTACCTTTGCGACCCATTGTACAAAAATTGTTACTAATCCTATAAAATTCTTTTAAAATAATCCATATGGCAGCGGTTAAAGAACAAAGTATAGCAGATAAATTAAGAGCGTTGCACGCACTACAACAGATTGACTCCAAAATGGATGAAATCGGCATTTTGAAGGGTGAACTTCCTATAGAAGTAAGTGACCTCGAAGACGAAATAACTGGACTTAAGACTCGTTCAAAAAAATTAGAAACAAATGTGACTGATGTCGAGCATGAAATCAATCAACATAATGCCAATATCAAAGAGTCTGAAGGGCTTATCGTTAAATACGAAAAACAATTGGACAATGTCAAAAACAATAGAGAGTTTGACGCATTGACAAAAGAAATAGAGTTACAAAAACTAGAGATTCAGCTTTCTCAGAAAAAAATCAGAGAAGCAACGATTACTAGAGACACTAAAAAAGAAGCATTAGATACCATTCTTGCCAAACTTGGTTCAAGATCAAAAGATGCTGACAATAAAAAAGTGGAACTTTCTAAAATCATCGAAAAAACAGAAAAAGAAGAAGCCAAACTTCTTAAAGAATCTGATAAAGCGAGAAAAGAGATCGACGAAAGATTATTGACATCTTACGATAAAATCCGTAAGACATATAGAAATGGTCTAGCAGTAGTGACTGTAGCAAGAGGCGCATGCGGTGGATGTTTCAACAGAATACCACCACAATTGATCATAGAAATAGGTGTGATGAAAAAAATCATCGCTTGTGAGCACTGTGGTCGTGTACTAATAGACGAAGCAATTTTGGAAGGACACGAAGCTTAATTGAACACAGCTTTTGCTTATTAAAATATTGATCCCTAAATGATAAATTCCATATCATTTGGGGATTTTTTTTTGTAACTTTTATTTCATTAGTTTGCTTTCATGAAGTCTTTCAAGAGCATATTTATCATCATTTTTTGTCTTCTAAGTGTAAATTCTTGGAGTCAGAAAAAACTTGAGTTCACAGAAGATTTGAGAGAAGCCTACATGGATATAAGTTCCTTAAAAATAAAAAGTGGCACTTATCAGTTAAACATACTAAAACTGAAAGACGCTGATAATGCTATGGTCTATTATGTAGAGAATTATGTGGACTTTTTTACACTTTTTATTCAAGAAGATCCACTAAAGTATAAATCGCTCATTAAAAATAGAGATCTTCGGCTACAAAAAATTAAAAATTCAGATCCCAACTCACCTTACTATCTGTTCTGTCAAGCAGAAATCATCCTACAATGGGCAACGATAAAATTGAAATTTGATGATAAAATAAATGCAGCTAGAGATGTATATGAAGCATATAAACTTCTAGAAAAAAATAAAGAAAAATTTCCTAATTTCGTCGAAAACAACAAAAGTCTAAGCATCATTCATGCATTGGCAGAGAGTGTGCCAGGTTGGGTCAGAAAGATCATGGGCATACGTGGATCTGTAGAAATGGGGACAAAAGAGATCAGTCTTCTTGCTGACCACGCACAAAAAACCAAAAGCATTTTTAAAGACGAAATCGTAGCGATATATAGTTACATCCTATTTTATAGCAATAATAAAAAGGAAGAAGCCTTTGGATTATTTGACAAATATCAATTGGATGCCACATCTAGTCCTTTGATTAGTTTTCTGAAAGCTACCATGGCCCAAAAAACTGGCAATAATGACTTAGCTCTGAAAATACTAGAAAAAAGACCGACGGGAGATGAATATATGCCTTTTTACTACTTGGATTTTATGTATGGCAAATTTAAACTTTACAAACTTGATCCAGAAGCCAATATTTATATTCTCAAATTCTTAAATAATTTTAAAGGCAAACACTATATTAAGGAAGCTTACCAGAAACTTGCGTGGTACCACATGGCCATTCATAATGATGAGAGTAAGTACAAAAATGCTATAAAACTCTGTGCAAACCGCGGGAATAGTCTCATTGACGAAGATATACAAGCAGACAAAGAAGCCAAATCTACAGAAGTCCCCAATCAAATTTTACTAAAAGCTAGGTTATTGTACGACGGTGGATATTATACAAAAAGTCATAATCTACTTATTCTGAATAGTAAAACTTTTGAAGCTTCAGTTACAGACGGTGAATATTTCTACAGACTTGCAAGAGTCACAGAAGCGCTCAAAAACTATGCTGATGCAATACATTACTATAAACTCACCATCTCAAAAGGAAATCCTAAAAAATATTATGGCTGTAATGCTGCCTTACAACTAGGACTTATCTATGAAACTCAACAGAAATATTCTGAAGCAAAAAAATATTTTAATCTCTGCCTTGAAATGGATCCTGCTGGATATAGCAACAGTTTGCATCAGAAGGCAAAATCAGGCCTTAATAGAATAGGAAAACGGTAATTAAATTGCATAAACTTTTGATTTTTTGAACTGTAGAATTGCTGGCAACAATTCCTAAACTTCGCCTACTACAGCCTCAGTCACATTAAGTATATGATCACCAATCCGCTCAAGGGAAGTGAAAACATTATTATAAACCATTGCAGATTTGACGTTGTAGTCCGCAGCACCGAGCCGTAATAAGTGTTCTTCGCGCATTTCATTGCGCAATGTATTTATTTTCTTTTCTGCCACGGTAGCAGTTGTTTTTTGAACAGTAGAGTAGTCTGTAGCCGCAAGATTTTGAGACATAATTTTGCAAGCTTGAGAAATAAGAATAGACATCTCGTTAATTTTCTCTCTTTGTTCAGCTAGAAAGTATACATTTTCATCCGCTTTCTTTTGTAGAACAATAGTCAGTGAATAATAAATATCAGCAATGCGCTCTAAATCATTACAGATATTAAGAATATTTCTGAGTATTAAACTTGTTTGTGATGTCATTTCTTCTTTGCTGAGGTTAGTGATATATTCTGTTATCACAATCTCAAGTTCGTCAGTCATTTCTTCATATTGTCTGATGCGTTTGAAGAGTTTTTGTTGTTTTTTAGTATCTGTTGTATTAATAATAGTATGAAAATGTTCTGCCATTTTTACAATGATGTCTCCAAATTTTTCTGTCTCTTTTTGAAGTTGTATGGTTGCCATTTCGGGCATCCCGTTGATGCTTCCTATTATATTCAATTTGATTTTCTCACGATCATTTTCTTCATGGGTATCATGAAGTCCTAGAGATGCGAGCTGTGTCAATGCAGGTCCAAAATTGATTAGAATTAATGCATTTAAAACATTAAACAAAGTATGGAAAGCAGATAATCCTACGGCAATATCAGCAGGATTTTCATTTATGCTATCAATATCAATTTTAAGAATAGAAGTCAATATTTGTAAAAACCATGGCAATATAATAATCATCCAAGCCACACCTATGACATTAAACCAAGTGTGTATTCTAGCAGCTATTTTTGCTTCCCTATTTCCAATAATCGAAGAAATTAAGGCTGTAGAAGTTGTTCCTATGTTTTCACCCAAAATCAACGCTGCTGCCACTTCAAATGGCATCCAACCCTGAGCGCACATGGTGAGCGTGATAGCCATAGCCACACTTGATGATTGAACTAATACTGCAATGACTGCACCTATTAAGACAAAAAACAAATTGGACCACAACCCATATTCAGTAAAATTTTTTAACCATTCTAACATCAATGGATCGTCATTCAAAGTAGGGACGGCTTCTCTCATAAAACCTAACCCTAAGAATAATGAAGCAAAGCCAATGATAAATTCTCCCCAATATTTCCATTTACCACTTTTGAAAAACATCAA
Source organism: Saprospiraceae bacterium (assembly GCA_035326365.1). Taxonomy (GTDB): domain Bacteria; phylum Bacteroidota; class Bacteroidia; order Chitinophagales; family Saprospiraceae; genus OLB9. The sequence goes on along the minus strand of DAOLFJ010000007.1, from coordinate 2,448 downwards.
TGGAACACCGATTGCAAATAAAGGGACAGAATATTCTGAAAGTACTAGTTTAAAGCCCGCTAGTGATACTAACCAACCTGTCACGGTTGTACCTATATTTGCACCAAGTATCAACCCAATCGATTCGGTAACACCTAACAATCCTGCATTTACAAAACTGACCGTCATAACTGTTGTCGCTGACGAAGATTGGATCAAACCAGTAATTAAAAAACCAGTCAATAAACCTATCCATTTATTGCTAGTGATATTACTTAATATATTTCTGAACTGAGCTCCTGCAGCTCTTTGGATAGACTCACTCATAAGCTTCATACCATAGATAAACATACCTACAGCACCAATTACCTGAACAATATCTATAAATCCAAACTCCATAAACTTATACCTAAAACTTTTGGGTGGCTCCAAACTTAGATTCACCTTATACGCATGGTTTGCAAAAGTAAATTTATTATCTGAAAACCAAGATTAATTCTAAGTTATATTCTTTGATTTCAATCTCATTCTTGCTAAAACATAAATATTATACCCTAAAATCAAGTAAATATTTCTTTACTTCTGCCTGAAACTTTACACCTTCATCAAAATGGAAAGCTACTTTTGCAGGTAGTATAAATATCGGGATATTATTTTTTTGAAATTGCTCTTTGTGCATTTCCAGACGCATGGCATCCTTCTCAGTGGTTATGATGAGCTTCCGTTTACTCTCATTATTATTATAAACCTTTATGATTTTTTCGATATCATGTTTGTCAAAAACATGATGGTCTGCATATTCTATTTCATGAATGGTCCTTACTTCGTTATCAAGATAATTATATAAATAGTCAGTATTCGCTATGGCACTAAGCAGAATAACATCCAACTCTTTGTCTAGGGAAATTCGTTGATTTGATTGATAAAAACTATAAGGATAACCATATTCATAGTAAGAAAAATAAACTTGCTGATAGGATTTTGGCTTGATTTTGTTTACAATTTTTATTTTCTCAGAATCTGTCATTGTTCTAGGACACTTGGAGACAATGATGATATTAGCTCTTTCATAACCTGATCTCCACTCTCTCAATCTTCCTGCTGGCAATAAATAGTCATCTGTAAACAGCGCATCATATGCAGTCAATAATATATTAAGTCCTGGCTCTACAGCTCTATGTTGGAATGCATCATCAAGAAGAATGGCTTGAATAGTTGGATATCTTTGTAATATCTGTGGAATAGCATATGCCCTACTTTCGCCAACTGCCACAATGATATCGGGATATTTCCGACGATACTGAAGTGGTTCATCACCAGATGTCAAAGCAGTGTCTTCATTTGTAACAAATCTGAATCCTTGTGTTTGCCTTTTATATCCTCTACTTAGCGTTGCTATATCTAGATAATCTTTGAGCATTTCTATCAGATATTCTATATGTGGTGTTTTGCCTGCGCCACCTATACTGAGGTTTCCCACACCGATCACAGGAATGCTAAACCTTGAAGCTTTCAGCAGACCTATTTGATAAAACATATTAATAATCGAAATCACAGTCCCATATATCAATGAAAAAGGTGAAAGCAGGAGACGAATAACAAATTTTCTGAACATAATATTTTTTACAATACCTATGGTAATAAAGAAAAATGACTATAATTGTAGTTAAATCAGAAAACCAATGGCAAGCTGGCCTAAAGCAACAATTGTAAATATGATGACTGTAACAATCGGAAGCCTTATAGGGTTATGGTTGAAGCAGTTTTTTTCGACGGATGTACAGGAAATTGTTTTCCAAGCAGTAGGTTTAGGTACTTTATTGATTGGTATAAAAATGGCACTCAGACTACCTGATGGCTATTTATTAATATTTATATTTAGTTTGATTATTGGATCTGTTTTTGGTCAAATTTTGCGGATAGACTTGATTATAAACGAAGTCTCAGATAGTCTGAAGCTATTAATTGGAAATACCGAAAGTAGTTTTACACAGGGACTTATCACAGCTTTTTTATTATTTTGTGTAGGTTCGATGACAATAATAGGAGCATTAGAAGAAGGTATTCATCAGAAAAGAGAACTCTTGTATGTCAAATCTACTTTAGATGGGTTTTCTTCTATAGCATTGGCTAGTACCTATGGTATTGGTGTTTTATTCTCTATAATCCCTATGTTAATTTTTCAGGGCGGAATCACAGTTTTGGCACTTAGATTAAAGTACGTTTTTAACCAAAATGTCATGGATGCATTGAGTGCTGTGGGTGGTATTCTCATCATAGGTATATCTATCAGACTGCTCAAGTTAGGTGAAGTTTGGTTAGAGAATATGCTGCCTTCTCTTGTTTTGATAGTTGTGATGTCTTATTTTTATGACAAATATCAAAATAATAAAAAACCAATTTATGCATAAACCTAAGAGTATGTTTAAAAATTTTCTTAGTTGCTAATCAATAGGTTATGGTTCTGAC
>DAOLFJ010000250.1:0-6961 GCA_035326365.1 Saprospiraceae bacterium | reverse complement strand
ATCCATTCTTAAAAAAAATTAAGCTATCTATTTTTCCATTCTTAAAATCATTAAACTTTGACAATACCAAACTAAAACTAACACTAGTAATGACTACGTCTTTAATGTCAGAAGATGCAATATAATCATTTAAACCGCAAAAATCTGTTTGTGGGTATGACTGTTGTGAAAATGATATCTTTTCCTTGTGTATAAACGTTTTATCTGGACTGAGATTTAACCATCTGGCGTCTTTCTGAGAAAACACTTTTACTCCGATTAGAAGTAAAAAAACAGTAGCAATTGTGATATAAAACTTCATGATTATTGGCTTAAAAACACGACAAAGAAGAGTATTTTTACAGATCAATTATTTTCGTGTAAATGATCTCATAATCTGGATTTAAATATTCGATGGTGTATTTTTTGCCAGACTCCAAGTACAAAACAGTATTTTCTAGTTCTTCAATATTAGCAACTTCTCTCACACACATAGGTATGGAGAGCATACCTTCACCGTCAACTTTAGCCTGAATCAGAATAGGAAAAATTAATGCTTCGTTACCAATATCGGCTTTCCATTGGGCATATTCGGGAAGTAAACTTTTGACCATATCTTCATCACTACTACAAAAAACAGCAATGTCAATATCATCATTCACACCATTATAAAACTTTGATTCTTTCGTGGAATGGGGACAAAAAACAGCATCCGTAATAGAAGCTGCATTGTGAAACTTCGGCAATTTTTCTGTTTGAGAAATAGTAAACGCGTCCGTATTTAGCCTTTCATTCAAATGCATAATTAGGGATTTTTTGCCATAGCTTTCTTTCTCTTTTATATGGTCATATCCTGCAAAAATTACAATTTTTTCAATTCCCTTATCTTTCATATATCCCAAAATATGATTTGCAGCCTTCTCATCGCGATTTTCTCCCCTTTGATCATAAGCAATAAGCTCAAATCCTAATTCCAATGCTTTTCGAATCATATTGGCATATTCGGGGTCTCTAATGTATAAACCTGAATGCATAAATTTTGGAAATTTTCTTTCATTTAGCAATTTGTCACCATGATTCAATCCTTCCACAAACAAATATCGATATCCATTTTTGTACAACAATGGCAAAAATGACTGCATGACAACTCTATGTTTACTAATGTGGTGCGCTTCGTTTATGGCTACAATTTTGGGATTTTCTTTTTCGAGAAATGCTGCCACAACTTTTTGTGCTGGAAAGAAATCATATTTTTGGTCCATAATAAGAGGATCTTCATTATAAAATCCCCGAAAACAATTTCTAGCTAAAGCATCCTTGCCTATCATAGCATATTCAAAACAAACTGACTCATTTTGAACTAATTTTTGAATATCATGCGTAAACTTGTAACCAAAGTTATCGCTTTTGATTGCCTTAAGCATTTGTTCGTCTGTTTGTGTCAAAGCAGAAAAGCAAAAAAGTAATACACCAACCAAACTGAAAAATAACTTAATTTTCATAATTAAAAATTTTAATGTATTCACAAAATTAAACAATATTGTACTAATTCAGAAAAAAAGTATTCAATATTTTTTTGAAGAGAAGGGAGATTTAGAATATATACATTTATCCAAATAAAATTCAAAAAGTTTATTTTAATGATTTGTCACAGGTCCAAAACATTTCTATTTTTGTCCCAATTTCATGCTCCAATTTTACGTAATTATTATAAAACATATCGGATTTTTCAAATTCACCTAAATCACAATAGAGCAAACTTAGATTAAAAAAAATTGTTGCTTTTTGATGCTTTTTCATTTCTCTATTTTGAAGCATTATATGATATTCGGAAACTGCTTTTTCTATATTACCAATTATATAATAAATGTCTGCCATAGAATATTTTGATGACTGGGCGTTGAATTTATATAATGCGTTGGTATCTGGCAATAAGTATTTTGTGCCAAGTTTTTCTTGGAGTGACTGTAAGATAGAGATTACTTCATCAATATTAGATTTTGCGAATGACTTTGCAAGTTTTTTGCTCAGTTTTTTTGCTATGATATATCTACTCTTGATAATCTCATGAGTTCCGCTTTCTTTAGCATTTTTATTAAGAAGAATTAATGTTTCTCTCTTTTCTGCCTCAAATATATCAAAAACAACTTGAGCTAAAAAAAGAGCGATTGTAGGATGATCATTTATTAAATATGCATCTTTGGTCATCCAAATGGCAGGTATGCTTTGCCATTGGCCATTCAAATCTACCTTCTGAAATAACCATCGAATATCAGTATTAATAGCCGGTGTAGCTATTGAAACTTTCTTGTCCAATCCATCATATTTTTTAGGAATAAATATATAATCTGTGCTATCAATATTTAAAGATTTATCCCAAAGTTTGATTTGATTATTGATATAATTGAATGAATCCAAAATATCAAGTGCTTTTATATTATTAATGGTGACCAATGAGGAATCTAAATCACTTTCTTCAAACAAAATCGTCGAAATTGGCTCCATTTCTAGAACTAAAGTTGCCAATAACCTTGCATCTTCTTGTATATTGTTATCTAACTTCATTGGATAGTAAACCGTTTCATAATTAAGTGGTAAAAACCTTAACCTCACAATAGAACTAACTTCATCCCCAGTTCTTAGCATCATACCTTTGGATATGAAAGTTAGTTTTTCGAAACTTCCTGATACATATTCTTGATTAATTTTTATATTTTGTATTAAAGCTTCATTGTTTGGATTAATATTGTGGAAATTATCCAAATTTTTGCCCAGAATCTCATATGAGTATTCCAGTATTGTTGCATTTGGCCAACTGTATTTAATGATACCGTTGTTTCCATTTCTAAAAGTATATTGGACTGTCCGTATTTCAGATGAAGTGTCTAGGGAAAATTCTGTATCCAGTAAATGTGCCTGCAAAACTTCATCATTGACTTTTTTTGATTGCAGCAAGTGATATGGATTTTTATTGGGAATATTATTAAACCACTTTTTTATCAATATATCAAGATCAACAGAAAAGAAAGGTTGAATAGGAGCAAATGAATATTTTACTTTATCCCTATGCATTTGTTGAAGGTTATTTCTCCCATGATAGTAATCTGTAGAAATTATATCGCAATTCTCCACAATCTTAGAGTTTATTCTTGTTTGAAGTAGTATGTTTGTTTGAAGTAAAAATGGCTCTTTGTTTTCTTGTTGATTTTTTTTTATTATTTCTGTTAATTCATTGATTAAATTTATGCGCCGATTACGTATGGTCAATTCGTCTATTTCGTAAGATAAGGTTTGTAAAAAGATTCTTTTAGTTTTAAAAACATCCTTATATGCCATTCTAAGTTTTTTGTAGCCTAAACATGAAAATATCAGGGTATCACATTCACCTATATCCGAAAAGAGAACACGACCATTTAAGTCAGCATTAGAATAATAGCCATCACATTGGATAACTGAAAAAGGAATTGATTCTTTAGTATGGTAATCAATAACTTGGATATAAATTTGACATTTAATATTTGCATGAAAAATGACAAACAATAAAACTAATCCTATTCTCATCTATTCAAACACTTTAAATTTCATAATGGTATTCTGTGAAGTAATGCCATCCTTTCTTCCAAGAATATATAAATGCTGCCCCAAGAGTATTTTCCGTTTTGGGTAGAATACATCAGCATCATCAACAGAAAGAGTCACCCATCTGGCTACGGACTCATCCAAATAATAATACTCGACACCATTTTCTATACAAATCAGATGCTCTGACTGCACAAAAGTAAAAGGAGATTTGCTCTCTGGTAAAGAAACGTGTGGTATTAATTTTATGTCTTTCAATGCTGTAGTGACGATTTTTTTGTTTATATTGTCTATCATCCACAAGTCACGATCTCTTATTTTAACATCCGTTTTCAACCCTTGTGTTGCGATCTGATACATATTTAAGAAAGGATTTTGATCATTGCTCACATACAGATCTAGAATATCTCCATTCCAATTTGGATCTTCTAGTACGTTGATTTTCGTAAATCCGTAATCTATATCTTTTTCATTAGAATTATTTGCGCTCGATAGGTAAATGGATTTGATTTTATTGTAGTTGTAAATTGCATTTTTTTCATTATCACGGTCATACATTTCATAAATCAATCGGCGCTCGAGACTGTGTGTATCGTAAAGATATAATTTTACATAATTATTATACTTGCTCACATCCTTCTTTATCAATTGATTCTGATTATAAAAAATCACATCTCCTACCGTTTTAGAGTAGTTTTCTAGTGAAATTTCTTGCTGTTGTGTGACAGTCAAATTTGGGTTTAATCCTATCGAAAAAGGCAAACACATTTTAGTCCCTGTCAAATAAAAACTTGAAGGCAAATGTCCTTTTATAATTTTATTAAAATTACCATCATGTGTAAATGAATAATGGTCTCCTGTGTAAATACCTGATGAGTCAAATATCTTGAGTATGAACTGATCGCGATGGTCTATTAATGCCAAGATATGTCCATCGTTTAGTAAAATGTCTTTGATGTAATTGACTTGCTTTTCTGTGATACTTGGAGCCGCTATCACAGTCACTTCATCTATTAAAATCTCCTTATTTTTTAGTTTTACGTCCAATTTTACAACATTCAAAGGAAAGACCATAATCGTGTCATACTTTTCGTAGGTCAAATGTTGGATAGTAATTCGGACACTTTGCACGTTAGAAACTGTCAATGTTACTACACCGCTTTCATCAGTGAGCATGGGTTTATTATCATCCACTATAACAAAGGCATCATAAACTGACTCATTTTTATCATTGGTGACTTTCAGCAATATATTCCTGAACTCTTGACAATACCCTTCCATGCCAAAGCATGTGATCAGAACAAAAAGTGCGATTTTCATTAGATTCATATCAGGTCATCATTTAGTACAATCTTTTAAAATACAGAGCAAAATAAATATCGCCTCATCATCATTCATAATTTCCCATAAATATAGCTCAAGTTTACTCACTGACCAAACAGAATGTTGGTTTTAGTCTTGGTGGAGACAAGAATTAGTGATTTTAGTGATTCTCAAAATCTTGATCTACTTCATTTTTCAACTGCTGCAAATCCAATACTTTCACTAAGGTATATAAGTCAAAACCTTCTCTACAAGGCCTTTCCAAATCTAATCTTTTGTTGTAAATTATGCTATAAAACCTACCTAGATACAAAGTAAAAGCATTTCCATCAATATCACCATTTTTGTAAGCTTGATATAATGTTTCGAAATATTTCCTAGAACTCTCTTTGCTTGGATTTTTATTCATGTTCGTTATATTTGCGGAAAATAATTTTATTGCATGTTTAGATATTTTTTCCTCACCTTTTTTTTCTTTTACTTTTCAGGTTTATTTGCCCAAAATCAAGATGCAGTTACATATGTCAGGGAAAGCAGTTATGGCTCTCCAGATGATACATCGCTTCCACTTTGGGCAAGGAAGATGTATGACAAAAAAGCCAATGTAGGTGAAGTCATCAATCTTTATAACACCTATTATACAACCAATCCTTTTGTCAAGAACCAACATACCCAATACTATAAACGTTGGCTCCGAAATATCAAAGAAGTAGTCGATGATAAGGGATATATCAATCCACCATCCAAGGCAGAAAAAGATAGAATTGACACAGATAGAATAAAAGCAGGCAACAATACATCTGATAATCGTTTCATGATGAATCCACCCAATTGGTTGCCTATCGGTCCTATTGATTTTGATAAAGATGCTGCGGGTAGGAGTCATGCACCAGGTGCTGCACATGTTTATACCATAGAAAAAGCACCTTCGAATCCAGATATCCTTTATTGTGGGACTGCCAATGCGGGTATTTGGAAAACCATAGATCGAGGCTTGAATTGGACATACGCCTCTAGTACCATTCCAGTCAATCATTGCAATGCGCTAGAAATACATCCTACGGATCCTAACACCGTGTGGATTGGAGGTAATAATAGAATTTATAAAACAACTAATAGCGGGAGTTCTTGGACACAAGTGGGCGATGCTTCATTCAATGCTATTTCTCATAGCATAGATGATATTGCCTTAAAACCAGGAACAAATAATATACTTTTTATTGCTTCAAATAAAGGTTTGTATAGATCTGAAGATGGGGGAAATAATTTTACTAAACTTTTGGCGATCAAGGGTTCAGATGCTTATTTTGGTGAAATAGAGTTTAAGCCCAATGATCCAAACACCGTTTATGCATTGCTCAATGAAGTGGATGGCATATATACCGAACTCTACAAATCTACAGATGGCGGCAATAGTTTTGAAATTCTATCAACTTGGCCTGTTCTGGCAAGTACCAACAACTATCAATACCAATATGTAGGAAAAACAATATCATCAAATCAATATTCCGCTTTCACAAATGACAATCTTGGCACTGCCGCTATCCCTAATTTCACCATCGAAATGCGGGTCAAATTCCCAACTTCTAGCGCTGATAAGTCTTTTTTGAGTAATAAAAACTGGACATCTGGTAACAATAATGGATGGGTATTGGCTAGTAGATATACAGGTGAGTTAACATTCAACGTAGGTAATGGAAGCCAACGTATAGATTTACACGCACCAGGTGTTTGGGATGACCAATGGCATCAAGTCTCAGTGGTGTATAGAAGCTCTGGTCAAAAAGAACTCTATGTAGATGGCATATTAAAAACAACAAATAACACCAATATAACACTGAATACCAACACAGGCCTTCCTATGATTTTGGGTAGAGATGGTAATCTTGCTTATGGTGGACTCGACATGCAAGTTGATGAATTTAGGATATGGAATACTGCCTTACCAGCTACGGCTATCAATACATGGAAATTTATAGAAGTCGATAATACACATCCCAACAATAGTAATCTCTTACATTATTATAAGTGTAATGAACCTTCGGGACTTACGCTGATAGACGCTCAGGGGACAAACAAT
>DAOLFJ010000562.1:0-1465 GCA_035326365.1 Saprospiraceae bacterium | reverse complement strand
AATAAAAATGCACGACCTTACAGCTGGATGGCTTACGGAATCTGAAATCGGATATCAATTTGTATATGATGCAGCATATCTACAAAAAGATAATGTACCTACTATAAGTCTCACCCTGCCCTTGACTCCAAATGCATATACAAGTAATGTAATGTTCCCCTTTTTTGATGGTTTGATTCCAGAAGGATGGCTTTTGGATATTGCTGAAAAAAACTGGAAGCTCCGACCTAGAGATAGGATGGGATTGTTATTAGCTTGCTGCAAAGATTGTATTGGTGCCGTTAGTGTTCACTCAGTAAATGTGGAAGAAGAATGAAAAATCGATGTTTATATTGTTATTTAGACTTGGAAGTACACGAAGTGGATTTTCACGTTGCGTGTAGTAAAAAAATATTCGGTGTGCAAACTCCACCTATTCTTCCATACGGTGAAAACAATATGGAAGCACTAGCAGAACAAGTCATTCAAAGCCAAACTACTGTCACTGGTGTTCAGCCTAAATTATCTTTACACCTAGCAACATCAGAAGAACCCAATCAGCCAACACGGTTTACCATAGTAGGACTATGGGGAGGATATATATTAAAGCCACCTTCTAAGCACTATCCGCACATGCCTGAGGTAGAAGATCTAACTATGCATCTAGCACACCTGGCTAGAATAAAAGTAGTTCCACACAGCCTGATCAGACTACAAACAGGCAATCTGGCTTATATCACCAAAAGGATAGATCGGATAAAAAAATCGAAGCTACACATGGAAGATATGTGCCAACTCACAGAACGATTGAGTGAGCATAAATACCATGGATCATACGAACAGATTGCCAAAGCGATTCAGAAATTTTCTGTAACTCCAGGCCTAGACGTAGTTAATTTTTTTGAGATAGTTCTTTTTTCATTTTTGACTGGCAACGCAGACATGCATTTAAAAAACTTTTCACTTATCACATCACCTAAATTTGGACCTATTCTAACTCCAGCTTATGATTTGCTCGCCACTGCATTGGTCAATCCTGCCGACGATGAAGACCTAGCGCTTACACTCAATGCTAGGAAAAAGAAGATAAAAAAAGCTGATTTTGAGACTGCATTTAACAACTTGGGACTTGATGCCCAACAACAGAAAAATATATTTAATAAAATGTATAAAGCATCCACCAAGTGGGAAGAAATGATTGACAAGAGTTTTCTAAATGCGGAATGGAAGGAAAAGTACAAAGAATTGATAAAGGAGCGGTTTCAGAGGATATCGTAACCTGCTTAAAAATCATACCATCCAACACTTTCCTTTACTACCGCAAATTTCAGTCCGACTTTGGCCTGATAAATGCAACTTCTACCTTTAAAAATCTTTCCAAAAAACTACATTCCATATCATTATAGTCAGGTTAAAGCTGACATTATTGATACAAAACAATAATTTATCCCCTAAACTTCCTACCCACAGCTCCCAAAGGCTAAGG